>NZ_DATMTD010000096.1:0-4191 GCF_035565035.1 Oxalicibacterium sp. | reverse complement strand
TAAAAAAGCCCAAACCGAAATTCTTTAAAAAACCGCCGCGATGGCGGTTTTTTATTTGACAGCAAAGATTCTGACTGGAGAAAAACATGCCTCGCACAGACGATTTACGGATTAAGGAAATGAAAGAACTGGTACCGCCATCGCATCTGATTCGCGAGTTCGGTTGCTCTGAAAAGGCAGCCACGACTGCATCGGATGCGCGTCATGCATTGCATCGTATTCTGCACGGTCAGGACGATCGCCTGATGGTCGTGATCGGCCCGTGCTCGATTCACGATACCAAGGCGGCGATGGAATATGCGAATCGCCTGATCAAGGAGCGCGAGCGTCACGCCGGCGAGCTGGAAATCATCATGCGCGTCTATTTCGAAAAACCGCGCACGACGGTCGGCTGGAAAGGTCTGATCAACGATCCTTACATGGACAACAGTTTCCGTATCAACGATGGTTTGCGTACGGCGCGCGAACTGCTGCTGAACATCAATGAACTCGGTCTGCCTGCAGGCACCGAATTCCTCGACGTGATCAGTCCGCAATACATCGCCGACCTGATCAGCTGGGGCGCGATCGGCGCACGCACGACGGAATCGCAGGTGCATCGCGAGCTGGCATCAGGTTTGTCATGTCCGGTTGGTTTCAAGAACGGCACCGACGGCAACGTCAAGATCGCCGTCGATGCGATCAAGGCTGCATCGCAACCGCACCATTTCCTCTCGGTGACGAAGGGTGGCCACTCCGCCATCGTTTCCACGCTGGGCAACGAGGATTGCCACATCATCCTGCGCGGCGGCAAGACGCCGAACTACGATGCAGCCAGTGTCGAACAGGCATGCAAGGACATCGCAGCCAACGGCCTCGCATCGCGTCTGATGATTGATACCTCGCACGCCAACAGTTCGAAGAAGCCGGAGAACCAGATTCCGGTCTGTGCCGACATCGCAAAGCAGGTTGCGGGTGGCGACACGCGCATCGTCGGCGTGATGGTCGAATCGCATCTGGTCGCCGGTCGTCAGGATCTGATCCCGGGCAAGGAACTGACCTACGGTCAGTCGGTAACGGATGGTTGCATCAACTGGGAAGACAGCCTGGACGTGCTGGAAGGTCTGGCGGAAGCGGTCAAGCAGCGTCGGCATGTCAAGGATCCGGATGCCTGACTGAATGATCGGCTGTAGAAATAAAAAAGCACCGATATGTCGGTGCTTTTTTATTGTTGTCGCTTTTAAAATCGCTTCGTCAATACCATCTGTTCGCCGTCGCGGCGCATTTCCGTTCGATTAAGGAAGGACATGCCGAGCAGTGCAAAGGTCAGGCCGCTGTCCTGCACGACGCCGTCGACCTGATTCAGAACGATGTCGCCGACTTTCACGGAGTCCAGCTTGACCTTGTAACCACGGACTGTGCCGTTGGCGGTGTTGATATAAATCGGACTTCCTTTTGTATAGTCGATGCCCAGCCGTTTTGCATCGGCCGCCGACAGTGCAATCAACGACGCACCGGTATCGACGAGCATGCGCATCGTCCCGCCATTGATCTGGCCTTGCACAATGAAATGGCCACGGCCGTCAGCCTGTAATGTCACGGAGGTGATACCGGATGGCGTAATGCGATTGATGTGTTCGCCGAGATCGATAGCCTGTTTCTTGCCATTGGCGTCGAAGACAGCGCCGTTCTTGTTGACGGAAACCAGCTTGATGCCCGTCGTGACAGTATTGCCGACTGAATAGGTTTTCGGCGAACCGCCATCAATGACCAGTACTGCCTTGTCAGGGAAGACGCCGATGACGCTGATATCTGCTGCCTGCGCTTGAAGCGCAGCGAAGCACAAACCGGAGGCTAGCAATCGAATGTTCATTGGCGGATTCCACAAGGAGCGGAGGGGTTGCTTCAATCGGATAAACAGCGGTCTGCCAACATTGCGGCGATCACGCTCAATCAGTCACGGAAGTTGTTGAATTCGAGTGGCAGATCCTTGACTTCCTTCCTCAGCATCGCCATCGCGGCCTGAAGATCGTCGCGCTTCGCGCCGGTCACCCGCACCGCATCGCCTTGAATGCTGGCTTGCACTTTCATCTTGCTGTCCTTGATGACACGAACGATTTTCTTGGCATCTTCGCTTTCGATGCCGTTCTTGATCTTGATGACTTGCTTGACCTTGTCACCACCGATTTTTTCGATCTTGCCGCGATCGAGAAAGCGTACGTCCACATTGCGCTTGACCAGTTTGCCGGTCAATACGTCCAGAACCTGATTGAGCTGGAATTCCGAATCCGCATACGCTGTCAGGTCGCGATCTTTTTGTTCGACGCGGGCATCGCTTCCCTTGAAGTCGAAGCGAGTGGAGATTTCCTTGCCGGCCTGATCGACAGCATTCTTGACTTCGACCATGTTGGCTTCGGAGACGGTATCGAAAGAGGGCATGTTTTTTTCCTTTACGGTATTTGTTCTTGCAGGATGCGTCGTCGACATGGTGTGTCGACGTCCGGTAATCCGGTCAGCGGGTCATTCTAGCGGACAAAAAACCGGGTGGCTAGGCGGGCGATTATAATCGCCGGTTATGGCCGTTTCCCTACCAATCCAAACCGATTTTTCGCTACGCAGCCTCAATACCTTTGGCGTGGATGCCTGCGCGCGCGCCTATTTGTCCGTGAGCTGCGTTTCCGCATTGGAAGAGGTCCGAAACGTTGCCGCTTTGACCGCGATGCCGCGGCTTATCCTTGGCGGAGGTTCCAATATTCTGCTGACGCAGGATTTCCCGGGGCTGGTCCTGCATATGCAGTCAAAAGGGGTGCAAATTGTCGCTGAAGATGACGATGCAACCTATGTACGCGCGGCAGCGGGCGAAAGCTGGCACGAATTTGTGCAGTGGACGCTGGATCATGATCTGGGCGGACTGGAGAATCTGTCGCTGATTCCAGGCAGTGTGGGTGCTGCACCGATCCAGAATATTGGTGCCTACGGAGTCGAAATCAAGGATCGCTTTCATTCATTGACGATGTTCGATTTTGAAACAGGTCAAACGCGCGTACTCAACAAGACCGAATGTGCTTTCGGCTATCGCGACAGCATTTTCAAGCACGAGTTGCGCGATCGTGCGGTGGTACTGAATGTCACGTTCGCTTTGCCGAAGAACTGGCAACCGAACATTCGCTATGCAGATGTTGCACAGGAACTTGCGGCAGGCAGCATCAGCGAGCCGACAGCCAGGCAAATCAGCGATGCGGTGATTGCGATTCGTACCCGCAAGCTACCGAACCCGGCTGTCGTCGGCAATGCAGGCAGCTTCTTCAAGAACCCCGTGGTCACCATTGAGAAGCGCGATGCCTTGCTGCAGCGTTATCCGCAACTGGTGAACCATGCGCAACCGGACGGTAGTGTCAAACTGGCAGCCGGCTGGTTGATCGATCAATGCGGCTGGAAAGGTAAAACTGCCGGTGCAGCCGGCGTCTATGAGAACCAAGCGCTGGTATTGGTCAATCGCGGTGGTGCGAGCGGACAGGACATCGCGAAACTTGCCGCTGCGATCCAGTCGGATGTTGCACAGCGTTTTGATGTGCTGCTTGAACCGGAACCGGTTTTTCTGTGAGCACCCTCCGTTATCAAGGAAAAATTACGGAGTGGCGCGATGAGCAGGGTTTTGGTTTCATCACGCAAAATGGCGATGGCCAACGACTCTTCCTGCATATCAAGTCATTTTCCACACGCAGGCGTCGCCCTGTTCTCAATGATAGCGTTACGTACGTGCATGCTGTCGATCGCAAGGGACGTGTACAGGCAGCGCATGTCGAATTTTCAGGACAGGGCGGACAACGTGCATCTGTCAGGCGTGAAACATCCTTGCCACTCTATTTTGCACTGGCGTTTGTCGTCCTGATCGTAGCGCTGTCGGTTCTCGGTTTTCTGCATTGGAAAGTCCCGGTCTTTTACGCCATGCTCAATGTGATCACATGGTTTCTGTATCTGTTCGACAAGGAAGCTGCGCGCAAAGCTGCGCAGCGCAGGCCGGAGCGCACTTTGCATTTATTGTCGTTGCTGGGTGGCTGGCCTGGGGCATTGCTTGCGCAGCGCATGTTCCGTCATAAATCGAGCAAGCGATCGTTTCAGGAAGTCTATTGGGCAACCGTTTTCCTGCATTGCTGTTTCGTGATCTGGTTGTTCACGCCTCTCGGCAAACCTGTCTTGCACCTAATGAAT
>NZ_DATMTD010000095.1:0-43476 GCF_035565035.1 Oxalicibacterium sp. | reverse complement strand
ATAAACCTGTTGGCGTCGCGCAAGTAAATCATTCATCCATTCACCACGACATCGAAGAAGTGGATGTTGGGGAAGTTTCCGATATGTATAAAAATCATGCGGAATCCCAGGCCGTGCATGATAGTTATGAACTGGGGAACGAGGTCGCTGCTGAAAAGAACGAGCCACTATTTGATAATCGTGTCGGCTTCACGAATTGCGATGATTTGAAGGGTGAAGTAACGCAGGGATGGAGCGCTGGCGTCGCGGATTTGAATAATCCTGCGCCCAATCCACCGGCCGGCGCAAAAGCGCGCTTTCGCGACATGAGCAGGGAAAGTCGCAAGCTTGATTCGTCCGAACGGACCAACGATTCAACCGTTGATCCCAACAAGCCGAAGAGAGATATTCTGAAGGGCTTTCACGGCGGCTAGGCATCAGGAAAAGCCAGTCGTAATGTAAGACAGGCGATTGAACAATCGCTGCATGATTCGCTCTCGACAGAAGTTTTTGTCGAGAGCGTTTTTTATCGGCGAGCAGTTAAAACTGTTCCCAATCATCGCCTGCCGGTGTCGCATCCTTGTCCACTTTGGGACGGGCAGGCGGTGCAATGTGGTGTTTTTTCGCCGGGGACGCGGTGGCAATGGCCGTCGGTTTTGCTGTTGTCATTGAAGTCGACGCAGGCCCAGAGAGCTGGCGGGCCACGCTCATGCCATCCAGTTTGAAAATGCTGACTGTGCGTTCCAGTTTGCCGGCCTGTTCGTTCATCGAGCCGGCTGCAGCAGCAGCCTGTTCCACCAATGCAGCGTTTTGCTGCGTGACCTGATCCATCTGCGCAATCGCCTCGTTGACCTGCTCGATGCCGGCGCTTTGTTCGTGGCTGGCTGCGGAAATCTCCGACACGATATCGGTAACGCGCTTGACGCTGTTAACCACCTCGTCCATCGTCGCTCCGGCTTGTTCCACCAGCTTGCTGCCAACGTCGACCTTGCTGGTCGAATCGTCGATGAGGGTCTTGATTTCCTTTGCGGCCGCAGCCGATCGTTGCGCCAGACTGCGCACTTCGCTTGCCACCACAGCAAAACCGCGTCCCTGCTCGCCGGCGCGCGCGGCTTCGACTGCAGCATTCAGCGCAAGGATATTGGTCTGGAAGGCGATGCCGTCGATGACGCCGATGATGTCCGTGATTTTCTTCGCGGATTCGTTGATGGCGCTCATCGTGTCGACAACCTGGCCGACCACTTCGCCACCCTTGACGGCGACTTCCGAGGCCGAAACGGACAGCGAGCTGGCCTGACGAGCATTCTCTGCATTCTGTTTGACGGTACTGGTCAGTTCTTCCATTGACGATGCGGTTTCTTCCAGCGAACCGGCTTGTTGTTCTGTGCGTGCAGACAGGTCGAGGTTACCGCTGGCGATCTCGTTGGAGGCTGTGGCGATAGCTTCCGTGCCGCCACGCACTTCGCCGACGATGCGAACCAGGCTGTCGTTCATGGCTTTCAACGCCTGCAGCAACTGGCCGGTTTCATCTTTGGAAGAGGTTTCGATGCGGCTGGTAAGATCGCCGCCGGCAACGGTCTGCGCGACGCGGACGGCCTGGTGCAGCGGTTTGGTAATGGCGCGCGTGATGAAAAATCCGAGAGCAATGCTGAGCAGCAGTGTGATGGCGGAAATGGTCAGAACAATGGTGATCGACTGAGTAGTGGTCTGATCGGACTCCCTGGTTTTGGCTTCGACCAATTGCTGCACGGACTGGATGACCTTTTCCATGTCCTGCACGATCTGGCGACGCAACGGGCTGCATTCGTTGACGAGGAAGAGACCGTATTCTTCCATCTTGCCGGATTCGCGGTACTTGCGCGGGCGTTGCAGTTCGTTGGCCATTGCGAGCAATCCCTTGCTGACCTTGTCGAAATCGGCATCGCCTTTGAACAGCGGCGTCATCTTGTCCAGTGCATCCAGATAGATGGCCTTTTGCTGATCGACGAGATCCAGTTCTTTTCTGGCGGCGCCTTCATCGGTGAAGACATAGGCATTGCGTGCGGCAAGGCCTGTCTGCCCGAGCGCCTCGCGGGCAACATACAGTTTTTCAAGCTTCTGGCTGCGTATCTGGTCCTGCTCGCTGATCACGTCATGGATCCGGTTTATTTGCATCAATGCAAATGCCGCAATTGCCAATGTCAGCAAAACGGTAATGCCAAAACCCAGTCCCAGCTTTGTGCCTACTCTCATGTTTGCGAACATTTATCCTCCCTTGGTTTGTCGAGTTCTTTTGGATGTCGGATTTCAGACCGTGTGCATACGGCCTAATCGAAGCGATGCGCGTGATCTTCGACCGGTTATTTTATGAAGTGGTGATCAACGACATCACAGGCGATGACGATAATTCTCACGGGAAATATCGCAAATTTTACTTTTGAAGGACAGCTGTCTGAAAGTTTTTCTTCCTTTGATTTTCTTGAACTACCAAAAATATGGGGTACGCGACAACATTGCCAAATCGAACTTTTATCTTCTTTCATCATCGTAAAAGATGCAGCATGATGGAATGACATGACGGAAGCACGTTAAATGCACGCGCCTGAATTCTGCGGTATTAATTTTTTGCTTCTGAAAAATCGAGGGAGAAAAAAGTATGAGTCACACCGATCTTGAGCAGCACCGCGGTTATTCCGTGCATGGCACTGGTGAAAAGCACGACACAGGCAAGTGGGTCGGCAGTTTTCATATTGCTCGACATGGAATTCCGACGATCAGCGTCAGCGTTGTAGGCGTCGATTTCGATTCGGCGGACGCTGCCGCATCACACGCACTGCAACAAGGAAAACGTTATATCGATGACAAATTGAGCGATGGTCAATGAAGCACGGGATCTGTTGTATTTGCGCCTAATCGTAAACGGCCACTCATGATGAACGACACGGTCCTTATCGCCGGCTATGCAATTTCCACCGAAGCGCGGTTGGTACGCACCGGTATATTCAGCGGAATCTTTCATGTTCACGCACGGGAGGGCGGACAACCATGCGACCCGCCGGTCGTGGTGATTGTGCCGGGACAGTGGAAAGCCGCAGAAGAGGCGCACAAGGCCGCCGCCGACTACGCAGCGGTCATGGCAGAAGATGGGGCACTGACCAGTGCGATTCGGACGAGAGACGGTGCACTGCAGTGATCCGGTCGACTCCTGTCGCTTGCGGATTTGGGACGTATATCTTGATTTTCCGAAAATGGAGTATATTATGTCCATAACCGGAGCAAATTCTGATGACCACGAATACCGCCTACGCCTATCCAAAAAGCCGATTCGAACCAGCTGCGCTGGTCGATCTGAATGCCAAATCGGAGCGGGAGCGCCTGTCGCGTTCGGCGCTGAAGGGATTCTTTCGTCTGGCGACAGCATGGAAATTACGCGATGAAGATGCTCGGGAACTGCTTGGTGGACTGTCGAGCAGTGCATTCTACGAATGGAAGAAGAATCCGGAGCGTGTTCTCGAAGTCGATCGCATCACGCGTATTTCCTACCTGATCGGTATTTACAAGGCGCTGCACATTTTGCATGGCGACAAGCTGGCTGATGAGTGGATTGCGCTGCCGAATCGAAACGTCATTTTCTCCGGTCAGACACCGCTGGCGTACATGCAGGCAGGCGGGCTGCTGGCGATGCAGACCGTGCGCAAGTTGCTGGACGCACGACGCGGAGGCATTTGATGGCGGCTCCGCCACTGGTGCGGTTGCAACAGTTCGATACCTGCAGGCTGATTCCCTCGCGCTTTGTGGATCGGGAAGATTCCGTACTTGTGCCCCTTGCGGAAGATAACGATCATCTGGCCGACATCTTTGAACTCGACAATGCAACCAACGATCGCCTGATCGCGGAACATGGCCGCGCAAGCGGCATCGGCGTGGATGAACTGGTATTCGGCGTGCCGAACTTTCGCATGATCAATGCTGCATTTACCTATGCACGACCTGAAGGAAGCCGGTTCAATAATGATGAGCGTGGCTCATGGTATTGCGGCTTTGATATCGATACGGCGCTGGACGAAGTCATCTTTCACAAAACAGTCGAGTACTACGAAATCGATCGGTTTGACGACAGCGTGCGTTACCAGACTTTACTGGCCGATTTCAACAGTGAATTCCACGATTTGCGCAACGCAGCGCGCTATGCCAAATGCCTGGCGCCGGACAGTTATGTCGCATCGCAACGATTGGCTGTGCAGTTGCTGGAAGAGGGTTCGCTCGGCATCGTATACCCGAGTGTGCGGCATGCAGGCGGGACCAATCTCGCCTGTTTTCGCCCGGCACTGGTCGGCAATGTCAGGCGCGGCCCGGTGTATGAGTTGACGTGGTCAGGTTCTCCGCATCCCAAGGTGAAAAAGATCGGCCGTTAATGGCCGACGTTGCCTGACTCCTCCGCCTTTTGTGCAGTCCGTCCACCTCTGTGAGCTTCTTCCGACGCGGCATCGCGTTCTTTTCTGACTGTTCGTTGCGAGGATAGGTCGTACGATGTCTGACCACGGACCGGCCGGCATACGCATGATTGCCGTCTTCGTTCGCCATTGTCGAGGGCTATTCCATGGATCGAGCTGCGTCGAAAGAACAAAATACGAACGAAGTCGAAACTTCTGCGCCGCAAGATGCGCGCGCGGCGGGACTGCGTTATGTCGACGATCGCACACCGGGAATTACGCGCAAGAAAACGCGACAGGCATTTTGCTATATCGATAATGACGGTACGCCGATACGTGACGAGGCCGAGCTGGCGCGAATTCGCTCATTGGCCATTCCGCCTGCATGGACGGATGTCTGGATCTGCCGTTGGCGCAACGGTCATTTGCAGGCCACCGGACGCGATGCAAAAGGACGCAAGCAGTATCGCTATCATCCTCAGTGGCGCAACGTGCGCGACGAAGCGAAGTACGAGCGCATGCTTGATTTCGGCCAGGCGTTGCCAACGATTCGCGCTCGTATCGATAAAGCCCTGTCATTGCAGGGATTGCCGCGAGAGAAGGTATTGGCCGCCATTGTTTACTTGCTGCAGGCAACGCTGATGCGCATCGGCAACCGCGAATATGCGCGCGATAACGATTCGTACGGGATGACCACATTACGCAAAAAGCATGTGCGTGTTGACGGCACGCAGATTCGTTTTGAATTTCGCGGGAAAAGCGGCGTTCGACATTCGATCCGTTTGCAGGATAGAAGGCTGGCCCGGATTATCATGCGCACGCGCGACTTGCCGGGGCAGGAACTGTTTCAATATGTAGACGAAGAGGGACAGCGACACGCAATCTGTTCGAACGACGTCAATGATTATCTGCGCGAGTTGACCGGCCAGGATTACACGGCAAAGGATTTCCGTACATGGGCGGGCACGGTATTGGCCGCAATGGCATTGCGCGACTGCGAGCCGTGCGGTTCTGAAACCGAGGGAAAAAGGAATGTCGTCCAGGCCATTGCCGCCGTTGCGCAGAGATTGGGCAATACCCCGGCGATCTGTCGTAAATGTTATGTACATCCGCGCGTGATCGAGGCGTACATGGATGGCACGTTGCAGAAAGTCGTCGCCAAAACGATTTTCAGCGATGCCCTGTCGCCGGAAGAAGCAATGCTGTTGAACATGCTGGAGAAAAAGAAACTCCCGGTCGTGGTCGTGGCAAAGAATGACGCAAGCCGGCGGCGTGCCGCATAGCGCATAGAAGCGGCAGGATTATTCGTCCGGCTTCATCACTTTGGTGACGCCTTCGCGGGTCAGGATATCGCCCCATGATTCGATCCGGTAAACATCGCCGAACTTGTGAATCACCATACCGTATTGTTCCCGCAATTTTTCGACTTCTGCATCGACGACGCTTTTGTCGATGCCGGTCAGATCGTCGATGGCGGTCGGCGTCGGACGTTCCAGCAGATCGATTGCGCCGGCAAGAACAAACAGCCGGCGTGCATCGTCATGCGGATACTGCGGTATGCCGAACTGGTTTTTCGCGAATGTCATCAGTCTTCCCTCCAGATGTGCCGATGTATTGGTGCGTCCAGTCTACAATTTTCGACGCTTGATGCGTTGACCGGAATACAGGTTGAAAATTCCCGTTGATGCCGCTGTGCAAAGGTTGCATGAGCGCATGCCGACTTCCACGTAGAATAAAGCGCAATTCGCGCATGGCGGCAGGATGCGCCACATTACGGACTTCCTTTCCAATCCTTTGCCGCATGGCTTCGTGCGGCGGCTTTTCAGAAAGACGGCAATGCTTGTTCAATCCTTACGCATGACGCAACGAGACTGGCGCGCCGGCGAATTGCGGTTTTTGCTGGTTGCATTGATTGTTGCAGTGGCGGCATTGTCATCGGTCGGCTTTTTCGTCGATCGCATGCGCACGGGATTGAACCGCGACGCGCATCAGTTGCTTGGCGCCGACATGGTCATTCGTGCCGACGAGCCGATTTCTGCATCGTTGCGCGACGATGCGAGGAATCGCGGGCTGCAAGTCGCCGATACCGCTGTTTTTCCAAGCATGGCGATCGCCGGAGAGGGCGAGAAGAGTCTCTCCCGATTGGCGTCGATCAAAGCCGTCAGTGCCGGTTATCCGCTGCGGGGCAAGGTCAAGGTGTCCGACTCGTCGACGGGCAAGGGTGTGGTCGCCGATGGTATTCCGGCTGCCGGAACGGTCTGGGTCGATGCCGCAATCCTGGACAGTTTGAGCGTGACCGTCGGCAGTCCGTTGCGACTGGGCGACAAGACGTTCACGATTGCAAAAGTCATTACGTTCGAACCGGATCGTGGCGCCGGCTTCATGAATTTTGCGCCGCGCGTCATGCTGGCGCAAAGCGATCTGGCGGCAACCAATCTGGTTCAGTTCGGCTCGCGTGTCAGTTACCGTTTGCTGGTCGCCGGACCGACTGACGCAATTGGTGATTTTGATCGCATGGTGCAGGAGCGTATCGAAAAACAGAACATTCGCGGCATGCGCACCGAGTCGCTGGAATCCGGCCGTCCGGAAATGCGTGCAACGCTCGAGCGTGCCGAGCAATTCCTGTCGCTGGTGGGTTTGCTGTCGGCAATGCTGGCGGCGGTTGCCGTTGCGATGGCTGCGCGCCGCTTCATGCTGCGACACGTGAATGCCTGCGCGATGCTGCGCTGCCTCGGCATGACGCAGAATCAGGTGACGGCGTTGTATCTGATCGAGTTCCTGATCGTCGGCCTGGTCGGCAGTGCGATCGGTGCAGCAATCGGGTTCGGTGCGCATTTTGTGCTGATCGAATGGCTCGGTCGATTGGTGACGAACGAACTGCCGCCGAGTTCATTCATTCCTGCCGCGCAGGCGATTGCAACCGGCATGCTGCTGCTGATCGGTTTTGCAATTCCACCCATTCTGCAATTGCGTAACGTGCCGCATAACCGTGTGATTCGTCGTGAACAGGACATGCCGCAGCCGATGACGGTAGCGACGTATTTGTTGGGTTTGCTGACTTTTGTAGGACTGTTGTTGTGGCAGGCAGGCAATGTGAAACTGGGTCTGCTGACCGCAGCCGGGTTTCTCGGCGGACTGGGCGGTTTTGCGCTGATCAGCTGGCTGGCATTGAAATCCCTGCAATCGCTGCGTGGTGCGGCAACACATCCGAACTGGCGTTTCGCACTGACGGCCTTGCAACGGCGCCCTGGTGCGACTGTCGTGCAGATCGTGGCATTGGCATTGGGCCTGATGGCGTTGCTGCTGCTGACGGTCATTCGCGGCGATCTGATCGACGCGTGGCGCAAGGCGACGCCGCCCGATGCACCGAATCGTTTTGTCATCAACATTCAACCCGATCAAAAAGCGCAGATCGAGGCGCGTCTTGCACAGAGCGAGATTCGCGATGTACAGCTTTATCCCATGATTCGGGGCCGTTTGCTGGCAATCAACGATGTGGCAATCAATGGCGAATCGTTTATCGAGGATCGTGCGAAACGCCTGGTGGATCGCGAATTCAATCTGTCGACCATGATGGATGTGCCGGAAGGGAACGAGATTGTCGGCGGTCGCTGGTATGACAATGGCAAACCGGAAGCGTCGGTCGAGGAAGGACTCGCGAAAACGCTCAATCTGAAGCTGGGCGACAAGCTGAAGTTCGACATCGCCGGTGAAACGGTTGATGTGCCGATCACCAGTCTGCGCAAGCTGGAATGGGGATCGATGCGTGTGAATTTCTTTGTCATCATCAATCCTGCTGCCATGCAGGATATGCCGCAAACGTGGATTACCGCGTTCAATCTGCAACCGGCGCACGCAGAGCTGGATAACCGGCTGACGCGCGATTTCCCGAATCTGACAGTGGTCGATATCGGCAGCGTACTCAGCCAGATTCAGGAGGTCATCGATCAGGTTGTGGCGGCAGTCGAGTTCCTGTTCCTCTTCACGCTCGCGTCCGGCATGCTGGTGCTGTACGCAGCACTGGTCAGTTCGCAGGATGAGCGTCGGCGAGAAGCGGGATTGTTGCGCGCGTTGGGGGCGACGCGCCGGCAGCTGTCGCGTTCGCAGTGGATCGAATTCGCGCTGGTCGGCGGGCTGGCCGGCTTGCTTGCAGCGACAGGCGCGACGGCAGTCGGATGGAGCTTGGCTTATTTTGTTTTCGATTTTGCCTGGGTGTTCAGTCCGGTAGTCTGGCTGGCCGGATTTGCCATCGGCGCGACCTGCGCATTCATTGGTGGCTGGGTCGGTTTGCGTCACGTGTTGAACCAGCCGCCTTTGCAGACGTTGCGCGAAGCCTGAACCAAGAGCATGGGCTGTGCATTCGTTAGAACGCGTAGCCCACACTGAAGATCAATGCGGTATCGGTTTTCTTTTTGCCGACTTCCGGTTCGTTATCGTAGTCGAGGTTGAACTGCGTGCTCAGGTTGATGCCGCTGGCGATCGGTACGCGAATACCCATGCGATTGCGAATCAGGACGTCACTCCGATCCTGCAGATTCTTGTCGAGATTGAAGTTGTTGAAATACACCAGCTTCTGATCGAAGAATTTCTGTTCGTACTTGAAGCCCAGCCCCAACGTCGGGAAGGAATCGTCCGGCGAAATATCGTAATCTTCGCGGATGTAGTTCAGGCTGCTTTCACCTGACAATCTGGTTACATCCGTATCGATGAATTGCCGGCCATAACCGGCGCCGACACCGCTGCGCAGATTCAGGCCAGCCAGTTCATCCCGTTCTGCTTTCGCATTCACGAACAGATAGTTTTTCGGATCGAGGAACATGTCGTATTGGCCCAGCAGCCGGCGATTCGATGTGGTCTTTACACCGGCTGATTTGGCTTCGTTGATTTCCCAGTTGAGCGTGTAACGGTCTTCCGGCTGTCGCGCCACGAATTCGCCGCTGGTATGCAGTTGATCGTCGTGGGAATTGCCGCGATTGAAGGCGCCGCCCAGATCGAACTTGCCGGAGTATTTTGTCGAACCATCGAAGACGGGTGGATTCAGCGCCGCGATATCCTGCCTTGCAAGCATTTGCGGTTGCGATGGCTGTGCATCGTCGAATGCGACGCTTCCTCCGGCATCCAGCGATATCTGGCCTTCAACGACCGAGCCATTGTGTAATTGCACGCGTGTGCCGTCGTCCGATATCAGCTTGCTGACATTGCCCCAGGGAATTTTTACTTCACCGAAGACGCCGGATTTGAACGTCAGTACGCCATCGCTCAACTGCTTCAGTTCGCCGGTGATCTGATCGCCATTGTTCAGCGTGACGATGGCGGCATGTGCGCAGAACGGAGCGAATAACGCGGGCACAGAAAACAGAAGGAAGAGGGGATGAAGAGTTTTTTTGCTGCGCTTGCCGAAAGACATCGTGTTGCTCCATGACGATTGCTGTTGAATCGTAGAGCCACATGTCGCCGTCGAGTTCCCGAGGATGAGAGAGCCGCAGGGTACGCTACAGGTGTACAGGCACGATGCGTTATCATTGCGGACTATGAATACTGAAGAAAATCCGCAACCCACATTGTACGAATTGATCGGTGGCGAAGAGAAATTGCGCGGTCTGGTCGATCGTTTTTACGATCTGATGGATCTGGAGCACGGATACGCCGGTATACGCGCATTGCATCCGACCACGTTGGAAGGATCGCGCGACAAACTGTTCTGGTTTCTCTCCGGCTGGACCGGCGGACCGAACCTTTTCATCGAACGCTTCGGCCATCCGCGATTGCGCGCACGGCATCTACCGTATGCGATTGGCACCAGCGAGCGTGATCAATGGTTGCACTGCATGAATCAGGCAATGCAGGAAGTCGAAATCGATCCTGCATTGCAGGCGCATCTGCAAAAAGCGTTCGCCGAAACGGCTGACTGGATGCGCAATACGCATGGTTGATCTGTGCATTGATGCACGACTGATTTGCTTGCGGATGGATGGAATCCATACGCCTTCCCACCTTGTTTCGGGCTGCCCATGACACAACTCCAATTCATCCTGCTTCTGATTGTTGCGATCGTTATCGTGGCACTGCAGATCGTTGCAATCATGCGCAAGCGCGACATCGACATTGCACCGCAGTTGATGCAACTGCAAAGCGAATTGCAACGTGGCCAGCAGCAGGGGAGCGAACGGGTAGAGCGCGAACTGCGCGAGCAGGTGCAGTCGACGGCACAGGCAACGCGACAGGAACTGGGCAGTAATTTCATGCAGTTCCAGCAGGCGCTGACGACACAATTGACCAGTGTTGCGACCTTGCAAAACAGTCAGATCGATTCGTTTGCGCAGCAACTCGCGAAACTGAACGAGGCCAATGCACAGCAACTGGAAGCGATGCGGCAGGCAATCGGGCAGCAGGCGCAAACCGGGCGCGAAGAGCAGGCGGTTGCATTGAAGCGTTTCGGCGATACGTTGAACCAGACGCTGGCTGCATTGACCGAATCGAATGCGCAACGGATGGCTGAAGTACGTGCAACGCTGGAAGCAAAGATCAAGGACCTGCAGACCGATAACGGGACGCGGCTGGAAGAGATGCGCAAGACCGTTGATGAAAAGTTGCATGCGACGCTGGAGCAACGACTCGGTGAATCGTTCAAGCTGGTTTCCGACCGGCTGGAAAAGGTGCATCAGGGACTGGGCGAAATGCAGCAGCTTGCAATCGGCGTCGGCGATCTGAAGCGCGTGCTGACGAATGTCAAGACGCGCGGCACCTGGGGCGAGGTCCAGCTGGAAATGCTGCTGGAACAGGTGCTGACGCCGGATCAGTACGCAAAGAATGTCGAGACGATTCCCAATTCGGGCGCACGTGTCGAGTTTGCCGTTCGCTTGCCGGGCAAGGATGAGACGCAAGTCTGGATGCCGATCGATGCGAAATTTCCGAAGGAGCAGTACGAACGTCTGGCCGAGGCGGCCGATCTGGCGGACGTGGACGGCGTCGCCGTGGCAGGGCGTGAGCTGGAAATGGTTATTCGCGGTGAAGCGAAGAAGATTGCAGAAAAATATCTGTCGCCGCCGTTGACGACCGATTTTGCGATTCTCTTTTTGCCGACCGAAGGTTTGTATGCCGAAGTCATGCGACGCCCCGGTCTTGCGGATGATTTGCAGCGTACGCATCGCGTCAGCATCGCAGGACCATCGACACTGTCGGCGTTGCTGAACAGCTTGCAGATGGGATTCCGCACACTGGCACTGGAAAAACGTTCGTCGGAAGTGTGGCAGGTGCTGGGTGCGGTCAAGACCGAATTCGGCAAGTTCGGCGAAGTATTGTCGGCGACGAAGGCGACGCTCGAGCGCGCTGCCAAGAACATCGAGCAGGCGGAAACGCGCAGCCGCCAGATGTCGCGCAAGCTGAAATCCGTTGAAGCATTGCCAAGTGAAACAGCCCAGCAGCTGCTGGGCGGCGAGCCGCTCGGCGATCTGCTGGACGACGCCTGATCACTGATATTTGGCGCGACGCTTGATTCAACCGTCGTCAGCAGCAATTTTCCAATCGTGATAAATTCACGTCTCTCGATGAACTGGAAGGCGAATGTTGTGCCGCCAATTCATCGGTACGTTCTCGGGGCGGGGTGAAATTCCCCACCGGCGGTGATGACATTTCGATGTCCAGCCCGCGAGCGCTTGGCGAAGTTTCAATCTGCTTTCTGCAGGTTGCTTTGACAAGGTCAGCAGATCCGGTGTGATTCCGGAGCCGACGGTATAGTCCGGATGATAGAGGACGGGATGACTCATTACACATGGCGCTTCTGCGTCTGTGCGTCTGCCATTCCGCTTGACCTTCCTATATGCCCTGTAAATTCTATTTGCAGACAGGAGCTTTTTTCATGCAACACCCTATCGATATCAAGACCAAATCGGCATCGCGTCGCGTCGCCTTCATCCAATCCAGCTGGCACAAGGACATTGTCGACCAGTGTCGTATCGCATTCATCGCGGAAATGGCCGCGCGCGGTTACAGCGAAGAAGCGATCGATTTCTTTGAAGTTGCCGGTGCATTTGAAATTCCCCTGCACGCCAAGCTGTTGGCAAAGAGCGGCCGTTACGCTGCCGTGGTCGGCGCGGGGCTGGTCGTCGATGGCGGCGTCTATCGTCACGAATTCGTCGCGCAGGCCGTGATCAGCGGGCTGATGCAGGTACAGCTGGAAACGGAAGTGCCGGTCATTTCCGCCGTGCTGACGCCGCATCACTTCCATTCACACGACGAACATCAACAATTCTTTTTCCAGCATTTTCTGGTCAAGGGAAAAGAAGCTGCACACGCCTGTGCCGACACGATTCAGCGCTTGCAGCAAATCGCTGCAACACAGGGACGCATCGCGGCTTGATGCGAGACAGTGCCGCGGTGCGTGTTTAGGAGAAGTTGAGTCCATAATAAAAAGGGAGCCCGAAGGCTCCCTTTTTTGTGACCGGACGATTCGCTTTCCGTGCAGGAAAGCAGAAGGGTCTTATCGTTTCGTTTCCATTTGAATCAGCGGTTCGTTCGATACCGGTGGCAGCGGTTTGCGCTCACGTGGTACGCGAGCAGGAGCAACAACTTGCGCTGCGGCTTCCTGCGCTACGCGCAGTTTTTCAGGGTCGGTCGAGGCGAGCACCAGACCGGCTGCACGCAAGACGTCGTCCAGATTGTCCGATGAACCGTTGGCAGGAGTCGATGCCACAGGTTTCGCCGATGCCACATTTGAAGTATCGGCTGCGAACAGCGCCTGCTGACGTACGGTTTCGACTGCCGGTGCGATTGGCGTTGGTGCCGGCGCCTCTTCAACGACAGAGGCCGTTGCAACAACCGGTTCGGGCTGTGCTTCAACCGGAGCCGCGATGGCCGTTTCAGTTGCCTGAGTTTCCACAACTGGCGCGACGTATGCAGGTTCTTCCTGACGTGGAATTTCCTGCGGGATCGTCGGTGCAGCGATTGCGGCATTCAGCGCACTGATTGGTTCAGTCACTGAGGATGTCTGCGTATATGCTGCTGCGGTGGCGGCTTCACTGATGACGGCCGACGCCATTTCGCGTGCATTGGTATGCGGCACGCTGGCTGGCGTTTCCGCCGCTTCGTCGAGCAGGGTTTCTTCCTGCAGGGCATTTACGGAATTTTCGTCATTTTCGTTTTCCGTGCCGGTTTCCGTATTGTCGCGATCACGACGGTTGCGGTTGCGGCCACCGCGACGACGACGACGGCGAGGCTGATCATCGCCTGCAACTGTTTCGAGCGGGTTGCCATTCACATCGAGAATCGGGGAATCCGTGCTTGCAGCTTCTGCTGCCTGCGGAGCGGTGCGGGCCGGTGCGACATTTTGCAGTACCGGTTGCTCGGTTCCTGCCGTGGCTTCCTTGCGATCTTCGCGTGGCGGACGCGGCGTGCGTTCACGACGGCCTTCCTGGCCTTCGCGTGGCTCACGTGGTTCGCGCGGTTCCCGTGCCTCACGAGGCGGACGCGGTGCACGTGCCGCAGGCGCTTCTACGGCTGGCGCCTGTGCCGGCTTGGCGGTTTCATCACGTTCTTCGTTGCGGTCACGACCATTGCGGCCGCGACGGTTGCGTTGATTGCGGCCACCTGCATTGCCACGTTCACCACGCTCACCACGGTTACGCGGATTCTTGTCTTCAACGGCAGGTTTTGCCGGCGCGGCAGGTTGTGCCGGTGCACCGGTGAACAGGGCGAACAGTTTCTGGAAGAAGCCCTTGGCTTCGACTGGTGCAACCGTCTTGGCCGGTGCTGCGACGTCCTTGCGTTCAAAGGTCGGCGCAGGCTGATCAGGCGTGATGCCCTTGACCATGGCTTCCTGACGCGGCTTGATTTCTTCCTTTTGACGCTTACCGTAGCTGATGTCGGTATCGGCCTGTTCGACCATCGCGTAGCTTGCTTGGGTTTCTTCCAGACGTGGATCGTCGTGCTTGATGCGTTCCAGCTTGTAGTGCGGCGTTTCCAGATGCTTGTTCGGAATCAGGACGATGGAAACGCGATGACGTGTTTCGATCTTCAGGATTTCGCCGCGCTTCTCGTTCAGCAGGAAAGCGGTGACATCGACTGGCGCCTGAACTTGAATGGATGCCGAGTTTTCCTTCATCGCCTCTTCCTGGATGATGCGCAGGACTTGCAATGCGGACGATTCGGTATCGCGGATGTGGCCCGTGCCGTTGCAGCGCGGGCAGGTCACGTGGCTGCCATCCGACAGCGACGGGCGCAGACGCTGACGCGACAGTTCCATCAGGCCGAAACGCGAAATCTTGCCCATCTGAACGCGTGCACGGTCGAAATGCAGTGCGTCTTTCAGACGGGTTTCGACTTCGCGCTGGTTCTTTGAATTCTCCATGTCGATGAAGTCGATGACGATCAGGCCACCCAGATCGCGCAGGCGCAATTGACGGGCAACTTCTTCGGCAGCTTCACAGTTGGTATGGAATGCGGTGGTTTCGATGTCGCTGCCGCGGGTAGCGCGGGCAGAGTTGACGTCGACGGAGACGAGCGCTTCGGTGTGATCGATGACGATCGCGCCGCCCGATGGCAACGGTACCGTGCGCGAGTACGCCGTTTCGATCTGATGTTCGATCTGGAAGCGCGAGAACAGCGGCACGTCGTCGCGATAGCGTTTTACGCGGTGCACCATGTCCGGCATCACGTGGCTCATGAACTGTTGAGCCTGTTCGTAAATGTCGTCGGTGTCGATCAGGATTTCGCCGATGTCCGGCTGGAAATAATCGCGAATCGCGCGGATGACCAGCGACGATTCCTGATAAATCAGGAACGCGCCGGGAGCCGATTTGCCGGCGCCTTCAATCGCGCGCCACAGTTGCATCAGATAGTTCAGATCCCACTGCAGTTCGTCAACGTTTCGACCGATGCCTGCGGTGCGGGCAATCACGGACATGCCTTGCGGCAAATCCAGCTTGTCCATCGTTTCACGCAATTCCTGGCGATCTTCACCTTCGACACGGCGCGATACGCCGCCGCCGCGCGGATTGTTCGGCATCAATACCAAATAGCGGCCGGCCAGCGAGACGAAGGAGGTCAGGGCAGCACCCTTGTTGCCGCGTTCTTCCTTCTCGACCTGGACCATGATTTCCTGGCCTTCGCGCAACGCATCCTTGATGCTTGCGCTGCGGACGTCGACGCCTTCCTTGAAGTAGGTTCGGGCGACTTCCTTGAATGGCAGAAATCCGTGGCGATCTTCACCGTAGCTGACGAAGCAGGCTTCGAGCGACGGCTCGATACGGGTGATGACGCCTTTGTAAATGTTGGACTTGCGTTGTTCGCGTCCGCTTGTTTCGATATCGATGTCGATGAGTTTTTGCCCATCGACAATGGCAACACGCAGTTCTTCTTGCTGTGTCGCATTAAATAGCATGCGCTTCATTTTTTAGTGCTCCGCGACCCGAAGGTCATTTAGTGCCGTTGAGCTGCATGTTCCATCGATGATTCGCGCTTCCGGCCTGCGAATTCGCCGGATTGTTGGGCGATTTCACAGCATCTGCGGATGCGCGGTTTTTATCTCGACGGCGCCATGCGCCAATCAACAGCAACAGTACAGGGATGTACGCGGGACAGGGAGACTGGGGGAGGGAATTGCCTTGCTGTGTGAAACTAAGCGCAATGCGCTGTTATCACAACGGGGCGCGGACGCACGGAAACGGATGCCGAATGCACACTTGATCCGCATCGTGCACGTCGAATGAATCGAGTGCAACGATCGGAAATGGTGAGCAAATTGATCCAGCCATATATATAAGGGCAATCGGCAAAACGGTTCTACTGCATCAACCAGCAAGCTTTTCCGGTATTCGGTGGAGCTTGCCGGACTTTATCCTAACAATCCAGACATCCTGACCACACTCTTTGCGCGTTATCCGATTACAACAACGGTGCAACCTTGATTCGCGCAGGAGCGGTGCATACACATCTTTTCCATCGAATTTGCAAAAAATGGCGAGGCCGATGGAGACGCCCCTGTGTAGAATGTGTTTTTTATTCTTACACTGCAATGGTTTGGTAACCATTGCGAAACGATTATATATTCAAAATGAAGGACTTAGCGAGATTTTCAGGGAAAGGGCCTGAAATGGCATTGCCCGCCCGATCCGCCCAGGTTTCTTCCCCATCGCCGGCTCAGGTTCAATTACTGACCATCTCCGAAGAAGAAGCCGGTCAGCGTATCGATAACTTTTTGCTACGCATTTGCAAGGGCGTGCCGAAAAGCCACATTTATCGCGTGTTGCGATCCGGCGAGGTGCGCGTCAACAAAGGGCGCATCGATCAAACCTATCGTTTGCTGGAAGGCGATACGGTTCGAGTGCCGCCAATACGGATGGCAGAAAAGCAAGCATCCAGCGCACCGGGTGCGGAATTCGCCATCCTGTTCGAAGACAGTCATTTGCTCGTGATCGACAAGCCGGCCGGTGTTGCCGTGCACGGCGGTTCAGGCGTCAGTTATGGTGTCATCGAGCAGTTGCGCGCGGCGCGACCGGATGCAAAATTTCTTGAACTGGTGCACCGCTTGGACAGGGAAACTTCCGGCGTGCTGTTATTGGCAAAGAAGCGCTCGGCATTGACAAACTTGCACGAACAGATTCGCGACGGTGAACCGGACAAGCGTTACTGGACGCTTGTACATGGCGACTGGAAGAATCCGCGACAGCACATCAAATTGCCTTTGCACAAATATTCGACGCCGGATGGTGAACGTCGCGTGCGGGTGCAGGCCGATGGCATGGCATCGCATACGATTTTTAATCTGGTACGACGTTACGACGAATTCGCCTTGCTTGAAGCCGAACTGAAAACCGGCCGCACGCATCAGATTCGCGTGCATCTGTCGTCAAGCGGTTTTCCGATTGCCGGTGACGACAAGTATGGTGATTTTGCCTTGAATCGCAATCTGCAAAAAGCAGACGGCGAGCGAGCAGCCTTGAAACGCATGTTTCTGCACGCCCATCAGATTACCTTTATTCACCCGGAATCCGGCAAGCAGATGACGCTCAATGCGCCGTTGCCGCCCGATTGCGAGCGATTTCTGAATAGCCTGAAGAAGGTGTCGTAATCGCAAACAGGATGTGCGGCGAGCCGTCATCCGTAACAAGACAGGAGCAGGCGGCGCGTGCCGTCGTGACATGGCAAGAAAGCAATTTGATTTCATCGTCTTCGATTGGGACGGTACGTTGATGGACAGCACGGCTACCATCGTTCACTGTATACAAGCGGCTGCACGCGATCTCGGTCTGCCCGTACCGGACGAACGGGCTGCTGCTCATGTGATCGGACTCAGCCTGCAGAGTGCGATGGAAGTCGCCATCCCCGGTGTCGATCCCAAATACTATCCGCGCATCATCGAGCGCTATCGCTACCATTATCTGAATCAGGATGGCGGCCTGACACTGTTCGACGGTGTGACCGAGATGCTCGACGATCTGGTGCAACAAGGTTATCTGCTCGGTGTGGCAACCGGTAAAAGCCGCGTTGGCCTCGATCGTGCGTTAAAAACTTCCGGTCTGGCATCTCGCTTCGATGCGACGCGTTGTGCAGACCAAACTTTTTCCAAGCCGCATCCAGCCATGCTGCAGGAATTGACGCAGGAACTCGGACAGGACATGCAGCGAACTGTGATGATCGGCGATACCACGCACGATTTGTTACTGGCTCAGAATGCCGGTGCGGCAGGTATCGCCGTACATTATGGCGCACACACACCGGACGACTTGCAGGCACTCAATCCGTTGTTCGCAGCGAACTCCGTCCCCGAGTTGCATGCGTGGCTGAACGAAAATGCATGATGGCGTGACGACGGATCTCATTTTCGTTTGTGAAACGGCATTGCTTGAAGAGGGTGGGAAGGGCGTGCGTTTTCCGCTAACCGCCGGTGGCGAGGATGCCAGCGGATTTGTGGTGCGTTACAACGGTATCGTCTACGGTTATCTGAACCGTTGCGCTCATGTGCCGATTGAACTGGACTGGAACGAAGGCGATTTTTTCGAATCAAGCGGACTGTATTTGATTTGCTCCACACATGGCGCGATGTACGAGCCGGAAACCGGCCGCTGCACAGGTGGCCCGTGTCGAGGCCGCAGCCTGCGGCCAATACAAATTGTGGAACGGGATAATCAGGTATTCTGGCAGCCCGACGAATATGCAAGACCCGCGCGCGCATAAGCGGCGCGGAATCTATCGAGTGACGACATGAGCAACGACAACGAGCAGGGCAATCAACCATCATCCTGGCAGGCTTCGACACCGCGCAAGGATGGATGGGAGCGGGAAGTGCTGGAGAAGCTGGCTTTCGCCACATTAAAGGAACAACGCGCACGTCGTCGCTGGGGAATTTTTTTCAAACTTGCGACACTGGCGTTGATCGGATTCGGCATCTGGCTGGGATTGGGATCGTCCGTTTCGGAGATGGAAAGCGTCGGGCCGCATACCGCATTGATCAAGATCGAAGGCACCATTGAAGCGAAGGGCGCAGGCGATGCCGACGCGGTGATTGCGGCACTGACGAAAGCCTATGAAGATCCAGGCTCGGTTGGCATCATTCTTGAAATCAACAGTCCGGGCGGCAGCCCGGTACAGGCCGGCATCATCAACGATGAAATCACGCGACTGCGTACTGCGTATCCGAAAAAGCCGCTGAACGTCGTCGTGACGGAGATTTGTGCATCCGGTGGTTACTACATTGCCGCTGCCGCTGATCGCATCTATGTCAACAAGGCCAGCATCGTCGGCTCGATCGGTGTACTGATGGACGGTTTCGGTTTCACCGGTACGATGGAAAAACTGGGTGTAGAACGTCGCCTGCTGACCGCTGGCGCCAACAAGGGATTTCTTGATCCATTCAGTCCGCAAAACGAAACGCAAAAAAATTACGCGTTAAGCATGCTGGATGAAATTCACCAGCAATTCATCGACGTTGTTCGCAAGGGCCGCGGCAAACGTTTGAAAGAAACGCCGGAGATGTTCTCGGGGTTGTTCTGGAGCGGTGCAAAATCGATCGAGCTGGGATTGGCTGACGGTTTCGGTACGGTGGAAAGCGTGGCGCGCGATCAATTCAAGTCGACCAATATCGTCGACTACACGCAACGCGAAGGCCTGTCCGACCGGGTGTTGAGGAAGTTTGGTGCGGCAGCAGGTGCCTCTGCAGTAAAAGCAATCAGCGAACAATGGATGCCGAACCTGAAATGATGGCGTAATGCAACGCGTCGCTTGACGCGGATTTGTGCTGCGGACCCCTGCAAGAATCGGCTTGAAGTTTCAGGACGATTGTCTATAGTGATATCGCGTTATCGACATCTGACGGTGAGAATGCAACAACGTCTGCAATCGCTGGATTGCAACCGCTCGCATTAGATAACGTTTCGGGTCTCTGACCCATCCTGATGCCTTCTAGGAAGGCAGGCAAAGCGGCGATGAAACATCGCCGCTTTGCGTTTACTGCGCGCGTTTTCTATTCGGCAAGCAACAGGAAGACGGTCGGCTTCTTGTGAAAGTCCGGTGCTTTTCCGTTCGCCAGATCGGTTTTCCATTTTGCGGCCGATTGGGTGCAAATCTTTTCCGATGGCAAGGTGAGGTCCGTTGCAATACTGATCAGCGTGCCGGGCTGACAGGTCGCTGCCAGTGTTTCCAGCATGGCGGTATTGCGATACGGCGTTTCGATAAAAAACTGCGTTTGTTTTTCTGCACGCGAACGTTCTTCCAATTGGCGGATACGCTTGATGCGAGCCGCCGCATCGATGGGCAAATAGCCATTGAAGGCGAAATTCTGTCCACTCAATCCACTGGCCATGACCGCGAGCAATAGGGACGAGGGGCCTACAAGCGGTCTGACTTGAATGCCTTGTGCATGGGCAAGGCGGACAAGATTGGCGCCGGGATCGGCAACCGCCGGCACACCTGCTTCCGAAATCAGGCCGCCGTCCTGTCCGGCAAGGAGTGGTGCCAGCAGGGCAGGCAGTGCTTTTGCTTCCGTATTGACGTCCAGCTCTGCGATACGGATTTCCTGTATCGGTTTTGCCAAGGTATTACTTGTGTCAATCAGTTTGAGAAAGGCGCGCGTTGTCTTGGCGTTTTCCGCAATGAAGTAATCGAGCTTCGCCGTGATCTGCTGGACTTCGACAGGAATGATGTGCGCGAGTGAATCACTGGCGTCATGAGGTCCAAGTGTATTGGGAATGAGGTAGAGAGTGCCAGGCATGAGCAATAACAGGTCGAAATTATTCTGTGAAAAATGTGACGTGCGCGCGACGCAGCATCGACGTCAGCGCAATCAATGGCAATCCGGTCAGCGCAGTTGGATCGGTGCTTTCGATTTTTTCAATGATGGCGATGCCCAAGCCTTCGTTTTTCGCACTTCCCGCGCAATCGTACGGTTGCTCGATACGCAGATACGCATCGAGTTCGTGATCCGGAAGATCTCGGAACGTGACACTGGTCTGGACGTTTTCGAACTGTATCCGCGGAGACGCCGCGCTACGGCCATCGAACAGGCAAAGCGCCGTATGGAAAATGACCTTGCGTCCGCGCATTTTTTGCAATTGTTGCAATGCCTTGTCGTGCGTGCCGGGCTTGCCGATTTGTGCGCCGTCCAGCGTGGCCACCTGATCGGAGCCGATGATCAGCGATTGTGGCGCCCGATTGGCGATGGCAGCAGCTTTTTCCTGCGCGAGGCGCATGACAGTAGCTTCCGGCGTTTCCTCAGGGCGCGGCGTTTCGTCGATATTTGGCACCATGACGTCGAATGGAATGCGGAGCCGGGACAGCAATTCCTTGCGGTAAATCGAGCTGGAACCAAGAATCAGTCGCGGTTGTGCGGGGGATGAAGACATTTTTTGATGTTTATTTGAATGACCGCTCAACAAAAGCGCGCTAACACTTTGACGAATAAGGAAAAAGCCTGCTATTATCGCAGGTTTTCCGGATTCGGCCAGTTGCTATGGGTGCTTTTGTAATCGACGCGTTTGATTTCTGTCGGCTTGGTGAGCGACGAGATGGCGAGATTGCTGTGGCCGATATGAAGAGGCTGGCTGCGGAATGCACCGACATTGCAACATTCTTGCAGTGGACGTTGCAGGGTGGAGCAAACAGTTTCGGATATCCACAACTGTTGATGACTGTGGCAGGCAAGGCTCAGTTGCGTTGCCAACGTTGCATGACTTCGCTTGAACATGTGATCGAATCGGAGCAGATTCTGATTCTTGCGAAAAGTGACGATCAG
This sequence comes from Oxalicibacterium sp., assembly GCF_035565035.1. GTDB lineage: Bacteria > Pseudomonadota > Gammaproteobacteria > Burkholderiales > Burkholderiaceae_D > Oxalicibacterium. The sequence goes on along the minus strand of NZ_DATMTD010000095.1, from coordinate 21,861 downwards.
GCGGATGAGATCGAGACATTGCTGGATGACGACACAATTGATGTGATTGTCGGCTCGAAGGCGATGAATATTCTGGATCTGGTGGAAGACGAAGCGTTGCTGTCGTTGCCTTTGGCGCCGAAACATGAAGTCTGTCCCGGCAATGCCGTTACGGACGGATTTTCTGATGCGCGCAAGCCGTCGCCTTTCGATGTCCTGAAGGGCTTGAAGCAATAAGAGTTGAGGCGCATTGCCGCGAATGCGGCGGCGTGTAATTTCAGTAACAGGATTGTCGATTTGCAGCGGTTTTGCAAAGCGAATGTGTTAGAATTTTCGAACTTAAGGTTTAGGAGTAGTTATCATGGCTGTTCAACAGAATAAAAAGTCCCCATCGAAGCGCGGTATGCACCGTTCGCACGATTTCCTGGTTGCTCCACAACTGGGTACGGAACCAACCACGGGTGAAACGCATCTGCGTCACCACATCAGCCCGAACGGCTTTTATCGTGGTCGTAAAGTCCTGAAAACCAAAAACGACGAATAATCCATTCTCGTTCAGGCGAAAAAAGCGGCGCGTTGAGTCATGACTTTGCGCCGTTTTTTCATATGCTCACGCAGCGCATTGCGTCATTTTGAATCAAGCCGAATCTGCCCCATAATGTGGCTGGACTGAGGCCCTGAATCAAGCCAATGACAATTAAAATATCTATCGACTGCATGGGCGGTGATCGCGGCCCTGCGGTTACCATTCCTGCCGCTATTGCGTTTGCCGAAAACGAACCGGACGCCGAACTTATTCTGGTCGGCCCCGAGGCGTTGCTTTTGGCAGAGCTGAAAAAGCACAAGGCAAGCGAACATCCACGCCTTTCCATTGTCAATGCGACCGATGTCGTGACAATGGACGACACCCTTGAAACGGCACTACGCCGCAAACGCGACTCTTCGATGCGCGTGGCGATCAATCTCGTCAAGGAAGGAAAGGCGCAGGCTTGTGTGTCCGCCGGCAATACCGGCGCGCTGATGGCAATTTCCCGTTACGTCCTCAAAACGATTCCTGGCGTCGATCGCCCGGCTATCTGCAGCATCCTTCCGAATCAAAAAGACGGTCCGACCTATATGCTCGATCTGGGTGCCAATGTTGATTGTGAACCGCAGCATTTGCATCAGTTCGCATTGATGGGTTCCGCTCTGGTCTCGGCAATGGAAGGCAAGTCGAAGCCAACTGTTGGGCTGCTGAACGTCGGAGAGGAAGACATCAAGGGTAATGATGTCGTCAAGCAAACTGCAGTGCGCTTGCGCGCCGAGCACGAAAAAGGCACATTGAATTTTTACGGCAACGTCGAAGGCGACGACATCTTCAAGGGCACGACGGATATCGTCGTCTGCGATGGCTTCGTCGGCAATGTGACGTTGAAAACATCGGAAGGCCTCGGTCGTTTCGTCAAAAGCGTACTGACGACGGAGTTCAAGAGCAGCCCGTTGAACATGCTGGGCGCCTTGATCGCGCGTGGCGCGTTGAAAGCGATTTCGCAACGCCTGAATCCGTCCCGTTACAATGGCGGCAGTTTGCTCGGCCTGCGCGGATTGGTCTTCAAAAGCCATGGTGGTGCGGATGCCTACGGTTATCAGTGGGCAATCCGACGTGCATTCGACGCAGCCAAATACGATGTTCTCGCACGCATTTCGACGAAGATTGCGGAGTTGATGCCGCAGTCGCTTGCGTCACTTTCCGAAGATCCGGCCGGTACAACAGAAAATACAGAACAGAAAACCGCATGACTCTCTATAGCAAAATTATCGGGACAGGTAGCTACCTGCCGCCCAACCGCGTTACCAATCAGGATCTGACCGAACAACTGGCAAGCAAGGGGATTGAAACGTCCGACGAGTGGATCGTTTCGCGCAGCGGCATTTCCGCACGCCACTATGCTGATGCCGGGATGAATTCGAGCGATCTCGCAGTGGAAGCTGCCAAGCGCGCCATCGATATGGCCAAATTGACGCCGAACGATATCGACCTGGTCATTCTTGCGACGTCGACGCCGGATTTCTTTGGCGGTTTCCCGAGCACGGCGTGCGTGGTGCAGCACAAACTCGGCATTACGAACGAATGCGCTGCGTTGGATGTACAGGCTGTCTGCAGTGGTTTCGTTTATGCAGTCTCGACAGCAGACAAGTTCATCAAATCCGGTTCGCACAAGAATGTATTGGTGATCGGTGCGGAAGTGTTTTCGCGCATCATCGATTTCAGCGACCGTACGACCTGCGTGTTGTTCGGCGATGGCGCCGGCGCGGTTGTCATGACGGCTTCCGATGAACCGGGCGTATTGGCGACCAAGTTGCATGCGAACGGTAGTTACGGCGATATTCTTTGCGGACCTGGCAGAATCAGTAACGGTGCGCTCGAAGGCAGTGCCTTCATGTACATGGATGGGCAGGCCGTATTCAAACTTGCCGTCGGTTTGCTGGACAAGGTTGCGAACGAAGCGCTGCAACTGGCCAAAATGGACGCATCCGAAGTCGATTGGATCGTGCCGCATCAGGCCAATATTCGCATCATGCAGGGCACGGCGAAAAAGCTGGGCCTCGGCATGGACAAGATGATCGTGACGGTCGATCAGCACGGCAATACATCGGCTGCGTCGATACCGCTGGCGCTCGATACGGGTGTACGCGACGGTCGTATCAAGGCAGGTCAGAACGTCATGATGGAAGGCGTTGGTGGCGGTTTTACATGGGGTGCCGTGCTGGTGCGCATGTAAGGAACGATTGTCATTGTTGAAATCAAAAATACAAAAATCATGAGCAAATTTGCATTCGTTTTTCCAGGTCAGGGATCGCAAGCCATCGGCATGCTGAACGGCTTTGCCGACAACGCCATCGTGCAGCAAACACTGGCAGAAGCATCGGACGCACTACAGTTCGATCTGGCAAAACTGATCGCCGAAGGCCCGAAGGAAGATCTCGATTTGACGACCAATACGCAGCCTGTCATGTTGACGGCTGCTGTTGCGATGTATCGCGCATGGATCGCGGCAGGCGGCAAGACGCCGGCGATCGTCGCGGGCCATAGTCTGGGTGAATATTCGGCGCTGGTTGCTGCCGGTGTGATTGCATTCAAGGATGCGGTACCGCTGGTGCGCTTCCGCGCCAAGGCAATGCAGGAAGCCGTGCCAGTCGGTCAGGGCACGATGGCGGCAATTCTTGGCTTGTCGGATGCCGATGTGCTGGCTGTCTGCAAGGATGCGGCACAGGGCGATGTCGTGGAAGCTGTCAATTTCAATGCGCCGGCACAAGTCGTGATTGCCGGTCACAAGGCTGCGATTGAGCGTGCTTGCGAACTGGCCAAGGCAAAAGGTGCCAAGCGTGCACTGCCGCTGCCGGTTTCCGCGCCGTTCCATTCATCGTTGCTGAAGCCGGCGTCGGACCGTCTGCGTGAATATCTGGCACCGCTGGCGTTCGGTACACCGCAGATTCCATTGATCAATAACGTTGATGTCGCCATCGTGAGCGATGTTGCGGGCATCAAGGATGCGTTGGTACGTCAGGCGGCCAATCCGGTTCGCTGGGTCGAGTCGGTGCAGAAAATGGCGGCTGACGGTATTACCGATGTGGTCGAATGCGGTCCCGGCAAGGTGCTGGCAGGTTTGACCAAACGTATTAACGGCGAGCTTACCGGGCACGCGATTGTCGATCAGGCATCTCTGGATGCGGTTTTGGAGCTTTTGAAATAATGGATACTCAATTGGCAGGTCAGGTTGCCCTCGTCACCGGCGCATCGCGCGGTATCGGTCGTGCGATTGCGCAGGAATTGGTCAAGCAGGGCGCAAAAGTGATCGGGACCGCAACGTCGGAATCCGGTGCGGCAGCGATCTCTGAATATCTGGGCGCAGGCGGCAAAGGCGTCATGCTCGACGTCAATAATGCGGCGCGTTCGGTGGAACTGATCGACGAGATTCAGAAGGAATTCGGCGCAGTCACCATTCTGGTCAACAATGCCGGCATTACGCAGGATCAACTGGCGATGCGAATGAAGGAAGAGGAGTGGGATAACGTCATCGCCACCAATCTGACTGCCGTCGGCCGTCTGTCACGCGCCGTTCTGCGCGGCATGATGAAGGCGCGTCACGGCCGCATCATTAACATTACTTCGGTTGTGGGCTCTTCCGGCAACCCGGGCCAGATGAATTATGCTGCGGCAAAGGCCGGCGTGGCCGGCATGAGCCGTGCACTGGCGCGGGAAATCGGCAGCCGCAACATCACGGTCAATTGCGTGGCGCCGGGCTTCATCGATACCGATATGACCAAGGTCCTCGGTGAAGAGCAGGTTACGGCATTAAAGCAGCAGATCCCGCTTGGCCGTCTGGGCCAGCCGGAGGACATCGCTGCGGCCGTCAGCTTCCTCGCTTCGCCGCAAGCCGGCTACATCACAGGTACGACGTTGCATGTCAACGGCGGCATGTACATGTAATTAGGTGCTTTTAGCCGGAGTTTCGACTTTCTTGATGACAAAAGCTAAAAGTAAATTATCGGTGCGCAAACCTGCTAAAATGCGCGCACTTTCTGTAACCACTCATTGGAGTTAAACATGTCGGATATCGAACAACGCGTTAAGAAAATCGTCGCTGAACAATTGGGCGTCGCCGAAGCAGACATCAAGATCGAATCGTCCTTCGTTGACGATCTGGGTGCCGACTCGCTCGATACCGTTGAACTCGTGATGGCGCTCGAAGACGAATTCGAAATGGAAATCCCTGACGAGCAAGCTGAAAAAATCACCACCGTGCAGCAGGCGATCGATTACGCCAAGGCACACGTCAAAGCGTAAGTCAGACTTCAGGAGAATTGCTTGAGTCGCTCTAGCAAACGACGTGTCGTCGTCACTGGTCTTGGTTGTGTCTCTCCCGTCGGCAACAGTGTCGCAGACGCATGGAAAGCCATCACGGCGGGCCAATCCGGCATCGCCACCATCACCAAGTTTGATGCGACCCCCTTCAGCACGCACTTTGCTGGAGAAGTAAAAGGCTTCAATATCGAGGATTACATTCCCGGTAAGGAAGCGCGCCACATGGATACTTTCATCCACTATGGCGTTGCCGCCGGCATGCAGGCCATGCAGGACAGCGGTCTGGTCGTTACCGACGAGAATGCGGATCGCATCGGCGTCATCGTCGGCTCCGGTATTGGCGGTTTGCCGTTGATCGAGGACACGCATGCGGAACTGACCAATCGTGGTCCGCGTCGCATCAGCCCGTTCTTTGTGCCGGCATCGATCATCAACATGATTTCCGGACATCTGTCGATCCAGTACGGACTCAAGGGCCCGAATCTGGCTGTCGTAACGGCATGCACGACCGGTTTGCATGCGATCGGCACAGCCGGACGCATGATCGAATACGGTGATGCAGACGTGATGATCGCCGGTGGTGCGGAATCGACGATTTCGCCATTGGGTCTGGGTGGTTTTGCTGCAGCACGTGCACTGTCTTCCCGCAATGACGATCCGGCAACCGCTTCGCGTCCTTGGGACAAGGATCGTGACGGCTTTGTGCTGGGCGAAGGCGCCGGCGTGATGGTGCTCGAAGAATACGAGCATGCAAAAGCCCGTGGTGCAAAAATCTACGCGGAGCTGGTCGGTTTCGGCATGAGTGCAGATGCCTATCACATCACCGCACCGAACATGGACGGTCCGCGTCGCAGCATGGTCAATGCATTGAAGAATGCAGAAATCTCTGCTGACCAAGTGCAGTATCTGAACGCGCACGGTACGTCGACACCGCTCGGTGACAGGAATGAATCGGATGCGGTGAAGGCGGCATTCGGCGCGCACGCAAAGAAGCTGACCGTCAATTCGACCAAATCGATGACGGGACATTTGCTGGGCGGTGCGGGCGGACTGGAATCGGTCTTTACCGTTCTGGCCGTGCATCATCAGATTTCTCCGCCGACCATCAATATCATCAACCAGGATCCGGAATGCGATCTTGATTACTGTGCCAATACGGCGCGCGAGATGCCGATTCAATATGCCATGAAGAATAACTTCGGATTTGGCGGCACGAACGGCACCCTGGTCTTCGGTAAGATCTGATTAAAATCCGATTGCTCGCGAGAGTAATCGGATTTTTTACTTATCCCTCCCCATGTCTATCGCGGTCAGCACCGTGGTAAAACCGTCCCGCCGATTATTGGTTGTGGTGGTGGCGATGTGCATGGCCGTTCTGTGTAGCGGAATGGCGATCGGATCCGACTCGGTTGGTAATCTGCCCCCTGTTTTCAGACTGGCCGTTGCGCTCGTCTGTATCATGGCAGCAGGTTATGCTTTTTATACTGTCGTGATGATCCGGAAGACATATGAAATCCATATTTCCGGTGTTGGGCAGATACGGTTGGCGGTGCGGACAAATGGCTCGCAAGTGGAGATTGCCGGTGGAACAGAGGCGGAGCCGGTGAAATTGCTGGCATCATCCACATTGTGGTCTGGCTTGCTCATCTTGCATTTGCAAAATGAAAAGCAAAAAACCGAAATAGTAAGAATCCTGCCGGATTCGGTTTCGGCAGACAGTTTCAGGGCGTTACTGGTTGCGTGCCGCTGGATCGTGATGCGCCATCCAGAAGCCGGGGATCGACGTGAACATTCAAATTAATTCCGGATTCTTTGAACTAATCATGTTTCGCCCAGTCAACAGCACGAGCCGCGTGCGTGTTGCGACATAACAAGGGAATGGGGATTTGACGACAGAACGCGATATTGATCAGCTGCTTGTCGAGCGTGTACAACGTGGCGACAAGAAAGCCTTCGAGCTTTTAGTGATCAAGTACCAACGAAAATTGATGCGACTGGTGTCGCGGCTTGTTCGCGACCAGGCGGAAGCCGAGGATGTGGTTCAGGAAGCGTTCATCAAGGCGTATCGTGCGTTGCCCCAATTCCGTGGCGATTCCGCGTTCTATACGTGGCTCTATCGGATCGGGATCAACACCGCGAAAAACTATCTGGTGACGCAAGGTCGACGCGCGCCAACTTCTACTGAAGCCGATGTCGAAGAGGCAGAAACTTTTGACGACGGCGACCACCTAAGAGATATCAATACACCGGAATCGTTGTTGGCAACAAAGCAAATCGCCCAGACGTTGAATGTAGCGATGGACGAACTGCCGGAAGAGTTGCGAATGGCGATTACCTTGCGAGAGATCGAAGGGTTGAGTTACGACGAGATTGCCGAGTCGATGGGTTGTCCGATCGGCACGGTGCGCAGCCGGATTTTCAGGGCGCGCGAAGCGATCTCGGAAAAATTAAGGCCGTTGCTGGATACGGCGCTCGATAAACGTTGGTGAACATATAACAAGAACGCTTTTTGCTGCAAATACAGGGGTAGCCTTAATTTTTTCGAGGTAGTGATGAATACGACGAATATCACGCGGGAACAGATTTCTGCCTTTGCCGATGGCGAGTTGTCCGATGGACATCTCGACGTTACGCTGGCTGCGTTGCGCCAGGATGAAGGGCGCGATGCCTGGAATCTGTATCACCAGGTTGGCGATGCCCTGCGATCTGATGAACTGAACACGCAATTGAGTGCAGGTTTCAATGCGCGCATGTTTGCGCTTCTCGATGCGGAGCCGGTCATCATGGTGTCGGCCGACAAACGTGTCGCGGTTGCCAAGGAAACATCGATCCGACGTTTCGCGATGCCGGGAATGGCGGCAGCAGCAGTTGCCGTGGTCGCTTTCCTGACGGTGCCGCAAATGATGACACCAATCACTGCGCCGACACTGGCGGCGAATCCGGCACCGGTTGTGGCATCTGCTGCAGCGCCGGAAACGATCACTGTTGCCAGCCAGGATGGCGAAGTGCTGCGCGACCCGCGTATCGATGAGTATCTGCTGGCACATCAGCGTTTTTCTCCGTCTGTGTACAGCACTGCGCAATACGCCCGCTCGGCTACATTTGCTGTTGATTCGGACAAGTAATTAATATGCGGCAGACATTGGGATTTTTCAGGTTCGTTGTGCTTTGCTCCAGCTTTATTGCGTTTTCTTCTCATGCAGAAAGCGCAGCGCCGACCGTCGACCAGCACGATACGCAGGTATGGCTGAAGAAGATTCAGTCGTCGGCACAGAAGCTGAACTACTCGGGTACGTTCGTCTATCAGCAGGGCAGCCAGGTGCGCACGTCGCGCATTACGCATCTCCTCAATGGCAAGAATGAACTCGAAAAACTGGAAATCCTCGACGGCAAGCCGCGTGAATACATCCGCAACAACGAGGAAATCGCCTGCTACATGCCGGAGAGTAAATCGATCCGTGTGGAGCGACGCGTCAACAAGGACGTATTTCCCGCGATCCTTGGCGCCAATCCTGCCGACCTGGCTCAGCACTACGATATGAAGAAGGGTGAAACCGGCCGTGTGGCCGGCTACGATTGTCAGGCGATCATCCTGGAGCCGAAGGACAAGCTGCGTTACGGTTACAAGTTGTGGGCTGAAAAATCGACCGGCCTGCTGTTGAAGGCGCAGACGGTCAACGAAAAGAATGATGTCGTCGAGCAGATTGCTTTCACGCAGATCGTGATTGGTCATGTCGATCCGAATCAGGCCAAGACGAGTTTCAAGAACACACATGGCTGGCGCGTCGAGAATGCCGTGATGAGTGAAGCCGATCTGTCCAACTGGTCGGTGAAGGCCATGCCATCCGGCTTCAAGAAAGTGCGCGAGATGAAGCGGCTGATCACGGATACGGTGTCCGAACATGCGACACCAACACAACGTGAGGTTTCGCAGATTGTTTATTCAGACGGACTCGCAGCCATTTCCGTCTTTATCGAAGCCGGTTCGCAAAGCCGGACTGAAGGTTCGATGCAGCAGGGCGCAATGAATATCATCGGCAAACGCCAGGGTGATTACTGGTTGACTGTTGTCGGCGAAGTGCCTGCCGCGGCGATCAAGCAGGTCGCCAATTCCATCGAGCTTAAATCTCAATGAGCAAGATTTTCTTCCGCATATCCTGCTTTTCCAAGTAAGTGAAGTGTATGAAAATGACCACCATTCAGAAAAAACTTTTTGCCATTCTGCTCGGCACGGCCGGCGCATTTTTTCTTCCTGCGGCATCGACGTTAGCTGCGCCGGTGGCGTCTCCCACGGTTGCGGCCTTGCCGGACTTCACCGATCTGGTTGAAAAAACCGGCCCTGCCGTCGTCAATATCCGCACAACCGAGAAAGCCAAGGTCAGTCAGGGCGGTGATCTGACGCAAGACGAGGAAATGCAGGAATTCTTCCGTCGCTTCTTCGGTGCGCCATTGCCGCCGGCGCAACCATCGCCGCGCGGCCGCAAGCAGGCACCGGCGCCGGATGCTGAAGAAGAGGTGCCGCGCGGTGTGGGATCGGGTTTCATCATTTCCGCTGACGGTTACGTGATGACGAATGCTCACGTGGTTGAAGGTGCGGACGAGGTCTATGTCACGCTGACCGACAAGCGCGAGTTCAAGGCCAAGATCATCGGTTCCGACAAGCGCACCGATGTCGCGATCGTGAAAATCGAGGGCAGCAATCTGCCGCGCCTGACGATGGGCGATTCCGACAAGATTCGTGTCGGCGAATGGGTGATTGCAATCGGCTCGCCATTTGGTCTCGACAATACGGTGACGGCCGGGATTGTGTCGGCCAAGGCACGCGACACCGGAGAATACCTGCCGCTGATCCAGACCGACGTCGCGGTCAATCCGGGCAATTCGGGCGGCCCGCTGATCAATATGCGTGGCGAAGTGATCGGTATCAATTCGCAGATTTACAGCCGTTCCGGCGGTTACATGGGGATTTCGTTTGCAGTGCCGATCGACGAAGCGATGCGCGTCGCGGATCAGTTGCGCGCGAGCGGCAAGGTGACCCGTGGCCGTATTGGCGTGCAGATCGGGGAAGTGACGAAGGATGTCGCCGAATCGCTGGGTCTGACACGAACACAGGGGTCGATGGTGCAACGTGTCGAACCGGGCAGCCCGGCCGAAAAGGGCGGCGTCGAAGTGGGTGACGTGATCCTGAAATTCAACGGAGTGGCGATCGAGCGTTCCAGCGATCTGCCGCGCATGGTTGGCAGCACCAAACCGGGTACGCGTTCGACGTTGACGGTTTGGCGCAAGGGCGCATTGCGCGACCTGACCCTGACCATCGCTGAACTGGAGGCGGATGACACGGCCGCTGCTCCTCAGAAGAAGCCGAAAGCTGCGCAAGTGCCGAATTCGCTGGGACTGACGGTCTCCGATTTGACACCGGCGCAGATCAAGGATTTGAAGATCGAAGGCGGTGTGCTGGTCGAATCGGCAGAGGGCGCGTCTGCCCGTTCGGGCCTGCGAGCAGGCGACGTTCTGCTGCGCTTGAACAATACCGATATCAAGGATGCACGCCAGTTCGCTGCGCTGGTAGCGAAACTGGAAGCGAAAAAGACCGTATTGCTGCTGGTGCGACGCGGTGAGTCTTCGCAATTCGTAACGGTCAAGCCGACCGCGCAATAACGATCATTTCAAGAAAAGGCTGCACGCTGAACAGGCTGCAGCCTTTTCTTTTTTCCTCGTCGGAACACGTCTTGATTCATTTCACGCTTTATTCGCGAAGCTACTGCCACCTGTGCGAAGACATGCTTGCAGCATTATCTGCTCTGGCGATCGAGGACAGCACGATCGATGTCATCGACGTGGATGCGGACGAAACATTGGTGGCGCTATACGATGAACTCGTGCCGGTACTGATGGCGCAACGTGACGATGAGCCGGGGAAGCGGCTTTGCCATTATTTTCTGGATGAAGCAGCAGTGCGGACGTTCGTTGCCGGCGATTGAAGAACATGCCCCTGCCTGGTGTTGCATAAATGATCATGTTGGCACCTTTGGCGCACGCCGGAAATTACCGGCTTTCCCCTCTGAAATCCGGTAAAATGCCGGGGCTGTCATCCTCTGTAACAAGGCGCTCGCCTCGGGGAAAACCCCGCACTGAGCGCTTTTTTTGTAATTGTCATCCGGTTAATGAACAACATCCGCAATTTTTCCATCATCGCCCATATCGACCACGGTAAATCGACCCTTGCCGACCGCATCATTCAGTTGTGCGGTGGCCTGTCCGATCGCGAAATGGAAGCGCAAGTACTCGACTCGATGGATATCGAACGCGAGCGCGGCATTACCATCAAGGCGCAAACGGCGGCGTTGAGTTACAAGGCACGCGACGGCCAGGTCTACAACCTGAACCTGATCGACACCCCGGGTCACGTCGATTTCAGCTATGAAGTCAGCCGTTCGCTGTCCGCCTGCGAAGGCGCCTTGCTGGTGGTCGATGCATCGCAGGGTGTGGAAGCGCAAACGGTTGCGAATTGCTATACCGCGCTCGACCTCGGCGTCGAAGTCGTGCCGGTGTTGAACAAGATCGATCTGCCGTCCGCCGATCCGGCGAACGCCAGTGCAGAAATCGAGGAGGTCATCGGCATCGATGCCAGTGACGCCGTGCATTGCTCGGCAAAGACCGGCCTGGGTGTGCAGGACGTGCTCGAATCACTGATCACGAAGGTGCCGCCACCGCAAGGCGATCCGGATGCACCGCTGCAGGCGCTGATCGTCGATTCATGGTTCGACAACTATGTCGGCGTCGTGATGCTGGTGCGCGTCAAGAATGGCACGCTGCGTCCGAAGGACAAGATTCTGCTGATGGCAACCGAGTCATCGCACCTGGTGGAAAGCGTCGGCGTCTTCACGCCGAAATCGATCGCACGTGAATCGTTGTCGGCCGGTCAGGTCGGTTTCGTCATCGCCGGCATCAAGGAGCTGAAAGCTGCCAAGGTGGGCGATACCGTCACGCTGGTGAGCCGTCCGGCGAAGGAGCCGTTGCCTGGTTTCCAGGAAGTGCAACCGCAGGTATTTGCCGGCCTGTTCCCGGTCGAAGCCAACCAGTACGATGCGTTGCGCGACTCGCTGGAAAAACTGAAACTGAACGATGCAGCGCTGATGTACGAACCGGAAGTATCGCAGGCGCTGGGCTTCGGTTTTCGCTGCGGTTTCCTCGGCCTGCTGCATATGGAAATCGTGCAGGAACGTCTCGAACGCGAGTTCGACATGGACCTCATCACGACAGCACCGACCGTGATCTACGAAGTCGTGCTGCGTGACGGCACGATACTGATGGTCGACAACCCGTCGAAGATGCCCGACCCGTCGAAGATCGAGGAAATCCGCGAACCGATCGTCACGGTCAATTTATACATGCCGCAGGAGTATGTTGGCTCCGTCATCACGTTGTGCACGCAGAAGCGTGGTATCCAGATGGACATGAGCTATCACGGCAAGCAGGTCAAACTGATTTACGAAATGCCAATGGCCGAGATCGTGCTCGATTTTTTCGACAAGCTCAAATCCACCTCGCGTGGCTATGCGTCGATGGATTACGAGTTCAAGGAAAATCGCGCTTCCGATGTCGTCAAGGTCGACATGCTGATCAACAGCGAAAAGGTCGATGCGCTCGCCATCATCGTTCACCGCAGCAGCAGTCAATATCGCGGACGTGCGGTGGCGGCGAAGATGCGCGAACTGATTCCGCGGCAGATGTTCGATGTCGCGATCCAGGCAGCGATCGGTGCCAACATCATCTCGCGCGAAAACGTCAAGGCGCTCCGCAAGAACGTGCTGGCCAAATGCTATGGCGGCGATATCAGCCGCAAGCGTAAGTTGCTCGAAAAACAAAAAGCCGGCAAGAAGCGGATGAAGCAGGTGGGTTCGGTGGAGATCCCGCAGGAGGCGTTCCTGGCAATTCTACAAGTGGAAGATAAATGACACTGCAAGACATCCTCGGTAATTTCTCCTTGATCCTGTTCATCCTGACGGTCGTGACGGGCGTTATCTGGTTTCTCGATACCTTCCATCTGGCCAGGAAGCGCCGCGCACGCGCCGATGCGGTGCTGGCGGAATTCGATGCGCGCAATGCCAAGTTGGCGGGCGATGGCATCAAGCCGGACGACAACGGCCGCGCCGCATTGAAGGCGAACCTGTTGCGGCAGCCGACCTGGATCGAATATTCGGGCAGCTTCTTCCCGGTCATCGCGCTGGTATTTTTTCTGCGCTCATTTCTCTACGAGCCGTTCAAGATTCCATCGACGTCCATGCTGCCGACGCTGCAGGTCGGTGACCTGATACTGGTCAATAAATACACTTACGGTATTCGATTGCCGATCATCAACAAAAAGGTCATCGAAATCGGCGACCCGCAGCGCGGGGACGTGATGGTGTTCAAGTTTCCGGAAAACATGTCGCTGGATTACATCAAACGTGTTGTCGGCGTTCCCGGCGATACCGTGACGTATCGCAACAAGCGCCTGATCGTCAACGGAAAGCCGGTTTCGTACAAGCCGTTGCCGGATTATCTTGACGAAGAAACGTTGAGTTATTCGAAGAATTTCACCGAAAACCTGAACGGTGTCGCCCACAATATCCTGACCAATCCGCGCGCGCCGGCGTATGTGCCGAATCCGCACGACTTCCCGCATCGTGAATTGTGCAGCTACGACGCAGAAGGATTTACGTGCAAGGTCCCGGCTGGACAATATTTCATGATGGGCGATAATCGGGATAACAGTCTGGACAGCCGGTACTGGGGTTTTGTGCCGGACAGAAATATTGTCGGAAAGGCATTTTTGGTCTGGATGAATCTTGGCGATCTGGGCCGTATTGGCAGCTTCAAATAATCTCGATCAGGAGCATACTCATGGCATTGTCGTTGTCGCGCATCCGTCGTAATGAACAAGGTGTTTCCCTGACCGGCTTGATCGTGCTGCTGGCGATTGCCGGCGTGATTGCCGTGCTGGCGATGAAAGTGGTGCCGACATTTACCGAATACATGTCGATCAAGAAGGCAATTGCCAGCGTCAAGGCGCAGGGCGGCTCGATTCCGGAAATGCGTGCTGCCTTCAACAGGCAGGCAGAAGTCGGTTACATCGATTCCATCGATGGCAAGGATCTGACGATCGTCAAGAATGGTGACGATGCCGACATCAGTTTTGCGTATCAAAAAGTCATTCCGATGATCGGTCCGGTCAGCCTGTTGATCGATTACGCCGGCTCCACCAACGACCGGGCGCCGAAACCAGCTGTGCCTTAATTAAGGGCGGCGAACAGAAAGCACGAAACGACAGAAAAATGGATGTAACGTTATTGCAGACCCGGCTGGGCCACACTTTCAAGGATGCTGTCCTGCTGCAGCAGGCACTGACGCATCGCAGCCACAGCGGCGTGCATAACGAACGGCTGGAATTTCTGGGCGACTCGATTCTGAACTGTGTGGTGGCGTCGCTGCTGTTCGATCGTTACAGCAAGATCGATGAAGGTGATTTGTCGCGCCTGCGTGCCAATCTGGTCAAGCAGCAATCGCTGTACGAAATTGCGCAACGGCTGGAGCTGTCGCACTTCCTGCGCCTGGGCGAAGGCGAATTGAAATCCGGCGGTTTCCGTCGTCCGTCGATTCTGGCCGACACGCTGGAAGCATTGTTCGGTGCAATTTTTCTGGATGCCGGTTTCGATGCTGCGCGCGATGTCATTCGTTCGCTGTACATTCCGATCCTCGATACCGTCGATCCGAAAACGCTTGGCAAGGATGCCAAGACCTTGCTGCAGGAATATTTGCAGGGAAAAAAAATTCCGCTGCCGCAGTACAACGTCGTCGCCACACACGGCGCTGCACACAACCAGGAATTCGAAATCGAATGCCTGGTACCGAAACTGGACATTCAGGTATTCGGCACCGGCGGCAGTCGCCGTGCCGGTGAGCAGGCCGCTGCGAAGCTTGCACTTGAGGCAGTGCAGGCTACATTGGTGAAAACACCAGGCAGCGGGCGCAAGAGCAAGCCGCGTACCGCGCAACTGAAACTGGCAGGGATTGCCACGGTTCAACCGGATGCACCGCCAGTCGAAGAGGCGGTCAAACCAGCCAAAAGTACGCGTGCTGATGCCAAGTCCGCAAAAGAAACGAAACCTTCGCCGGTCGAATCAACGATCGATGACGGGCAGAAGAGCCTGATTGCCGAACCGGAAGTCAGGAATAAATCTGAAGCTGCATCTGATGCCGCTCCCAACACAACAACACACTCGAAGATTGCATGACTGAATCCGCCTCGCTGTCTCATTTCCGATGCGGTTATATCGCGATTGTCGGTCGCCCTAATGTCGGAAAATCGACATTGATGAATGAATTGATTGGTGCCAAGGTCAGCATCACTTCGCGCAAGGCACAAACCACGCGTCACCGCATTACCGGAATCCAGACTCTCGACGACGCGCAGTTCGTCTATGTCGATACGCCGGGTTTCCAGACGCGTCATTCGAACGCGCTGAACAAGACGCTGAACCGGACCGTCACGAACACGCTGACAGCATCGGATGTGATCCTGTACGTGATTGAAGCCGGCACCTTCAGTCAGGCCGACCAGCAGGTGCTCGACCTGATTCCGAAAAACGTCCCGTGCATTCTGGTCATCAACAAATCCGATCGCGTCAAGGACAAGGCAGCATTGATGCCGTTTGCGCAGGAGATTGCTGCAAAACGTGACTTCACTGCGATCGTGCCGGTATCGGCCAAGCAGCGTTTTCAGCTTGACAGTCTGCAGAGCGAAATCAAGAAACACTTGCCGGAAAATCCGCCGATTTTCGGTGAAGACGACATCACCGATCGCAGCGAAAAATTCCTTGCTGCAGAAACCGTGCGCGAAAAAGTTTTCCGTTTCGTCGGCGACGAGTTGCCGTACACCAGCACGGTCGTCATCGAGAAATTCGAGCAGGAAGGCAATCTGCGTCGTGTGTTCGCCGCCATCCTGGTCGAACGCGACACCCACAAGTCAATGGTCATCGGCAACAAGGGCGCAAAGCTCAAGGATATTTCGACACAGGCGCGCCTCGACATGGAGCGCCTGTTCGGCGGCCCGGTGTATCTGGAAATCTGGGTCAAGGTCAAATCGGGCTGGGCCGATAACGAGGCCGGCTTGCGCGCTTACGGTTACGAATAACCGCATCCACATGGCCGCACTTGCCGATGCCACTTCCACAGCACCTTTGCGCGATGCAACCGCATCGGCGGATAACGATGGTGCATTGACCGTTTCCACTCCGGCAAAGCCACCTGCGCGTCGGGCACGTACCACAGAAAAAGAAACGCGCATCATCGATCAACCGGGCTTCGTCCTGCACAGTTATCCCTACAAGGAAACGAGCCTGATCGTCGATGTCTTCTCGCGCGATCATGGCCGTATTGCACTGATCGCCAAAGGCGCCAAGCGGCCGCATTCCAAACTGCGCGGCGTGCTGCAAACATTTCAGCCATTGTCGGTCGGCTGGAGCGGCAAATCCGAAGTGCGTACATTGATCGCTGCAGAATGGGTCGGCGGGCTGCTGCCACTCGAAAAATCCGCCTTGCTGTGCGGCTTCTATCTGAATGAACTACTGGTCAAGTTACTGGCGCGCGACGATCCTCATCCGGTATTGTTCGATCATTATGTCAGCGCGTTGAATCAACTGGCGCATGACGAACCGGCCGCCATCGTGTTGCGCAAGTTCGAGCGTGCGCTGCTGAAGGAAAGTGGCGTGGCAGGCGACTGGTCGCAATGTACGTCGAGCGGCGGGCAAGTCGAATCCGAACGGATGTACGTGATCGATCCCGAAAAGGGACCCCGTCCGGCGCGTCCTGCCGACACATGGCCGCGCGTGTCAGGCAAGACGCTGCTCGACATGGAGGGGGAAAATTACAACGATGCAACGACACAGGCACAGAGTAAATTCCTGATGCGTTTTCTGCTGGCACATCATCTCAATGGCACCGCCCTGAACACGCGACAGATCCTGATCGATCTGCTGCAGCTTTGACGGAACAATTTGACGGAACATCAACGATGAGTTTTCTGCAACCGAATCATTCCACAAT
Source organism: Oxalicibacterium sp. (assembly GCF_035565035.1). Classification (GTDB taxonomy): domain Bacteria; phylum Pseudomonadota; class Gammaproteobacteria; order Burkholderiales; family Burkholderiaceae_D; genus Oxalicibacterium. The sequence continues at coordinate 4,949 of NZ_DATMTD010000095.1, read as the reverse complement.
CGAACTCGGCATCAACATCGACCACGTTGCGACATTGCGCAATGCGCGCGGTACGGTTTATCCTGATCCGTTGCAGGCGGCGTTGCTGGCGGAGGAAGCCGGGGCCGATGCCATCACGCTGCATTTGCGCGAAGATCGTCGCCATATCAAGGATGCAGATGTCGAACTGATCCGTCCGCAATTGCACACGCGCATGAATCTGGAGTCGGCGGTGACAGCGGAGATGGTCGATTTCGCCTGTCGCATCAAACCGCAGGATGTATGTCTTGTACCGGAGCGACGCGAAGAAGTGACGACGGAGGGCGGGCTGGATGTGGTCCGCTATTTTTCAGACGTGCGGGCAGCTGTGCAGCAACTGCAAAACGAGGGCATACGCGTCAGCCTGTTCATCGATCCCGATGCGGCGCAGATTCAGGCTGCCGCTGAAGCCGGTGCTCCGGTAATCGAGTTGCATACCGGGCGTTATGCAGACGCACATAATGAGGGCGAACAGCGCAGCGAATTGCAACGTATCGAAGCTGGCGTGCTGGAAGGCATCAAGCGCGGATTGAAAGTCAATGCAGGTCACGGACTGCATTACACCAATGTGCAAGCGGTGGCCGCGATTCCTGATATCGCTGAACTCAACATCGGTCATGCAATCGTTGCGCACGCCGTATTTGTCGGTTGGCAGAACGCCGTACGTGAAATGAAGGCCATCATGGTTGCTGCACGTTTGGCAGGATGCGCGCAATGATTTACGGCATCGGTACCGACATCATTCAGATCGATCGTATCGAAGCGGCGCTTGGTCGCCACGGCGAACGCTTTGCCGAACGAATTCTGGGCACGGAAGAACTACAGAAATACCATCGACGCAAGGCAAAAGTCGAGGCTCGCGGCTTGCGATTTCTGGCGACACGTTTCGCCGCCAAGGAGGCTTTTTCGAAAGCGATCGGACTTGGCATTCACATGCCGATGACGTGGCGTGCGATGCAGACGCTGAACGCGCCGAGCGGCAAGCCGATTGTCGTCACCAGTGGAAAACTGGAACAATACATGCAGGAAAACGGATTGACTGCGCAGGTGTCGATTACCGACGAAACCGACTACGCAGTTGCCTTTGTAATCGTGGAGAAAAAATGAACGCAGCATCCCATGCAAATTCGTCGACCGCGCCGGTCGTATTCGGCCCGGTCATGCTGGACGTCGTCGGGACGACGTTGAGCGCAGAAGACATTCGTCGCGTTCAACATCCGTTGACCGGCGGCGTGATTCTGTTCGCACGTAATTATCAGAACCGTGCGCAGCTGACGGCATTGACCGCGGCGATTCACGCAGCGCGCCCGGGCATCGTGATTGCCGTCGATCATGAAGGTGGTCGCGTGCAGCGCTTCAAGACCGATGGCTTCACACATTTGCCGGCAATGCGCAAGCTGGGTGCGTTGTGGGACAACGATGTGCTGGCAGCGACGAAGGCTGCGACCGATGTCGGATATGTGCTGGCCGCCGAGTTGCGCGCCTGCGGCGTCGACCTGTCGTTCACGCCGGTCCTTGACCTCGACTATGGCGAATCGGGCGTGATCGGCGATCGCGCTTTTCATCGCGATGCACGTGTCGTCACATTGCTGGCGAAAAGTCTGAATCACGGCCTGGCACTGGCCGGCATGCTCAATTGCGGCAAGCATTTTCCTGGACACGGTTTTGTGAAGGCGGATTCTCATCTCGAGATTCCGGTGGACGAGCGTGAACTGAAGCAAATTCTTGCAGAAGACGCCGCGCCTTACGACTGGCTCGGCCTTGGCCTCGCGGGCGTGATGCCGGCACATGTGATCTATCCGAAAGTGGACAAGCATCCAGCAGGTTTTTCGCGTAAATGGTTGACGATGCTGCGTAAGGATTTCGGTTTCGACGGTATCATTTTCAGCGACGATTTGAGCATGGAAGGTGCCAGTGTCGCCGGTACGGTAATCGATGGTGCGCACGCAGCACTCGATGCCGGATGCGACATGGTGCTGATCTGCAATTCGCCGGACAAGGCCGATCAACTACTGGCCGGCCTGTCGCCAAAACAGGCTTGGGCACAGACAAGATCGGCTGCGCGAATTGCTGCGCTGACACCGCAGGTGCCTGCATTGGCGTGGGAAGCATTGCAGCAGGAGCCGCGATATCAGGCTGCAAAAAAAGCTGCGCTGGCACTGGCGGCGGCATAAACCTCTTTAGCTGACATTCATGTCCGAAACCGATCTGCCGGATCCGCGCGATATCGTTCTGGAAACAGTCGCGAAACTACCGAATCTGCCCGGCGTGTATCGCTATTTCGACGCGGATAACAACCTGCTGTATGTCGGCAAGGCACGGGATCTGAAGAAGCGTGTTTCCAGTTACTTTCAGAAGAATATTGCGAGTCCGCGCACGGCATTGATGGTCGAACGCATCGCACGTCTGGAAACGACCGTGACGCGTAGTGAAGCCGAGGCGCTGCTGCTGGAAAACAATCTGATCAAGACGCTGCAGCCACGTTACAACATCCTCTTTCGCGACGATAAATCCTATCCGTACCTGAAGATCACCGGCCAGGAATTTCCGCGCATGGCGTATTACCGCGGTGCGGTCGACAAGAAGAATCAGTATTTCGGTCCGTTCCCCAGCGGCTGGGCGGTCAAGGAATCGATGCAGATTCTGCAGAAGGTATTTCTGCTGCGTACCTGCGAGGATTCGGTGTTCGCCAATCGTACACGGCCGTGTCTGCTGCATCAGATCCATCGCTGCAGCGCGCCATGCGTCAATTTCATCAGTCGTGACGATTACGCCATCGATGTGGAGAATGCCGCCAAGTTCCTGCGGGGGCGTCAGACCGAAGTGCTGGAAACGCTGCAAGCCAAAATGCATGCCTATGCGGAAGAACTGAAGTTCGAGCAGGCGGCGGCAGTCCGTAATCAGATCAATGCATTGTCGCGCGTGCTGCATCAGCAAAGCATGGAGACCGGTAATGATGCGGATATCGACATCATCGCCGTCATCGTTCAGGGAGGTCGCGCGTGTGTGAATCTGGCGATGGTGCGTGGCGGACGTCATCTCGGCGATCGCGCCTATTTCCCGACGCATGTCGACAATGCACCGACCAATGCGGAAGAATCGCTGGCGGCTGAAGTGATGAAGGCGTTTCTTGCGCAGCATTACATCGATAAATTCATTCCCTCGACGCTGATCCTGAATACCGAGTTCGACGAACCCGAATTGATGCTGGCGTTGATGGAGCAATGCGGCCATCGCATCAACCTGATTTTCCAGCCGCAAGGCGCACGTCGCCAGTGGCTGGAAATGGCGCAGAAGGGGGCCGAGATTGCACTGGCTCGTTTGCTGTCCGAGCAGGGATCGCAGCAGACGCGGACGCGATTGCTGCTTGATGCGTTGGGAATCGAGGTTGAAGATATCGAAGCCTTCCGCGTCGAATGCTTCGACATCAGCCATACGCAGGGCGAAGCGACGCAGGCATCCTGCGTCGTGTTCCATCACCATGCCATGCAGAACGGCGAATATCGCCGTTACAACATCAACGACATCACGCCGGGCGACGATTACGCCGCAATGCGTCAGGTCTTGCTGCGACGATACGAGAAAGTGGCAAATGGCGAGGGCGTCATGCCTGATGTTGTGCTGATCGACGGTGGCAAAGGGCAGGTCGAAATGGCGCGGCAGGTCTTTGTCGAACTCGGTCTGGACATCAGCCTGATCGTCGGCGTGGCGAAAGGCGAAGGGCGCAAGGTCGGGCTGGAAACATTGGTGTTTGTCGATGGTCGCGCACCGCAGGAATTGGGCAAGGAATCCGGTGCGCTGATGCTGATTGCGCAGATTCGCGACGAGGCGCATCGCTTCGCGATCACCGGCATGCGTGCCAAACGTGCCAAGGCACGCCAGACCTCGCGTCTGGAGGAAATCGAAGGCATCGGTGCCAAGCGGCGGCAAAAACTGCTGGCGCGTTTCGGCGGCTTGCGTGGGGTTGTCGATGCCAGCGTCGAGGAATTATCGTCGGTCGAAGGCATTTCGCGGCAATTGGCAGAAGACATTTACAAGCAATTGCATTAGATTACGGGTGCGGCGCTCGCGGTTGCGTGCATCGTGCACATTCGTCAATGTAAAGTTCGATATGCCCGTCAATATTCCTATTCTTCTTACCTGGCTGCGCGTTGCGCTGATTCCATTGATGGTCGGCGTTTTGTATTTGCCGGATTCATGGCTGGGACCGTTCGACAAGAGTCTTGCTTCCACACTGATCTTCATCATTGCAGCGTTGACGGACTGGATCGATGGTTTTCTCGCGCGACGCTGGAATCAGACCTCTGCATTCGGCGCCTTTCTCGACCCGGTTGCAGACAAGTTGATGGTGGCCGGCGCCTTGCTGGTGCTGATCGAATTCGGTCGTGTGAACGCCGTCATTGCCTTCATCATCATCGGCCGAGAAATCACCATTTCTGCCTTGCGTGAATGGATGGCGCAGATCGGTGCATCGAAATCGGTCGCCGTGAGCTCGCTGGGCAAGATCAAGACGATCGCGCAAATGGTGGCCATTCCGATGCTGCTTTATTACGACAATTTCTTCGGTATCGATACACGGATCTGGGGCCAGTGGCTGCTGCTGGTTGCAGCGGTATTGACGGTCTGGTCAATGTTTTACTATCTGCGCAAGGCGTGGCCGCTGATCAAGGAAAGTGCCGGACATCTGCTGTAGAAGGTTGCCGGATTGCTTGACAAGCAAAGCCATTGCTCTATAATACGCACCTGTCGTCGCGGGAGTAGCTCAGTTGGTAGAGCGCAACCTTGCCAAGGTTGAGGTCGAGAGTTCGAGACTCTTCTCCCGCTCCAGATTTCTTGAAAAGGGAAGCTGATTCAGAGGCTTCCTTTTTTATTGATGACGTTGCGGTGGCAATACATCGCACGATCATCGAATGCAGTATCCATGCGGGAGT
>NZ_DATMTD010000094.1:0-5177 GCF_035565035.1 Oxalicibacterium sp. | reverse complement strand
GATGACGTCGTAAAAACCTTTATACACCATATATAAATCGCCACGCCTTCAAAAATATTTTAAGTAACCTCTTAAAAATAGTTTGACAGGTTACTTATGTGCGTATAACCTTCAAAACATTCTTGGTGCGGTTACTTGAGTGGTTACTTAACGGAGGCTTCAAATGAGCAAAATCAATTATCGGAAAGTGGCGGTAGACGGTCTGGACGTCTTTTATCGTGAGGCGGGTGCAGTCAACAAGCCAACGCTGTTATTGCTGCATGGCTTCCCCAGCAGCAGCCACATGTTCAGGGATCTGATTCCGTTGCTGGCGGATCGCTTTCACATCGTGGCGCCGGATCTGCCGGGATTCGGTCAATCGGATGCGCCGTCACGTGACCGCTTTGCGTACACGTTCGACAACCTGGCGTCCGTGATCACGCGTTTCACTGAAGTGTTGAAGCTGGACCGATTCGCAGTCTATGTCTTCGATTACGGTTCGCCGGTCGGCTTGCGGGTGGCGATGAATCATCCGGAACGTGTCACGGCAATCATTTCGCAAAACGGCAATGCGTATCGCGAAGGACTGAGCGATGGTTGGGATCCGATCAGAAAATACTGGCAGGAACCAACGCAGGAAAACAGGAACGCGTTGCGCGCATTGCTGACACCGGCAACAACATACTGGCAATACACGCATGGCGTGCCGGACGCGCAGGCCGTTTCTCCCGACGGTTATTCGCTGGATGATTTCTACATGACCCGCCTAGGCATTCACGACGTTCAGCTTGATCTGTTTCTGGATTACGCGAGCAACGTCGCGCTGTATCCGGAATTCCATTCCTATTTCCGCCGTCATCAGCCGCCGCTCCTGGCCGTGTGGGGACGCAACGATCCGTTCTTCCTGCCGGCGGGTGCGGATGCATTCAAGCAGGACTTGCCAAACGCGGAAATTCATTTCTACGAGACCGGGCACTTCGCGCTGGAAACTCATGCGAACGAGATTGCCGCGGCCATTCGTCAGTTTCTGAAATAGCTCCCATCGCGCTGAGCGCGGTGGGGATTCAATACCTCATTTTCAATCAAGGAGTTTGTCATGCGTGCAATCGTCATCAAGGAATACGGTCCTGTCGAGGGTCTGGTCATTCAGGAGTTGCCGGAACCAAAAGCCGGGCCGGGGCAGGTCGTTATCCAGGTCAAGGCATTCGGCATCAATCATGCAGAGATGCATATGCGTCGCGGTGAGTGGGCCGAATCGATGCCGGTGCCGGGCATCGAATGCGTCGGTATCGTCAAGTCTTGCCCGGGCGGCGAATTCGCCGTCGGTGCCAAGGTTGTCACGTTGATGGGCGGTCTGGGCCGAACGATCAATGGCAGCTACGCCGAATACACCGTTGCACCGGCGTCGAACGTCGTGCAGATCGAAACCGACCTGTCGTGGGAAGAACTGGCAGCCATCCCGGAAACCTATGCAACCGCATGGACATGCCTGTTCCGCAATCTGGAACTGAAAAAAGGACAGCATCTGCTGATTCGCGGTGCCACGTCGTCCTTCGGTCAAGCCGCCGTGAACATGGCGGTGAATGCCGGCGTGAACGTGGTGGCAACCACGCGCAGCAAGGAGCGCTTTGCGCTGCTGGAAAGTCTCGGCGCCAGTCGCGTCGAGCTGGAAGGTCCGTCGCTGTCCTCGCGCATTGCCGACGTGAAGAAATTCGATGCGGTGCTGGACCTGGTGGGTAACAGCACGTTGCTGGATTCGCTGGCGATCGTGCATCGCGGTGGTCGGGTCTGTCAGGCAGGTTTTCTCGGCGGACTGGCGCCGGTGCCTGATTTCAATCCGTTGTTGCAGATGTCCAGCGGCGTGCATTTCAGCTTTTTTGGCAGCTTTGTTTTCGGTACGCCCGAATTCCCTTTGAACGACGTGCCGTTGCAATCGATTGTCGATGACGTGGCAGCAGGTCGTTACAAGGCGAAGCCTTCACGCGTATTCCATTTCGATGAAATTCAGGAAGCGCATCGCGTCATGGAAGCCAATCAGGCAAACGGAAAAATGGTTGTGCTGGTTCCGTAATTTGCAAACGATTACCGCAAGATTGATTCAATTAATGTAAAGGAAAACAAAATGAAAAACGTCGCAATCGTCACTGGAGCCAGTCAGGGTATTGGCCGTGCTACCGCAGTTCGCCTCGCCAAGGATTTTTCCGCCGTGGTTCTGGTTGCCAGAAATCCGGACAAGTTGAATGAAACGGCGGCTCTGGTCGAGGCGGCCGGCGCCGAACCGCTGGTGATCGATCTGAACCTGAGTGATGACACCGCAGCAGACATTGTCGTGAGTCGTACGCTGGAACGATTCGGCCGCATCGATGCATTGTTGAATATTGCAGGCGATGTACCGCAGATCGATCTGTTCGATATGACGGATGCACAATGGGATGCAGGCCTGGCGCTGAAATTCCATGGTGCGCGCAAGCTGACGTTGCGCGCATGGGAGGCATTGAAGGCGTCGCAAGGTTCGGTCGTATTGACGTCGGGTAATTCTGCTATCGTGCCGAAGGCACCGTATGCGGCAGTCGGCGCGATCAACGCGGCGATCGTGGCATTGGCCAAGGCGTTTTCCGATCGCGGTATTGCCGATGGCGTGCAGGTGAACAGTGTGCAACCGGGTCCGGTGATGACGGGACGTCGCAGTTCCTATCTGGAGAAATGGGCGCCGGCACATAATGTCACTGTGGAGCAGGCGATGACGAAATTCCTTTCCAGTGCAGAGATCAGCCGTTACGGCAAACCGGAAGAGATTGCCGACTTGTTGGCGTATCTGGTGTCGCCGTCGGCGAAGTGGATGACCGGCACGTCGATCCGAATGGATGGCGGTGAAGTCAAGGCAGTTTGACGTTGACGAGAAAAAGGAGCGAATTGCTCCTTTTTCTTTTTTGATCATCTGCGGGCGCAGTGGGACAACATGATGCAAGGGAAACTCGATCTGAAATTTCTCGCTGCTGCCGCCGCGCCCAGACCCGGACAGGACGTTGCACGTTATCCGGTCGCCGACTTTTTCTCGGTTCGCCCGCGTATTTTCCGCAGCTGTTCCGTCCTGTTTTTCCTGCTTGCATTGAATTTGTTGGCGCATGCCGCAAATACGCCTTGTTCCGGGCGCAAGGGAGGTGTGAGCCATTGCGCCGGCGAGACGTTTATCTGCAATGATGGATCGGTAAGTGCCTCGCGCAAAAATTGTTCGGCCTATATGGGGCAGGCAAGCGGCGACATGCATGGAAAAGTCGGCGGTGCGACGGTGGATTGTGCGTGCCGCGGCCATACGTATTGCACGGGACCTCGCGGCGGGCGCTATTGCATGACGGATGACGGGAGAAAGAGTTATCTGCGTCGGTGAATATCGTTACCGTTTGTGATTTTTCCGAATCGTTTTATTGGCAGGAGATTGCATTTTCGCCATTCTCCGCTCGCCGGGCATTTACACTTTGTTTCGATTAAGAAAAAATGGCTCGAGGAACTTCAAATCTGCTGTATACGTCTTAAAGATGAGTACAGATACAGTGGATCAGTGGGTGTTTGAGGCTGCGTTGAACAATGTCTTGAACGGCATTGGTTTGATATTCACCGTGTTAGCCAGTCGACCCATATCAGAAACGCCCGAGCGGCAAGGAGTCACCATGTCCGGTTTTCGCTTTCATATTGTTCGTGTCCTGCTTGCCGCATGTGTGATGTTCTCTGCATCCGCGTGGGCACAGACATACGTCAATCTTTCCATCACGACGCCACCACCACCACTGCCGGTATATGTGCAGCCGCCGATCCCCGACAACGGGTATATCTGGCAGCCGGGATACTGGGAATATGACGATGGCGATTATTACTGGGTGCCGGGTACGTGGGTACGGCCGCCTTCGGCCGGATTATTCTGGACGCCGGGTTACTGGGGCTGGCGTAACGGCATCTATGTTTTCTACCCGGGCTATTGGGGACCGCAAGTCGGTTTCTATGGTGGCATTAACTACGGTTACGGATACACCGGCTCCGGCTATCACGGCGGTTACTGGAAACGAAACGTGTTCTATTACAACCGCTCGATCAATAATTTCGGCCATCGTCACCTCACCAACGTCTATAACAAGACGGTGATCAACAAGGTCACGGTCAACCATGTCAGTTACAACGGCGGACGCGGTGGCGTCGGTATGCGACCAAGCGAACGAGAGCGCAACTATGCGCGCCAGAAGCACATTGCTCCGACGCAGGCACAAGTGCAGCATGCGCGTGCCGCAGTTGGAAACCATGAACAGCGCGCATCCTTCAATCAGGGCAGACCGCCCGTTGCGGCGACAGACCGTCCCGGAGATTTCAGCGGACGCGGAACGGTGAACTCACGCGGTGCCGAAGGTTCGACACATGATCGCTCGCGCGACAACGATCGCCGCGATGATCGTCGCTCGCTAAATGACCGGCCTGGTACGTCGCAGAGTCTCTCCAGTACCGGTACGCAGAACAACTTTGCACGTGACAACGTTCAGCAACAGCAGAGAGAGCAGCAACGGCGTCAGCAACGCGAACAGCAGATGCAACGCGACCAGCAGACAAGAAGCGAACAACAGCAGCATGAACAGATGCAGCGACAGCAACAAGTGCAACAACGGGAGCAGGTCGATCGTCAGGAACGGGCCCAACAGATCCAGCGAGAACAGCAAATGCGTCAACAGCGAGACCAGAATGTGCAACGTGAACGACAGGTGCGCCAGCAGGAGCAGATTCGCGGCCCACAGCAAATGCAGCAACGGGAACAGCATCAGGTCCGTCAGGCTCAGCAACAGCAACGCATGGAACAGCCGCGTCAGCAACACGCGCAGCCGAACGTGCCGCAGCGATCGCAGCCGCCCGGCCAGCAGGGTGGACAACGAGATGGACGAGGGCGTGATTAACTTGAGATCGCGCTACTGATAACCAGATTGTTCCTAATAAAAAGCGGAAGGCCCGGAAGGGTTTTCCGCTTTTTTATTTTTGACAGCTTCGCGCTCAATATCAACCTTCTGCAGATCGTTGCAAATGGCCCGAGCTGAGCCCAGTTCCATCTTTATATAAGGCCGATCAACTCGGCCAAGTAAGTCACATCGAATTGCGACGGACAACCCATTTTTTGCAAACGCTACAGGCCAATTTATTGAGGATTGCTGTCGAGGATGAAAGGT
>NZ_DATMTD010000093.1:0-37695 GCF_035565035.1 Oxalicibacterium sp. | reverse complement strand
CGGCCGCCCTCGTATTCGACCAACCGGCCGGACGTGAGAATGATCGGGAATTTTTCGTACAGCTTCGTTTCGACGTTCTTGTCCTGCAGCGACTTGTACAAGGTCGGCATGCGCCAGAAACCTTTCTTGTCATCGTGCGTCGGATACTTGGCAACCAGATCGGGGCGCGTGCCGTAGATCGGTTCGCGATGCAGCGGAACGCCATCCGGGAAATTCCAGACCACGGCACGCGCCTTTGCATTTCCCCACGGATGCACACCATGCACCTGCATGCAGACGCGTTGGATGCCACCGGAAAGATCGGTTTTCCAGTTCTTGCCTTCAGCCGCCTTTTTTTCGGCTTCCGTCAGGTCGTCCCACCAACCGAGTTTCTTCAGCAGAACGTGGTCGAACTCCGGATAACCCGTCGTGATGTCCGAACCTTTCGAGCATGAACCATCTTCCGCCAGCAGGTTGACACCGTCCTTCTCGACACCGAAGTTGGCGCGGAAATTACCGCCGCCCTCCATCATGCTTTTCGACGTGTCATACAGATTCGGCGAACCGGGATGCTTGAGCTCCGGCGTGCCATAGCATGGCCATGGCAGACCGAAATAATCGCCCGTGATGTCGTAACCGGTGACCGGGTCCTTGCCGCTCTTGCAGCGCAGCGTCTTCACATCGAACAGATGCATGTTGCGCATGTGTGCTTTCAGACGCAGCGGCGATTGCCCCGTGTAACCGATTGTCCATGAGCCGCGGTTGATTTCTTCCAGCATCGATTCCGGTTCCGGTTCCATCATGCCGCCCTTGCCGGGGACCAGTTTGATCTTCGCCACCAGTTCCTTGCCGAAACCGAGTTTCTGCGCGAGTTGATACATGATCATGTGGTCGGTGCGGGATTCGAACAGCGGTTCGATGACTTTTTCGCGCCATTGCAGCGAGCGATTGGATGCGGTGACAGAGCCCGACGTCTCGAACTGCGTCGCAGCCGGCAGCAGATACACGGCACGATTCGGATTCAACTCTTGTCCATCGACTTTCATCGCGGCCATCGCCGCCGTGGCCGACGGATACGGATCGATGACAACCAGCAGATCCAGCTTGTCGAAGGCCTTTTTCATGTCGAGGCCGCGTGTCTGCGAGTTTGGCGCATGTCCCCAGAACACCATCGCCTTGACGGTATTGTCCTGATCGAGGTGTTCGCTCTTTTCCAGCACCGCATCAACCCAGCGCGAAACGGTCGTGCCGGATTTTTCCATCATCTCCTGCGACACGTACTGTTTCTTCACCCATTCGTAATCGACGCCCCACACGGCGCACCAGTGCTTCCACGAACCGGCCGCCAGACCATAATAGCCCGGCAACGAATCCGGATTCGGACCGACGTCGGTTGCGCCCTGCACGTTGTCGTGACCACGGAAAATGTTGGTACCGCCACCGGAAACACCGACGTTGCCGAGCGCCAGTTGCAGAATGCAGGATGCGCGGACCATCGCATTGCCGATCGAATGCTGCGTCTGGCCCATGCACCAGACTACCGTCGATGGCCGATTCTTCGCCATCGTTTCCGCTGCCTTGTAGACTTCGGCTTCTGGCACGCCGCAGGCTTCTTCTACCTTTTCCGGCGTCCATTTCATGACTTCTTCGCGCACCTTTTCCATGCCGTACACGCGGTCATTGATGTACTTCTTGTCTTCCCAGCCATTCTTGAAGACGTGATACAGCATGCCCCACAGATACGGAATATCCGAACCCGAACGGATGCGAATGTATTGATCGGCCTTGGCCGCGGTACGTGTAAAACGCGGGTCGACCACGATCATCTTCGTGCCGTTTTCCTTCGCGTGCAGCATGTGCAGCATCGATACCGGATGTGCCTCCGCCGCGTTGGAACCAATGTACATGACAGCCTTCGAATTCTGCATGTCGTTGTAGCTATTGGTCATCGCGCCGTAACCCCAGGTATTCGCGACGCCGGCGACCGTGGTCGAATGGCAGATACGCGCCTGGTGGTCAGTGTTGTTGGTGCCGAAGAAGGAAACGAACTTGCGCAACAGCGCGGACTGTTCGTTGTTGTGCTTGGAAGAGCCGACGAAGAACACCGAATCGGGACCGCTGGTCTTGCGCACATCGAGCATCTTGGCGGAGATTTCGTTCAACGCCTCGTCCCAGCTGATGCGCTGGTATTTGCCGTTGACCAGCTTCATCGGATATTTGAGTCGATGCTCACCGTGTCCGTGCTCACGCAATGCCGCACCTTTTGCGCAATGGGCACCAAGATTGATTGGTGAATCGAACACCGGTTCCTGACGGACCCAGACCCCGTTTTCAACGATTGCGTCAGACGCGCAACCGACCGAACAGTGCGTGCAAACAGTACGCCTGACTTCGATCTTGTTGCCGGCCGCACCCGGCGCCTTGCCATCCTCCGCTGCCCTGGCCTTCTGTATCAGGCCAAGTTGGGTGACGGCGACACCTGCACCAATGCCGATTCCCGAACGTTTCAGAAAACTGCGCCGATCCATCGTCGGCAAGGCACGCGCCAGGCTGCCTGCGAGACTGGAAGATAGAGCGGACGAGGGCCGGCCGGACGCATTGCTGCCGGCAGCATTGCTTTTTCGAGTCAACAGCATGTTGTCACCTCAAGATCAGATTGTGGTCGTGCGGTAGTATTTTTTGATGTGCTCGGTGAGCCGATAGCTGTCGCCGTCCGGCTCAGGCGCGGAAGTCACGCTATCGATCACGGCGGCTGCGGGAGACTGGGGAAGCAGTTTGGTTGCGGCACCTGCTGCGGCGACTGCACCTAATCCTGCGAAAAAACTGCGGCGGGAAACTTTGGACTGTTCAGACATGATCGTCTCCTGGCAAGGATTCAGGACGTAATATGCTTTTTATTTCCTATAACAACTGAGCATAAATTTAACATGCTTTTCACACCGTGCATTCCTTTTTGCAATAAAAAAGTGCATTTCGAAAGCGGCTGAAGAGCAGATGAAATTAATTCATCGATTTTTTCCGCGGCAGATTCAACTCATATCGAAAGCCTGCATCTCGACCTCGAAGAACTGCCGCGCCAATCGCGCAACCGGTTTGTAGAAACGCGCATCCGGGTGATTTTCCACCGCCTCACAGCATTCACGCACCCAGGGACTCATATGCGTATTGAAGAACTTTTGCTGGCCTGCCAAGGCGCCGTTGACAGCATCGTCGGAGGTAATTAGATAACGCATGACTTCACACAACGCCGCTAGGTGATCTTCGCTCTCGACAAGAATATCGCTCCGCTCCAGTCCTAATTGCGCCAGATCCGTACGCAACTCCGCCAGCGGTTTTTCCATCAAAAATCCCGACAAGTAGAAAGAACCGTATAACAGCACGTCCGGCTTGCCGACGCCGATGAACAGCCGTTCATATTCTTCCCGCACCGCTTCCTGCCGCGTGGTGCGACAAACCCCGGCGAGGTCATTCCAGGCAAGCTCCAGCTCTGTCTGTCCGGCGGCCGGCGCTGCGGCAACGGCATCGAGCAGTTCCTGGGATGGCGGCGCATAAAACAAGGCTGCAAGCAGCCCGTAAAGTTCGGCACGCGCCGCTTCTTCCCCTTGATCGGGTGTTTCAAATGCTATCGATTGAGCAGTCGTCATGCATGTTTTCCATTGTGGAGTCGCATAGGTATGCCGGGCATTACATTCTCTTCAGATCGGTAATTGCCGCTTCCTGCTTGTTCGCCATCATGTCGACCACGCGACAATCCGAACACATCTTCAGACGATCGACGTTGCCGGAAAATGCGCCGTGCAGCGAGAGTTTCGCAATCATGTTTTCTATCATCTGCGCCGTACCGAACGGTTTCTGACAGCGAATGCAATGGAACGGCTGCGCCTCGTTCAGTACCGCAGGTTGCCGCGCGAGGTCTGTCAATAACAGACGAGGCACCAGCGAAATCGCATCTTCCGGGCAGGTCTTTTCGCACAATCCGCATTGCACGCAGTTGGTTTCGATGAAGCGCAATTGCGGCATGTTCGGATTGTCGGCCAGCGCCGCCTCGGGACAGGCACCGACGCAAGACATGCAAAGCGTGCATGCCTGCTTGTCCACATTTACCATGCCGAACGGCGCTCCGGAAGGCAGACTGATTTCGGCCACCGGCGTCGGCGCATGTTCTTTCAGATGATCGATTGCAAGCGTCAATGTGCTGCGCTTGTCGACCGCGATATTGAACAGTGCATGCTGCGCCGGAACCTCTGCAGGTTCGATTGCGGTCAATGCTGCATCCAGCTGTACCGGTTCGCTGGCCTCGATCAGCGACAGATGCGTTCCGCGATAGCCGAGCCCGTTCAGGATGACCTGGGCGACGTCGATCTGCCGCTTCAGCGCTTCGACATATTGTGGCGCATCGCTACTTGTCGTCAGTATCGTTACATTCGTTGCGCCGTACGCAACCGCAGTCAGCCAGATATCGATACCCGTCGACGCGCTGTGATGCAGATCGACCGGGATCACGCGCGCCGGCACGCCCTGCAATTTTCCGCCCGCTTGCGCCTGCCGCCCGAGGCGATTGACGAGTTCGCTGCCGTTTTGCTGATCGTGCAGCAACAGCGCCGGCTGTTTGCCTCCCGCCTTGCCATACACCGACAGCATGGTTTTCAGACGCGTACCGATGTCGGTCGCGCGCGGGTAGGCATAGGACAATGCACCCGACGGACAGACCGTCGTGCAGGCACCGCAACCGACACACAGATTCGGATTGACCTTGATCAGGTTTCCGTCATGATGAACTGCTTCCGCAGAACAGACGTCGATACATGATGTGCAGCCGATCTTGCCGCTACGGCTGTGCGCGCACAATTTTTCCTTGTAGACGAAAAATTTCGGCTTGCTGAATTCGCCGACCAGTTGCGTCAGCTTCAGCGCATCGTCCATTTGCCTTTGCACATCGATACCAGGAGCGAAATAACCTTGCGGTGGTTGATGCATCGTCAGCAACGGCCGGTCTGACAAATCGAACACCAGATCACATTCGGCGCTGCGCTGTGTCGTCATTCGTGAAAAATCGATAGCACCGATGGCACCGCAGGCCTTCACGCAATCACGATGGGATTTGCACTTGTCCAGATCGATTTGATAACTCAGATCGATCGCCTGTTCGGGACAGACGTCGATACAGGCATTGCAACGTGTACAGGTTTCCAGGTCGATCGGATTGGCTTGCTGCCAGGTCGCGGTGAATGCACCCAGCCAGCCGGAAAGCGTAATCTGCTGTCCCGAAAAAACCGGAAATACACGCCCCGTCGGTAACGCCGTTCGCGTATCTCCACTCAACAGGACGCTGACGTCGAGTTGTTCCGCGAGACGTTTTGCCCATGGCAGGACACGTTCTGCGGGACCGGTGATCAGAACATGACCGCTGGATCGATAATCGACAACGGGAACCGGCTCCGGATCGGGCAAGGCAGCAGCCGCCAGCAAAGCGGCCATTTTCGGCAACGCGTTTTTTCTTTGCGCACCCCACCCGCCTGTTTCGCGAATGTTGACGAAGCGCAGTGGCGCCACGCTTCCCTTCTGTTCCGCCAGTTCGGAGAACAAAGCGCGTTCCTGGGTGCAGGCAACAACGACATCCTCGACGCCGTTGAGTGCCTTGAGATACGAATCGACTTCGCGTCGGCACAATTCGGACGCTACCGGCAACGGCAATGTGCCCAGCGCCGTGCCAAGCTCTGCACCTGCTGCCGCATCAAGCGGCATGGTGCGGTTGCAATTACATACCTTGAATTCTGTTGTCATTGGCTGGCTATCTCGCTGGCTGATGCAGATTATTCTAGACGTCGTTCACGCTACGCGTGGCGTCGTTCTCCCCTTGTACTTCCTGTTCGTTCTGTTTGTTCTGTTCGTTCAATTCATTTTGTACCGTCGAATCGCCGGCGCTTTCCTGCTCGACCGAAGTCTCTTCACTGACCGCTTGCATTCCGCCCTGCTCGATTGTCTTCGCAGCCGTCGCTTCGACGTCTTTTTCTTTCTCTGCCATATCGAGCAGGCGCATCATTGGCGTTTGCAACTGGGACAATGGATCCAGCAGATTTTTTGCATGGCTCAGTGACGCCAGCATGGCCGGCGAGATCGGTTCGAACTTGGTAAAGTCCTCGATATAAACATCCAACCCATCCATGATGTTGAAATGAGGATCGGAAAACAGTTTCTTCATTGCCGAACGACGCACCGATTCATCCACGCCTTGTGCCATGAAAACGGAGTAATCGGAATCTTGCGTCAGTTGCTCGACGTCCTGCTGCGTCGGCAACGCTTGCGGAACTTCCGGTCGCGTTACGTCAGCGGAGTGCTCGCGCGATAAATCAGCGCTGTTCTCTGCCGGGGATGTAACTGGTGCGTCGGGAGTTTCACCCTTCCTCTTCGACCAGCGTGAAAAGAAGTCTTCAGCGGCCATGCGCTTCCCCTTCCGCACGCGCCATCTGCTCCACGCCCTCTCCACCTTCAAACGAAGGTTTTTTATGTTTGCGTTTCGGTTCGGGGCGATAGTGAGCTTGCGTGAATGCCGTCAGCCATTCGAGTACATCGTCGGGAAGAGGCAGCGTATCGACGCGCTCGCCGCCATCCATCTGGCGCGCAGCTTCGTTATAGGACAAGGTGACCGATTTGGGAACGCCGAGTTCCTGGCCATCGATATCTTCCAGCCGCCACATGATGAACCAGCATGGCGACGGTGCGCTGATATTCAGGAAGTAACCTTCGGCCTCGGCCGTGCAGAGCGTGACGTCAATGTCATTGAAAAGCCAGCGCGTATCGTCATGATCGCTGCGCAGGCAATGCGGAACGGGCGAGACCGGAGCGACATCGCTGACGATTTCGACAGGCTGCCACTGGAACGGCTGCCATCTGCTTGAAAGCGGCGTACGTCGCATGACGACGCCGACACGGGCTGCTTCTGTCTCCATGTTTCCTCATTGCGGCCAGACTGCAGCCTTTGTTGCGCATCGTTATGTGACGACACCGTTGTGCGGTGCGTGAACTGCATGTCATGTCGTATGACTAAACATGACATGCCACGATGCATGAAGAACAAATCGCGCAAACATCGCATTTGCGCGTAGAGAGAATTAATGCTTCAGAACAAACATACCTTCAAACATCCAATCCATCAAGTGATGAAAATTCAATCGTTCTTGACGACAATGGTCGGGAACTTGGACGACATGTCCTTCGCCTTTTCCGCGACCTTGATGGCGATCTTGCGGGCGATCTGTTTATAGATGACGGCGATCGGGCCATCCGGATCGGCGACTACAGTCGGCTTGCCGGAATCGGCCTGCTGGCGGATCGACATCGTCAGCGGCAATGCGCCGAGGAAATCAACGCCATATTCGCCACACATCTTCTCGCCGCCGCCTTCGCCGAAAATCGCTTCCGCATGGCCGCAGTTCGAACAGATATGCGTACTCATGTTTTCAACGATACCGAGGATCGGGATGCCGACTTTCTCGAACATCTTCAATCCCTTGCGTGCGTCGAGCAACGCGATATCCTGCGGCGTCGTCACAATCACCGCACCAGTCACGGGCACTTTCTGCGACATCGTCAGTTGAATGTCGCCGGTGCCCGGCGGCATGTCGACGATCAGGTAGTCGAGATCACGCCAGTTGGTCTGATCCAGCAATTGGGTCAGCGCCTGCGTGACGATCGGGCCGCGCCACACCATCGGCTCGTCCGGATCGATCATGAAACCGATACTGGAGACCTGCAGACCGTAGTTTTCCATCGGCTCCATGGTCTTGCCGTCCATGCTTTCGGGGCGACCGGAAATGCCCATCATCATCGGTTGCGACGGACCATAGATATCTGCGTCAAGAATTCCGACTTGCGCACCTTCCGCGGCCAGCGCCAACGCCAGGTTGACCGACGTCGTCGATTTGCCGACGCCACCCTTGCCGGATGCGACGGCAATGATGTTCTTGACGTTCGACATCAGCTTGACACCGCGCTGTGCCGAATGCGCAACGATGTTCGAGAACACATTGGCAGTAATGTTGCCCACGCCATCGATACCGTGCACTGCCGCAACCGCTGCCTTGCGAATACCGTCGATCTGGCTCTTTGCCGGATAACCGAGTTCGACGTCAAAAATGACATTGTTGCCGTTGATCTGGATGTTCTTTGCGGAACGGCTGCCGATCAGATCCTTGCCCGTGTTCGGGTCGATGACTGCGGATAATGCTGCCTTGACTGCTTCAATCGTGATGCTCATTGGTTCTCCCGGATTTTGTTGTGCAAGTCTAAACCAATTTGCGGTTGGTCCGCTTCGCAATCCATTCTGCCGAAGCGAATTTCCTGGGTGCGCCCAGTCGAAAGTTCCGGCTGCGCCAAGTTGTTAGTATCGAACAATCCTGAAACATACCGCCGGAACATACCGATTTCCCCTCCAATTGAATTCGGCCAGGCGCACCCTTATTTATCGTGATGTATTTGTCATCGTTTTTCAGGCGAAAAACGATCGACATTCGACAGTGCCGGCTCGAAACACTTACAATGGAGGCCTGACGCCTTCCCCTGCCATGACTGAAAAAATCATTCCGCTTGCTGACCAACGGTATCTGAACCGAATACCGATCGTCCCGGCTCATCTTGAAGCACCGACCGGCATGCTGGCGGACAAGCGCGCGCGCCCATTACAGGATTTGCGCATTTCGATCACCGATCGCTGCAATTTCCGTTGCGTCTACTGCATGCCGAAGGAAGTCTTCGACAAGGATTACGCCTTCTTGCCGCAGACTTCATTGCTGTCTTTCGAGGAAATCACGCGCATAGCCTCGCTGTTCGTTGCACACGGCGTCGAAAAAATCCGCCTGACCGGTGGCGAACCGTTGCTGCGTAAAAACGTCGAGAAACTGATCGCCATGCTGAGCGCCCTTCGTACGCCCGACGGCCGCGAACTGGATCTGACGCTGACGACCAACGGTTCGCTGCTGGCACGCAAGGCACAGGCCTTGAAGGATGCGGGACTGAAGCGCGTCACGGTATCGCTCGACGCGCTCGACGATGCCGTCTTCAAGCAGATGAACGACGTCGATTTCGCCGTTTCAGACGTCCTGGAAGGTATCGAAGCCGCACATCGGGTCGGCCTCGGCCCGATCAAGATCAACATGGTCGTCAAGGGCGGCATGAACGATCAGGAAATCGTGCCGATGGCGCGCCACTTCAAGAACACACCCTACATTCTGCGTTTTATCGAATACATGGATGTCGGCACCTCGAACGGCTGGAAGATGGACGAAGTCATTCCCTCCTCCGAGGTCGTGCGCCGCATCAGCGAAGAAATGCCATTGCAATCGCTATCGGCAAACTACGTCGGAGAAACCGCAAATCGCTGGAAGCACGCTGACGGCAGCGGCGAGATCGGCGTTATCTCCAGTGTGACGCAGGCTTTCTGCAGCGACTGTAGCCGCGCGCGCCTGTCGACTGAAGGCAAGCTGTACACCTGCCTGTTCGCCACCGGCGGGCACGATCTGCGTGCCCTGATGCGCAACGGCAAGACCGATGAAGAAATTTCCACCGTCGTTGCGCACATCTGGCGTGCGCGCGACGATCGCTATTCCGAATTGCGCACGGCCAACACGGAAGGCATTCAGGACCGCAAGGTCGAAATGTCATACATCGGCGGCTAGCGTCGTTTTCACCTCATCAACTGATATCGGATAACTAGACAATATGGATACCAGTCAAATCACAGGACTCATTCTCGCCGGCGGACGCGGCACGCGCATGGGTACCGTCGACAAGGGCTTGCAAATGTTCCGTGGCGCACCAATGGCGCTGCATGCGCTGATGCGCCTGTCGCCGCAGGTCGGCTACGTCATGATCAATGCCAACCAGAACATCGCACCATATGAAGGTTTCGGCGTGCCGGTCTGGCAGGATGAAACGCAAGGCTTCGCCGGCCCGCTGGCCGGACTGCAAACAGGCCTCATCCATTGCGAAACCGATTATCTGGCCACCGTTCCCTGCGACTCGCCCTTTTTGCCGGCCGATCTGGTCGCACGTCTCGGCGCAGCACTGGAAGAAAACGATGCGGATCTGGCGGTCGCCGTCACCGGCGAAGGCGAAACGCGCCAGCCACATCCGGTTTTCTGCCTGGCACGTGCATCGCTGCTGCCCCATCTCACGCTGTACCTGCAGGACGGCGGCCGCAAATTCGACACCTGGTATTCGTCGCTGAAGGCAGTCGAAGTCCACTTCGAAGACGAAAACGCCTTCCGCAATATCAACACGCTGGAAGAACTGCGCAAGCTCGAAACGGACTGAACGATGAACCTGCGCTCTTCCCGTTTTCTCCTCGATTCCGCTCTTACCGATCTCGACGACATCATGTCCAACGATTCTCCCGACGCTCTACCAGACTCCACCCGTTCCACGCTTGCCGGCGTGATCAGTTGCCTGTCCGATTACGATCCGGATGCGCTGCCGGTGCAGGATGCGCAAGCGATCATTCGCCAGTTTGTACAGCCGGTCAACGCCATCGAAAAAGTCGTGATCCGCAGTGCGCTCGATCGCGTGCTGGCTGCCGACATCGTGTCGCCGATCAACGTGCCGGCGCACGACAATTCCGCCATGGATGGTTACGCCTTGCGCGGCAGCGATCTGAAAGATAGCGACCTGCAACTGAAAATCCTCGGCACAGCCTACGCCGGTCGCGCATTTGATGGCAAGGTCAACAGCGGTGAATGCGTACGCATCATGACCGGCGCTGTCATGCCGGAAGGCTGCGATACCGTGATTCCGCAGGAATTCACACGTGACGAAAGCGATACCGGCGTCATCGTACCGGCAGGCAGCGTGCGCAGCGGCGACAATCGCCGCCTCAAGGGTGAAGATCTCGCCGCCGGCACACCGGCACTGCAAAAAGGAAAAATCCTGCGACCGGCAGATATCGGCATGCTGGCGTCGCTCGGCATCGCCGAAGTGCCGGTGCAACGCCGTCTGCGCGTCGCTTTTTTCTCGACCGGTGACGAACTGCGTTCGATCGGCGAAGCGCTCGATGAAGGTTGCGTCTACGACAGCAATCGCTACACGTTGTACGGCATGCTGACGCGGCTCGGCTGCGACATCGTCGACATGGGCGTCATCAAGGACGATCCGGCTTCGCTGGAAGCCGCCTTCCGCAGCGCCTGCGAAAATGCGGATGCCATCATCACTTCCGGCGGCGTCTCCGTCGGCGCTGCCGATTACACCAAGCAGATGATGGCGCAGCTCGGTGATGTGACTTTCTGGAAAATCGGCATGCGTCCGGGCCGACCGATGGCATTCGGCCGCATTTCGTCGAACGGCAAGGGCGCCTATCTGTTCGGGCTGCCGGGCAATCCGGTCGCCGTGATGGTGACGTTCTACTTCTTCGCACGCCAGGCGCTACTGCACATGATGGGCGCTTCGGCGACCGAAAATCCACCGTTGATGAAGGTTCGTTCGAAGGCGGCAATCCGCAAACGTCCGGGCCGCACAGAATTCCAGCGCGGCATCCTGAGCGTCGCCGAAGATGGCGTGCAGGAAGTCCGCATTACCGGCTCGCAAGGCTCCGGCGTGCTGCGCTCGATGTCGGAAGCGAACTGCATGGTCGTGCTCGAACATGAGCGTGCTGACGTCAAGGCTGGCGACATGGTGGATGTCATCGTATTCAGTGGTCTGATCTGAGTGGTCTGATCTGCGCAAGGAACCGGACGGACGGTCGGGAATGTTAAATCTTCGATTTCCTTGCCCCTGCCGCTCGGAAAGTTTCCCGCAAAACTTTGCCGTGGTTTATTCTCTTTCCAGACGCCAAGAAAAAACACAAAAGCATAAAAATACGTAAATAAAGCGCGTACAACAATCCGGCTATCGGTATCGCTACCGATGCGCACAGAAAAAAACCGGACGTAGTGTTATTTGGGGAGAAGCACTATGTTCGGACATCCGTCCCGACCAAACCAGTCGCCAGCAACTGCCGAGCTTGCGC
Organism: Oxalicibacterium sp.; assembly: GCF_035565035.1. Taxonomy (GTDB): domain Bacteria; phylum Pseudomonadota; class Gammaproteobacteria; order Burkholderiales; family Burkholderiaceae_D; genus Oxalicibacterium. The sequence continues at coordinate 25,721 of NZ_DATMTD010000093.1, read as the reverse complement.
GGCCGGTCAACATTCCGCCGCGGCCTGCTCTACTCATCGCCCTCCAGCACGAAATCGTTCGCAGTGATCCGCATATCAAAAAAATAGCGCGATTGATCAATCGCGACGTCGCCATCGCCGGCAACCTGCTGGCCATTGCCAATTCCGCCATGTTCAATCTCAGCCGGCGCGTCGAAACGGTGGAAGATGCGCTCTCGCTGATCGGCCTGAATCATTGCCACGCGTTGGTAACAAGATTAATGGCGCGCCGCACACTGGCGCACGGCAGGATGATGATGCCGCGCTTCTGGGACGTATCCGAAAAGCGCTCGTGGGGCATGCTGCACGTGGCACGGAAGATGGATATTGCGACGCCTGAACTGGCACACAACTTCGGCCTGTTTACCGACATCGGCATTCCGCTGATGATGGCGACCTTCCCGTCTTATACGGAAACCCTGCTGGTCGCAAACAAGATGGAAACGGACGGCTTCATCCAGCTGGAAAACACACGCCACCGCATCAACCATGCGGTGGTCGGCGCCATGCTGGCAGAACACTGGAATATCGATGCTGACGTCGTGCTTGCCATCAAGAAGCACCATTCGCATGAAGTGCTGAAAACCGCAACGGTATCGAAGACGGCACGCGAACTGGTCGCCGTGCATCTGGTGGTGGAAAAAGCGATCCAGGATTACCGAAAGACCGTTTCCGGCGAATGGATCAGTGGCGGTGCGCTGGCGATGGAAGTATTGAACCTGTCGGCTGATGATACGAAAACACTATGCGATGAACTGCAGGTGCAATTTCTCAGGCCGAACTTCTTCTGACCGTCCCGTTTGACAGGAATTACGGCTTCCCGGCCTTCTTCAAGCGATATTGCAAACCTTCGACGATATCCTTGTTGCCGTTCTGCTGTGCAAAATCGATCGCCGTCATGCCGACATCGTTTTTCAGTGCCGCAGCGGCACCCGCATCGAGCAACAGCTTGACCGTCAGAATGTGCCCACCGCGTGCTGCCATCATGATCGGCGTCGTATTGTTCGGCGACTTCGCATCAAGATCTGCATCCTTCTCCATCAGCATCTGGACAATCTCGTTATCGCCAACCGCCGCAGCATAATGCAATGCAGTCCAGCCGCTGCGATTCACTTGCGCCCCTTTCGCCAACAGCGCACGCACTGCTTCGCGGTTGGCCTTGTATGACGCAATCATCAATGCCGTATCGCCGTTCTTTGCAGGCTGGTCGATATCGATACCATTCGCGTTCAGCAACAGTTTGAATACTTTCATCCCGTTTTCGCGCAACGCCAGAATCATCCCCGTATCGCCACGCTCTGCTTCCACCGTATTCGGATCGAAACCGCGCCGCAGCAGATCGGCGATCGCCGACGCATCGTCCGTCTTGGCAGCCTGGAAGAAATCATCGTACGAACCGGCGTGAACCGGCAGCACAACGCCGAACGACAATGTCGCCAGCAATGCAATGCACGCCCTGCGCAGACTGATAGGGAAAACAAGTTTCAGCATGAAATCACCGTGCGATCTTGAACAGGTTGAAAAAGTTATCGGTCGTCTGTCGTGCAATCTGCTCGACCGGCATGCCCTTCAGCGTCGCCAGATATTCCGCCACGTGGCGCACCAGTGCCGGTTCGTTGACCTTGCCGCGATGCGGCACCGGTGCCAGATATGGTGAATCCGTTTCGATCAGCATGTTCGCAAGCGGCACTTCGCGCGCGACGGCCTGCAGCTCCTTTGCACTCTTGAACGTAACAATGCCGGAGAAGGAAATGTAGAAACCCATTTCCATCGCAGCCTGCGCCACTTCCAGAGATTCGGTAAAACAATGCATGACGCCGGCTGCGCCACCGGCATCGGTGCCCGCGCCTTCTTCACGCATGATGCGTATCGTGTCTTCCGACGCGGCACGCGTATGAATGATCAGCGGCTTGCCTGTGGCACGCGATGCGCGGATATGCGTGCGAAAACGTTCGCGCTGCCATTCCAGATCGCCTTCGAGACGGTAATAGTCAAGACCGGTTTCGCCGATCGCGACGATTTTGGGATGATTTGCCAGACGTACCAGATCATCGACCGAAGGCTCCGGCGTGTCTTCGTAATCCGGATGCACGCCGACCGACGCATAAATGTTTGCATGCCGTTCCGCGAGATCGAGCACACTCGGAAACGCCGGCAGATCGACGGAAACGCACAGCGCATGGCTGACCTCGTTCTCCGCCATCTTGCCGAGAATCTCGGGCATGCGGACGGCAAGTTCGGGGAAATTGATGTGGCAATGGGAATCGATGTACATGCCCGTCATTGTACGCGCGCGACGGTTTTGCTGCGACGATCGGAGGTATTTCCGGTCACGGCGTAAATGAAAAATTAAAAAGCGGGGTGCTGAACCCGCAGAGAAAACTGCGAGAGAAATTTACAACGTATGCGTGGCCCGCGACGAACCGAGTGCCGATCCCAGCAATTCCTCGATGCGCTGCTTGACGCGCTGGCCGCTTTCGTCAGCCGAGAATTGCACGCCGATGCCTTGCGCCTTGTTGTTGTTTGCACCCGCCGGCGTGATCCACGCGATCTTGCCTGCGATCGGATATTTGGCCGGATCGTCCATCAGCGTCAGGATCAGATAAATCTCGTCGCCGATTTTGTACGGCTTGGTGGAAGGCACGAAGATGCCGCCGTTGGCAAGAAATGGCATGTAGGCCGCATACAGCGCCGATTTTTCCTTGATCGGCAACGACAGGACCGACGGTCGTCCGGCGACGGCGCTGCCTGCTGCATTCGGTGTGTCTGCCATGTCTGTCCTTTCAGGAAAAAAGTGCCGTGTAATCCAGCAGCATGTCCTCGATGAAGAGCTTCGGCGCCAGCGGATGTTCTGCAATCGCACGCCGGTCGCCGACGGATTTGATCGCCTGCAATAACGCGCCGGTCTCGGCACGCGCTGCCAGTGCGTTCAACTCTTTGCTGTAACGAGGATAGTAACGGATTGTGCCGGAAAGTTTGACGGAAAGCACGTCATGCAGCCAGCGCTGTTGCCACGCAACCAATGCAACGACTGGCGTCTTCTGCAGTCGATCGGCCGCACGCAATGCCGTCTCGACACCAGGCTGTGCAAGCAGACGCAGCAGATCGTCCATCGCTTCGCGGCTGTCGTCCTGTGACGCATCGAATGCCGCCAGCGGTGCGCCGCCCTGCTCGGCCAGCCAGCCGTCGGCGTCCTTTACTTTTTGCTCATGCAACCATTGCAATGCCTGTTGTCTGTCCGGCATCGCCAAAGCGAACTTGCGGCAACGCGACAGGATGGTCGGCAACAAACGATCGAGGCTGTTGGTAATCAGCAGAAAGGTGGTGTGCGGCGGCGGTTCTTCCAGCATCTTCAGCAACGAATTCGCTGCCGCTGTATTCAATGCCTCGGCCGGATGCAGCATGACGACGCGCATACCGGACCGGTGCGTGGAAATATTCATGAAGTCGGCCAATGCGCGGATCTGGTCGATCTTGATATCTTTCGAAGGTGCCTTGCTCGATTTTGACTTCTTCGATTCGCCTGCATCTTCTTCGCCTTCCGCATCCTCGTCGTCGAGAATTTCCGGACGGACGCGACGGTAATCGGGATGGCTGTATTGCGCGAACCACCCACATGCAGCGCAGGTACCGCAGGCATGGCCGTCGGCTGCCGGCGTTTCGCACAGCAACGCCTTGGCGCAGGCCTCGGCAAAGGCTGTCTTGCCGACTCCCTGCGGTCCGTGGAACAGAATGGCATGCGGCAAGCGTGCCTGCAGTTGCCGCCATTGCAGCCAGTCTGGTTCCTGCCACGGATAGAGCGCTTCACTCACTTTCACTTGACCATCCCGTCGATCAACTCACGCAGCTGCTGTTGAATTGCAGCGATCGGTTGCGTCGAATCGATGATGCGAAAACGCGCTGGAAATTCTTCCGCGCGGCGCAGATATTCGGTACGCGTCGCCGCGAAGAAATCAGCCTGTTCCTGCTCAAACTTGTCCAGCGTGCGGGTCGCATCGAGTCTCGCACGTGCGACGTCCAGCGGCACGTCGAACAACAGCGTCAGGTCGGGTTGCAGATGCGGATGCACCCATTGTTCAAGCGCTGCAAGCTTGCTGCGTTCAAGCTTGCGGCCACCACCCTGATAGGCAAAGGTTGCATCCGTAAAGCGGTCGGATATTACCCAGTCGCCGCGTTCCAGCGCCGGTTCGATGACTTGTGCAAGATGTTCACGTCGCGCGGCGAACATCAGCAGCGCTTCGGTCTCAAGATGCATTTTTTCGTGCAGCAGAATCGTGCGCAGCGATTCGCCCAGCGTCGTGCCTCCCGGTTCGCGCGTGACGACGACCGTCTTGCCGGATGCCTGCAACGTTTCTGCGACGAATGCCAGATGCGTGGACTTGCCTGCGCCGTCTATGCCTTCGAAGGTAATGAATTTTGCTTTGCTCATGCGGAGAATCGATCCGGTGATATGCGTTATCTGTTGCGCTGGTATTTGTTGACGGCGTTGTTGTGTTCGTCGAGCGTCGCCGAGAACTGGCTGCTACCATCGCCGCGTGCAACGAAATAGAGCGCGTCGCTCTTTGCCGGATTCAATGCCGCATGCAGCGATTCTTCACCCGGCAAGGCGATCGGTGTCGGCGGTAGGCCGACACGTGTATAGGTATTGTGCGGCGTATCGGTCAGCAGGTCGCGTTTGCGAATATTGCCCTTGAAGTTCAAGCCCATGCCGTAGATGACCGTCGGATCGGTTTGCAGCAGCATGCCCTGTCGCAGGCGATTGACGAAAACAGCGGCGATCATCGGCCGTTCGGATTTCTTGCCGGTTTCCTTTTCGACGATGGAGGCCATCGTCAACGCCTGATACGGCGTTGCGTAAGGCAGCGTCGGATCGCGCTGCTGCCATGCTGCATCAAGTTTTTTCAACATCAACTTGTGCGCCTGACGGTAGATCTGCAGGTCGCTGGAATTCTTTGCGAACATGTAGGTATCCGGATAGAACAAGCCTTCCGGCATCGTGTATTCGGATGAAATTTTTGCCATCAGTTCGCGGTCGGTCAGACCGGCCGTCTCATGCTTGAGGCCTGGATGGGCGTCGATTTCCTGCCGCATCTGCGCGAAGGTCCAGCCCTCGATGATGACCAGCGCTTCCTGCGCAAATTCACCGCGCACCAGTTGCTTGACCAATCTGAGCGGCGTCACACCTTGCTTCAGTTCATACGTACCGGCTTTCAGTCTGGTGCTGTTACCGGTCAACTGGGCAAGCACGCCAAGCATCATCGGATTGACCGGCACACCGGCGTTTTCGATCTGCTGCATGCTGCTGCGCAGGCTGCTGCCCGGAGCGATGGTGAATTCGATGGAAGGTTGTCCGCTGGACAGGATGGGCTTCTGCGCCCAGAAGAAGCCGGCCGCGGCTGCAATTGCCAGCAGGACGATCAGCGTGAACAGTTTTTTTATCAAGTCGAGTCTCTGCAAAATCCGGTGCGTAAGGCGGGAAAATTCGGAACCCGGCACAAATCCAAATCCGGCCGCAATCCGACGCGTTTTTCCCACGCCACTATAATCAGACCCTAATGATAATCGCTGAACCCGGCTTCACTCCAATTTATTGCTGAAAATGATGACTCCCTGGCTGAATTTCCTGTCGCAGCAAGGTGCGCAGTTCGACGCGTCCACTGATGCTGTGCCGCAATTGCTGTCGTTCGGTGACGGTACCGCAGCCGAAACTGCACGCACGAATTTCGTCGCGCCGTTGCTTCATCTCGGCCTGATCTCTGCCACCGGCGATGAGGCCGCGCATTTCCTCCACAACCAGTTGACCAATGACGTCGAACATCTGAACGCGACCGAAGCACGCATCGCGGGTTATTGCTCGCCGAAGGGTCGCCTGCTCGCCAGCCTGCTGATCTGGAAAACCGTCGATCGCATCTTGCTGCAAATTCCGCGCGAGATTCAGGCGCCGGTCCAGAAACGCCTGCAAATGTTCATTCTTCGAGCAAAAGCCAAGCTGGCCGATATCAGCGATGAGCAAGTGATGCTCGGTCTCGCCGGCCCTGCAGCAGCAAGCGCGTTGATGCCATGGTTCCCTGAGTTGCCGCTGGCGATCTACGACAAGATCGAAACCGCAGCCGGCACGCTGATTCGCCATTCGAATGCATTCGGCATCCCGCGTTATCAATGGATCACGACGCCGGAACAGGCGATGGAAGCATGGCCGCAACTCAGCGCTGTACTGCAACCGGCCACGTCGGAAGCATGGCGTCTGGCCGAAATCGACGGCGGCGTGCCGCACATCACCACTGCAACGCAGGAACAGTTTGTGCCGCAGATGATTAATTTCGAATTGATCGGCGGCGTCAATTTCAAGAAAGGTTGCTACCCGGGGCAGGAGATCGTCGCGCGCAGCCAGTACCTCGGCAAACTGAAGCGTCGCATGATGCACGCCAGCGTGGCTATTGACGAGACAGTCGAACAGGTTGCAGCCGGCACCGAAATATTCTCGGCCGACGATCCCGGGCAACCGTGCGGCATGGTCGTCAACGCTGCACGCGCCAGTTCGCAATCCGTCGATTGCCTGGTCGAGATCAAACTTGCATCGGCCGATGCGGAAGTCCGTCTTGGTTCGGTTGACGGGCCGCTGCTGTCGTTCCAGCCACTGCCCTACCCACTGACCGATCCGGCCGCATGACCGTCGCCAGTAAAGCGTTGCCGCATCATGGACAACAATCGCGGACAATAACGATGGACCTCTACGTTTACTATCGCGTGCGTGCATCGGACGCCGATGCCTTTCAGAAAAAGGCGGTAGCGATGCAATCCGAATTGCAACGTCGCGGCACGGTCAACGCTGCACTGAAGCGACGTCCGGACATACAGGACGGCATGCATACATGGATGGAAGTCTATCTGGCGACGACGCCGGATTTTGAGGCACAGCTGATGCAAGCCGTGAATACCAATGGGTTACCCGCCTTCATTCAAGGCCCGCGTCATACCGAACAATTTGTAGATCTATCGTCATGTGCCTGATCGTTTTTGCATGGCAGGTATTGCCGAACATGCCCCTGCTCGCCGCCGGAAATCGGGACGAATTCTACGATCGCCCGGCCGCCGTTGCCGACTGGTGGGACGATCATCCGAATGTGTATGCCGGGCGTGATCTGCGCGGTGGCGGCACCTGGATGGGCGTCACGCGCGACGGACGCTTCGCTGCGATCACGAACATTCGTGCCCCGTCGGAAATGCGCCCCGATGCGCCGACCCGCGGCCGGCTGGTGTCGGATTATCTGGTTGGCGCGATGACGCCAATTGAATACACGAACAGCATTGCCGAACAGACAGCCGAATACAACGGCTTCAATCTGCTGGTCGGCAATCAGAAGGACCTTGTCTGGTTTTCCAATCGCGGCGACGGTGACGAACGCAACGGCAAACTGCTGGCCCCAGGCATATACGGCTTGTCGAATTCATTGCTCGACTGCACATGGCCGAAAGTGGTGCGCACCAAGGCGCAATTTTCCAGCCTGTTGTGTCAGGGGGCGCCGGAAGAAGCGTATTTCGAAATGCTGTCCGACACCACCCTTGCCTCCGATTGCCGCCTGCCGAAAACAGGTGTCAGCCTGGAACGCGAACGTCTGTTGTCCGCCGTCTGCATCGAATCGCCGGATTACGGCACACGGGTTTCGACATTGGTTCGGTTGCAGAACGACGGTCCGCCGGTGTTGATTGAAAGGCCGGCGGTCGCCATGCCCGCTTTGGTACAGGAACGTCCGCATCGCGGACAGTGCACAAAGGGATTCTGATTCGTGCGTGCGTGGTAGCAGCAGATTACCGCAGTGCGTTTCATCAGCGTTTCAGCTTCGCCTTCAACAGTTCACGTACATGCGGCACGTCCTCGTAAGGATCGTACGGATTGTGCTGCTGGATGACGTTCTCCATGCGCTTGCGTACGTTCGACAACGGTTCGCTTTCCGAATAGATGTAGAAGCGATTTTCACGGACCGCGTCGAATGTGAGTTCGGCTACCTGCGCCGCAGAAATTTTCCCGGACACCACTGCCTTTTCCGAAAAAGCCTGTGCTGCACGCTGGCTTGTCGTCGGCTCGGCGCCGTTGCGCATCGCAGTTGGGCGATTGCGTTCCGATTGATGAATTCCTGTCGGCACAAAAAACGGACACAGTACCGATGCACCGATCGGCGCATCGACCAGCCGTAAATCCTGAAACAAGGTTTCCGTCAGCGACACCACTGCGTGTTTGGATACGTTATAGATTCCCATCGTCGGCGCGTTCTGCAGTCCGGCAACCGATGCCGTATTGACGATATGCCCGCGGTAAGCCGGATCGTGCTTTGCGCATTCCAGCATCAACGGCGTGAAGATACGGACGCCGTGAATCACGCCGAACAGATTGACTCCCAGCACCCAGTCCCAGTCCGCTGCAGAGTTTTCCCATACCAGTCCGCCACTAGCGACACCTGCGTTGTTGAACTGCAGATGGACCACGCCGAAACGCTCCATGGTCTGGTCCGCCAGCAGCTGTACCTGCTCGGCCTTGCTGACATCGCACGGGACGGCAAGCACCTGTGCGCCCTGTTGCACCAGCTCATCGGCTACCTGCTCCAGCAAATCCTGCTGTACATCGGCCAGCACCAGTTTCATGCCGCGTCTCGCACCAAGCCGCGCAAATTCGAGGCCGAAGCCGCTGGCGGCACCGGTGATGACGGCGACCTTGTCGTGAAAATCGTTCATGCCGTCCTTTGCATTGTTATTCGTTCGCTCACGCCGGATTCATTTTCTTCGCCACATCGTTGCGACGGATGAACTTGAAGGTACCGGTCGCCTTCGCAACAAGCCTGTCGTCGTTCCACAGCTCGCCCTCACAAAAATAAATGCTGGAAGAAGCATGCATCACCTTGCCCTTAGCGATCAGGCGGCCACCTTCTATGCCGCCCGGCTGCATGAAGCTGGTCTTCATCTCGATCGTGACGCCACTACGGATTTCCGGATCGAGCGAACGTCCTGCCAGCGACATCACGTTATCCAGCATCGTCATGATCACGCCGCCATGCGCGACATGCCAGCTGTTCAGATGCCGCTTCTGCAACGTCAACTGGACTTGCGCCGTCCCGTTGTTCGATTCGACGACTTCGATGCCGAGTTCCTGCAGGAAAGGGATAAGGATGGGAGAAGGTGAAACGGGATTCGTCATCTGGAGCATTCAATTGCAAAAAAGAATGCCATTCTAAAACATGCCTACTTTGCGCGCCGTATTGCCCATGTACAGATGCAACGCCCAGGCGAATTTCACTTCAAATCGCGTAAGCGTTACGTAAGTTTCACGCAAGTATCGCGTAAGTTTCGAGTCGCACACTCCGGTTGCGACTCGGTGCGCACACGCTTTTGCGATGCGCATTTCATCATAACTATTAAAGGAGACGATCATGGCGACACCATCCACACCCGCACGCGGGATCACGGCGGAGGAGCGGAAAGTCATTTTCGCGTCGTCGCTGGGAACCGTCTTCGAGTGGTACGACTTTTATCTGTACGGCGCACTGGCCAGCATCATCGCCAAGCAGTTCTTCGCCGGTACGGATCCCAACACAGCCTTCATCTTTGCACTTCTCGCATTTGCGGCCGGCTTCATCGTGCGACCGTTCGGCGCAATCGTGTTCGGCCGTCTGGGCGACATGATCGGACGTAAGTACACCTTCCTGGTCACCATCGTGATCATGGGCGCATCGACCTTCATCGTCGGCTTGCTGCCGAACTATGCATCGATCGGCATCGCGGCACCGATCATCCTCATCGCACTGCGCATCCTGCAAGGTCTGGCACTGGGCGGTGAATACGGTGGTGCTGCGACCTATGTTGCGGAACACGCGCCGCACGGCAAGCGCGGTGCGTTCACTTCGTGGATCCAGACAACGGCGACCATGGGCCTGTTCATGTCGCTGCTGGTGATTCTCGGCACGCGTAAAGCGGTCGGTGAAGAAGCCTTTACCGACTGGGGCTGGCGCATTCCGTTCCTGCTGTCGGTCTTCCTGCTCGGCATCTCCGTCTGGATTCGCCTGTCGATGTCCGAATCACCTGCCTTCATGAAAATGAAATCGGAAGGCAAGACGTCCAAGGCGCCATTGACCGAATCATTCGGCCAATGGAAAAACATGAAGATCGTCATCCTCGCGCTGGTCGGTCTGACCGCAGGTCAAGCGGTTGTCTGGTATGCAGGTCAGTTCTACTCGCTGTTCTTCCTGACGCAAACGCTGAAGGTTGATCTGTCTACTGCGAACCTGCTGATTGCCGGTGCACTGCTGCTGGCGACGCCATTCTTCGTGATCTTCGGTACGCTGTCCGACCGTATCGGCCGCAAGCCGATCATCATGGCCGGCTGCCTGATTGCGGCACTGACCTACTTTCCGATCTTCAGCGCGCTGACGCACTATGCGAATCCGGCACTGGAAGCTGCCCTGAAGGAATCACCCGTCGTCGTGACCGCGGATCCTGCAACCTGCCAGTTCCAGTTCAACCCGACCGGCACCAAGAAATTCACCTCTTCGTGCGATATTGCAAAAGCCAAACTGGCTGCCGCATCGGTTGCCTATTCGAACGTGGATGCTGCAGCGGGAACGGTCGCTACCATCAAGATCGGCGATACGGTGCTGACTGCCTATGACGCCAGCGGCCTGTCCAAAGAAGATGCTGCCGCCAAGGACAAGGCCTTCTCGAAGGAACTGGCTGATGCCATCAAGGCGCACGGCTATCCAACCAAGGCCGATCCTGATCAGATCAACTATGGCATGACGCTGTTGCTGTTGTTCATCCTCGTCATCTACGTGACGATGGTGTACGGCCCGATTGCCGCCATGCTGGTTGAAATGTTCCCGACCCGTATTCGCTACACCTCGATGTCGCTGCCGTATCACATCGGTAACGGCTGGTTCGGCGGCCTGCTGCCTACCACGTCCTTCGCGCTGGTTGCCTACAAGGGCGACATTTACTACGGTCTCTGGTATCCGATCATCATCGCCCTGATCACGTTCGTGATCGGCATGCTGTTCATCAAGGAAACCAAGGACAACGACATCTACGCCAACGACTGATCCTGTTCCCGTGCATTCGGGAATACTCCACTGCCGCACAGTTTTCTGTGCGGCAGTTTTTTTTGTGCACGGCTGTCTGCGAACATGCAAACATTCATTTCCTTCCAGCAAGAAGAGCATTGACGCTGTCCAAACTTCTCAGGATTTGGTATTGTCTGGAAGCTAACGCCTTACTGCCGCTCTCACCAAATTTTTCATGAATAAAAGCAACAACATCAGCCGCATCGGCACACCACTCTCCAACATTGCAACAAAAGTCATGCTGCTCGGTTCAGGCGAACTGGGAAAGGAAGTCATCATTGCGCTACAGCGTCTGGGCGTTGAAGTCATTGCCGTCGACCGCTATGCGAACGCGCCCGGCCATCAGGTTGCGCATCGTTCATACGTCATCGACATGACCGACGGCGTGCAACTGGCAGCGTTGATCAACCAGGAAAAACCGGATCTCGTCGTTCCCGAAATCGAGGCGATTGCGACCGCAACGCTGGTGGAAATGGAAAATGCGGGCAGCGTGCGCGTCGTTCCGACTGCGCGCGCGACATGGCTGACGATGGATCGCGAAGGGATTCGTCGCCTCGCCGCGGAAGAACTCGGCGTGGCAACCTCACCTTATCGCTTCGCCGACAGTCTGGAAGAATTGCAGCTCGGCTGCACCGAAGTCGGCTTTCCATGCGTCGTCAAGCCAGTCATGTCGTCGTCCGGCAAAGGGCAATCAAAATTGAACGGTCTGGACGATGTCGAAACCGCATGGGAAACGGCAGCGGCCGGCGGCCGCGTCAATGCAGGCCGTGTGATCGTCGAGGGCTTCATCGATTTCGATTACGAAATCACGCTGCTGACCGTACGTGCGATCGGCGCCGACGGCCAGATCCATACGCAGTTCTGCGAACCGATCGGGCATCTGCAAGTCAATGGCGACTATGTCGAATCGTGGCAGCCGCAAGTAATGCACCCGGCAGCCTTGCAGAAGGCGCACGACATTGCACGACGCGTGACGGACAATCTCGGCGGACTCGGCCTGTTCGGCGTTGAACTGTTCGTCAAGAACGACATGGTCTGGTTCTCGGAAGTCAGTCCGCGTCCGCACGACACCGGCATGGTCACAATGATCAGCCAGCAACAAAGCGAATTCGAACTGCACGCCAAGGCGATTCTCGGCTTGCCGGTCAATGCGGCGCTGAAAACGCCTGGCGCATCCGCCGTCATCTACGGCAAGCATGACGGCAAGGCGATTGCATTCGAAGGTGTAGCCGATGCGTTGCGCATCGAAGGAACCGACGTTCGCCTGTTCGGCAAACCGGAGTCCTTCGCCAAGAGGCGCATGGGCGTGGCACTTGCCGGCGCAACCGATGTCGACACAGCGCGCAGTCGTGCACGTGAAGCGGCCGCCTTGATCAAACCGGTCGTCCCCGACTGATGCAATTGCCTACGCCACGCGTTCCGACCGTCTTTACCGGCAGCGATATCTTTCGCACGGCGTCTCTGCTGTTGTATGTCACGTTGCTGTTTCATATTCTGGTACTGGTTTATTCCAGTCACATGACACTGTCGCGCCCCGCACTGTTCGCAGCAGCGTTGCTGCCTTTGCTGCTGACAATGTCCTTTGTCCGCTATTTCTGTCCACGCAATCGTTTTCTGCATTGCGAAAGTTTTCTGCTGGTCGAAATGTCGGCCGCAACCTACGTCATCATCGTTCTCGCGCTGCTCGATCGCACGGCCGCGTTACCGATGCCGTGGCTGATCGCCATTACTGGCGTTTTCCCTTTGGTACTGAGCCGTCGTATCGCACTTTGTGCGATCGCGTTGCTGGCGCTGTTGAGTTATCGCCTGAATGCTTATCTTGGTGCGAACATCGGCGAATGGTTGCCGGATTTTTTCGCAACGATCTGTATCGGCTGGCTCGCATTGCTGCTGTCCAGAACATTGAATTCGAATCGCGTTGCGCTCGTGCAGGTGCGTACAAACGAACGGCGTTTCGATGCCATTGCACGCGTCACACGCCACGTCTTCATCATCACCGATGCCGATTTCCGCATCCAGTTCGCCAACCCTGCCCTGCAGGACGTCATCGGTTACACGCCGGAAGAAATCATTGCCGATGACATTCATCCTGTTTTGCATCCCGAGGACGAAAACGAACACAAGAACAAGCTGCGCAAACTGCGCGAATCGTCACACGGCACAATCTTCTCGCGTCACCGCGTGCAACACAGGGACGGCCGCTGGATCTGGCTGGAAACATGCGGCTACAACATGCTGCACGATTCGGCTATCAACGGCCTTGTATTCAGCATCGAGGACATCACGCAGCGCAAGGATGTCGAACTGAAACTGAAGGAAGAAACAGCCCTGCTGCGCGCCGTGCTCGACCTCAATCCGGAAATGATCTATGCGAAGGACACAGAGGGCCGCTTCACGATCAGCAACCGGAGCTTCCAGAAGCGTTTCGGCTTTGACAGTGAAGAAGAACTACGCGGTAAAACCACATACGATCTCTGCCTGAAAATGGCAAGCGATGCCGACAAGCTGAGCGCAGAGGAAATCGCCGAAGATGTCCGGATTCAGGATCGACAGGTCATGCAAAGCGGCCAGCCGTTGCAGGATATCGAGGTGCAGGGATTCTGGAGCGGAGATCTGGAGCGATGGTTCCAGACCAGCAAGTACCCCCTGCCGGATGCAACTGGTCATATCATCGGCGTGCTTGGTTTCACGCGTGACATCACAGAAAACAAGCAATACGAAACGCAAATCGCCTATCAGGCATTGCATGACATGTTGACCGGATTGCCGAATCGCCGCCATCTGGTCAATACCTTGTCGACGGCAATGGCAACCAGTCGGCAGCGCCAGTCCAGTTTGACGATGCTGTTCCTCGATCTGGATTTTTTCAAGAGTGTCAATGACACGCATGGCCACGACTTTGGCGACAAGTGCCTGGTCGAAATCAGCAAGCGCATCGTTGCAGCATTGCCGGAAAAGGATTTCGTTGCACGATTCGGCGGCAATGAATTCGCGATTCTTACCAACGCGTCGCTGGCGGAGGCATCGGTCAAGGCAAATACGATCATGCGTGCCGTTTCCGAACGGCTGATTTTCGATAATGTCGCCGTCAAGATCCAAACCAGCATCGGGATTGCACAACTCAACCCCGATCATCACGCGCCGGCTGACCTGGTGCGCGACGCCGATGCCGCGATGTATCAGGCCAAGGAACGCGGCCGCAACCGCATCGAGATTTACGACGCCGCTCTGCAGAGCAAATCGACCAAGCATGCGCGCATGGATGTGGCGCTGCGCTTTGCACTGGAACGCAACGAACTTTCCGTCGCCTGGCAACCTAAAGTGTCGCTGACCGACGGCAGGGTCAAGGGATTCGAACTGCTGCTGCGCTGGAACAGCCCCGAGTACGGCCTGATCTCGCCGAACGAATTCATCCCGATCGCGGAGACTTCCGGCATGGTCGTGCCGATCGGCATGTGGGCAATGGAGCAAGCCTGCCGCCAGCTTGCCGTCTGGCAGGAAAAATATCCGGCGATGGGCGACATGAGCGTGGCCGTTAACGTGTCGATGCGGCAGTTGCTGCAGACATCGTTCTTCAGTCAGGTGCGCGACATCCTCAACGAGAGCGGCGTCGCACCGCACACGATCGAACTGGAACTGACCGAAACCTCGGCGATGGCCAACCCGCTGCAGACGATGGAAACCTTGTCGATGCTGAAAAAACTCGGCCTGCGGCTGGCGCTCGACGATTTCGGTACCGGTTATTCGTCACTGGCCTACCTGCAGAAATTACCGATCGACATCCTGAAGATCGACAAAGCCTTCGTGCACGGCCTCGGCACCAATCAGAGTGACATGGAAATCATCCGCCTGATGATCGCCCTGGCTCAAACACTGAACCTGCAAACCGTCGCCGAAGGGCTGGAAACCCTGGCGCACATCGACGAACTGGCAAAGATGGGCTGCAACCTCGGCCAAGGTTTCATCTTCTCGCCGCCGCTATCCACCGAAGAAGCGGAAAACCTGATCGGCAGTACCCATACCTTTGCGGTGGCCTGAGCAGCGCATTTAACACGGAAATATGTCCGCCGTTTGACGCATTTGCACAATCCGGGCCCAAATCGAATATAGTCATGCGTTGACTTGTTCCGTTTGACTGACTTTCTTACAAAGATTTATGAAATTTGACGTCGCCATCGTTGGCAGCGGCTTGGCAGGCCTGTCCGTCGCCCTCCACCTTGCAGAAACCCGCAAGGTTGCAGTCATCTCCAAACGTACGCTGCTCGACGGCGCCAGCAGTTGGGCGCAAGGCGGTATTGCCGCCGTACTCGACTCCAACGACAGCTATGACGAGCATGTTGCCGATACACTGGTCGCTGGCGGTGGCCTGTGTGACGAAACCGCAACCCGTTTCATCGTCGAACACGGCCGCGAAGCCATCGAATGGCTGATCGAACAAGGCGTGCCCTTCACGCCGGATCCGACCGCTGAACTCGGCTTCCACCTGACGCGCGAAGGCGGTCACGGCCAGCGCCGCATCATCCACGCAGCCGATGCTACCGGCCATGCGGTGCAGGTCACGCTGGAAGAAAAAGTCCGCAAGCATCCGAACATCACGCTGATGGAGCATCACTACGCCATTGACGTCATCACCTCCGACACGCTGGAAAGCAAGAAAAACGGCCCGCGCTGCCTCGGCCTCTATGTGCAGGACGTCAAGAGCGGCAAGGTGCTGACGATCGCCGCCGATCATACGGTATTGGCTACCGGCGGTGCCGGCAAGGTCTATCTGTACACGACCAATCCGGACACCGCGACCGGCGACGGCATCGCGATGGCATGGCGCGCCGGTTGCCGCATCGCCAACATGGAATTCATCCAGTTCCATCCAACCTGCCTCTACCACCCGTATGCAAAATCGTTCCTGATCACGGAAGCCGTGCGCGGTGAAGGCGGCGTCCTGAAATTGCCGGCTACCGCAGGCAAGAGCGCCGGCAAACGCTTCATGCCGTCGCACGACGAACGCGCAGAATTGGCGCCGCGCGACATCGTGGCACGCGCCATCGATGCCGAAATGAAAAAGCGCGGTGTGGATTACGTTGATCTCGACATCAGCGACAAGTCGCCGGAATTCCTGAAGGAACATTTCCCGACCATCATGGCGCGCTGCCTCGAGTTCGGCATCGACATCACGAAACAGCCGATTCCCGTCGTACCCGCCGCGCATTACACCTGCGGCGGCATCGTGACCGACCTCTCCGGTCGAACCGACCTCCCCGGCCTGTATGCCGTCGGCGAAACAACCTGTACCGGCCTGCACGGCGCCAACCGGCTTGCCAGCAATTCGCTGCTCGAATGCCTGGTGCTGGGTCGCGCAGCCGCACGCTACATCGCCGATCAGCCGAAACAGAAAGGCAATCCGCTGCCGGCCTGGGATGAAAGTCGCGTTACCGATGCCGATGAAGAAGTCATCATCGCCAACAACTGGGAAGAATTGCGACGCTTCATGTGGAACTACGTCGGCATCGTGCGCACGACCAAACGACTGGAACGCGCACAGCACCGCATTCGCCTGCTGAAGGAAGAAATCGACGAGTACTACGCGAACTTCCGCATCACACCCGATCTGCTCGAATTGCGAAATCTGGTCGAAGTTGCCTCGCTGATCGTCAACAGCGCCTTGTCACGGCGCGAAAGTCGAGGATTGCATTACAGCCGCGACTATCCGGAAACGCTGCCGAAGGCCTTGCCAAGTGTGCTGTCGCCGGACCGGAAGAAATAGACTGTCTGCCAATAAAAATGCCGCTCGATCGAGCGGCATTTTTGTTTGCTGTTCTGATAAGGATGACTCGTAACGAGGGTTACTTTTTCTCGACGATCCGCAGCGAATAATCGGTAGCGCGCACATCCTTGGTCAAGCCGCCGATCGAAATACGATCGACCCCCGTCTCTGCAATCGCCCTGACCGTTTCCCGATTCACGCCGCCCGAGCCTTCCAGCAGAGCACGCCCCTTCGTCAACGCCACCGCATCGCGCATCATGTCGAGCGAAAAATTATCCAGCAACACTGACTGCGCACCGGCGGCCAACGCTTCTTCCAGTTGGGCCAGGCTTTCCACTTCAATCTGTATCGTCACGCCGGCATTGAGCGCAAGTGCAGCTTGCATCGCCGCACGTACGCCACCGGCTGCGGCGATGTGGTTTTCCTTGATCAGGATGCCGTCATACAACGCAATGCGCTGATTGCGACCGCCGCCGACGCGCACCGCGTATTTTTGTGCCAGACGCAAACCCGGCAAGGTTTTGCGCGTATCGAGAATCGCCGACTTCGTGCCGGCAACGAGATCCACATATTCGCGCGTTGCAGTCGCCACGCCCGACAGCAGTTGCAGGAAATTCAGTGCCGCACGTTCTGCGGTCAGCAAGGCACGTGCCGGCGCCTCGATCACGCAAACGACACTGTCGGCCTGCATCAATTCACCTTCGATGTAACGCCAGTCGATGCGAATGTGCACGTCGAGCTGCTTCATCACGCCTTCGAACCATGGCGCGCCGCACAGCACCGCCGTTTCGCGTACAACCACGTGTGCGGTCACCCATTCTTTTTCCGGTACCAGCTTGCCGGTCACGTCGCCGCTACCCACATCCTCTTCCAGCGCCGCCCGGATATTGTTTTCGAACGCAGCAACAAGCGCTGCGTCGAACGGGGCATACGGATTTTTCAGCGTGCTCATGCCGGGCCGATTCCCGAAAACAGCTTCTGTTCCTTTGCCAGATCGCCGGATGGACGAACATTGGCTTTTTGCGCAGCGGCAAAATCCAGCATGCGGTCGATGCAGACCGTTGCCTTGCGACCGATCTCGGGATCGACATGAATTTCATTGCGGCCGGTTTCAAGCACGTCGAGCAGGTTCTGCAACCCGTTCATTGCCATCCATGGACAATGCGCGCAGCTCTTGCAGGTGGCACTGTTGCCGGCAGTCGGCGCATCGATGAATATCTTGCCCGGCGCGGCGGCTTTCATCTTGTGCAGGATGCCGTTGTCGGTGGCGACGATGAATTCCGGTGCGTCCATGGTTTGTGCTGCGTGAATCAGCTGCGAGGTCGAACCGATCGCGTCGGCCAGTTCGACGACAGCTGCTGGTGATTCCGGATGCACCAGCACTTTGGCCAGCGGATGTTCCTTCTTCAGCAGTTCCAGTTCGACTGCCTTGAACTCATCGTGCACAAGGCATGAGCCTTGCCACAACAGCATGTCGGCACCGGTCTGCTTTTGGATATAGCCGCCGAGATGCTTGTCCGGCGCCCACAGGATTTTCTTGCCCTGCGCATGCAGGTGTTCGACGATCTTCAGGCCGATCGACGACGTCACCATCCAGTCGGCGCGCGCCTTGACCGCGGCACTGGTGTTGGCATAAACGACCACGACACGATCCGGATGCGCATCGCAGAACGCGGTGAATTCTTCGGCCGGACAACCGAGATCGAGCGAACAGGTCGCGTCCAGATCGGGCATGAGGATGGTTTTTTCCGGGCTCAGTATCTTGGCCGTCTCACCCATGAATTTGACGCCGGCAACGATCAGCGTCCTGGCCGGATGATCGCGACCGAAGCGTGCCATTTCCAGCGAGTCGGAAACACAACCGCCCGTTTCTTCCGCCAGATCCTGCAGATCGGCGTCAACATAGTAGTGTGCAACGAGCACCGCCTCGCGCTCCTTCAGCAACTGCTTGATGCGCGCCTTCAAGGCGATCTTCTCTTCCTGCGACGGCATGGCCGGTGTGCGCGCCCAGGCGTTGGCGACACAACTTGTGCCGCTTTCCATCTGGGGACGTTCGAATTCAATGGTTTTGATTGGCTGAATTTGCATGGCTGATCAAGGAAACGAGGTCTTGCTTTGCATGTCGTTCGTGTTCGGGAAAATCCCGACACAACATGGTTCGGCAAATTGTAGCGTTATTCGTATATGGCCGTGATTGTAGCGAGGGCAGGAGTGACTTGCGCTGCGGCGACTCGAAATAGAAAAAGCGCGACCGGCAATTGCCGAATCGCGCCCTGTCTGTCCCTGCGCTTACTGAATGCCCTGGCTCGACAGATAATCCTCATAAGTGCCCTGGAAGTCGATGATTTCGCCGTCCTTCACTTCAAGCACGCGTGTTGCCAGCGATGAAACGAATTCGCGATCGTGCGAGACGAAAATCAGGGTGCCCGCATATTTTTCCAGGGCAACGTTCAGCGATTCGATCGATTCCATGTCCATGTGATTGGTAGGCTCGTCCATCAACAACACATTGTGGCGACCAAGCATCAACTTGCCATAGGTCATCCGACCTTTTTCACCGCCGGACAATACCTTGACCGATTTCTTCACATCGTCGCCACCAAACAGCAGACGCCCCAGAATCGAACGCACGGCCTGATCGTCGTCGCCTTCCTGCGTCCATTGTCCCATCCAGTCCGTCAGGTTCTTGTCGCTGGCAAAGTCTTCGGTCGGATCCTGCGGCATGTAACCGACATTCGCGTTTTCCGCCCATTTCGCCTTGCCGCTATCGGCATCCAGACCGGTGATATCGGCACCGCCGATGCAGCGTAACAACGTGGTTTTACCGGCACCATTGGCACCAATGATGGCGATGCGCTCGCCGGCTTCAACCAGTAAATTGACGTGATTGAAAATCGTGCGGTCGTATTTTTTCGTGAGTCCTTCGACTTCAACCGCCAGACGATGCAGTTTCTTTTCGCCGTCAAAGCGAATGAACGGGTTTGCACGGCTCGACGGCTTGACGTCCTCGACCTTGATCTTCTCGATCTGCTTGGCACGCGACGTTGCCTGACGCGCCTTGGATTTGTTTGCGGCGAAGCGACGCACGAAATCCTGCAGCTCCGCGACCTTGTCTTTTGCCTTTGCGTTATTGGCAAGTTGCTGCGCACGTGCCTGCGACGACGCCAGCATGTAGTCGTCGTAATTGCCCGGATAAACCTTCAGCGTGCCGTAATCCATGTCGGCCATGTGCGTGCAGACCTGATTCAGGAAGTGACGATCATGGGAAATGATGATCATCGTGGAATTGCGCTGATTCAGCACATCTTCCAGCCAGCGAATCGTGTTGATGTCGAGGTTATTGGTTGGTTCGTCAAGCAGCAGGATGTCGGGATTCGAGAACAGCGCCTGCGCCAGCAAGACACGCAGCTTCCAGCCCGGGGCAACCGCGCTCATCGGACCCTGATGCTGGTCGATCGGAACGCCAACGCCCAGCAATAATTCGCCTGCGCGCGCTTCCGCTGTATAGCCGTCGTACTCGGCGAACTTCGCTTCGAGGTCGGCAGCCTTCATGTAGTCTTCGTCTGTCGCGTCCGGATTGGCATAAATCGCGTCGCGCTCGGACATCGCCGCCCACATTTCGGTGTGCCCCATCATCACGACATCCAGCACGCGCATTTCCTCGAACGCGAACTGGTCCTGACGCAATTTGCCGAGACGTTCGTTGGGGTCGAGCATCACGTTACCGGCCGACGGCTCCAGATCGCCGCCGAGGATTTTCATGAAGGTCGATTTGCCGCAGCCGTTGGCGCCGATCAGGCCGTAACGATTGCCATCGCCGAACTTGACGGAAATGTTTTCGAACAACGGCTTGGGGCCGAACTGCATCGTGATATTTGCGGTGGAAAGCACTGAAGAAAACCTTTGATGAGATGAATTACAAGCCCGCTATTTTACCATCGGCAGAGGCCGAGTTCCGAGCCTGCCCTCAGGAAAGCCGATCGGCCTGATACGCGGCCTTCAGTCGTACCGGGTTCAGGCCAGATGAGGATAGCCGGACATTTGCAGCGTGAAGCGCCCGCCAGCCGATTTCAAGGTCGCATTTGCGCCGATTGCCAGCGTTGCCTTGTCGCGTCCGTGTCCGACCTGCAATCCGGTCAGTACGGGCACCGGCAATTGCGCACGCAGATAAGCCACCATCCGGACAAAATCGTATCCGTTGTCGTAATCGGTCAACCGGTAGCCGGAAAAGTCGCCAAGCAACACCGCCGCCTGTTTTTCCAGTACGCCTGCATGCAGCAATTGCAGCATCATGCGTTCGACGCGGTAAGGATGTTCATTGATGTCCTCGACGAAGAGAATACCGTTCGCAACGTCCGGTAGCCAGGGCGAGCCCGCCAGATGCGTGAGCATTGCG
The DNA here is from genome assembly GCF_035565035.1 of Oxalicibacterium sp. Taxonomy (GTDB): domain Bacteria; phylum Pseudomonadota; class Gammaproteobacteria; order Burkholderiales; family Burkholderiaceae_D; genus Oxalicibacterium. The sequence goes on along the minus strand of NZ_DATMTD010000093.1, from coordinate 4,441 downwards.
AGATTGCCACCCCACAACGTGCCAGCCACATCGATATCGGGATTATCGGCAGCCTCGCCGCTTACCCGATGCTCTGGCTGCGTCAGGCATTGCCAGAAATCGTTCAACGTGTAACTGCTCAACTCGTCGCGGACAAAATCGTCGCACAGCATCGGACCAGAAAAACTGACGCCGCCATGCTGCAGCAAACCCATTTGCAGCGCGGTAAAGTCGCTATGGCCGACAAACAACTTTCCGCTCGCTGCAAGCGCTGAAAAATCCAGCGCCGGCAACAAACGCGACAAGCCATAACCGCCGCGCAATGCGAGGACGACGTCGACATCCGGGTCGCCCGCCGCGGCGTACAACTGCGCGATGCGTTCGTCGTCACTCGCGCCAAAACGCTGAAACTTTCGCTCCGGATCGGAAAAATTACGCACGCGACAACCCTGCTCCCGCAATGTCGCCATGCCGCGTTCAATTGCATCTGCCTGCGGCGCATAACCGCTGGGGGCAACGATGGCGATCGACGGCTGGTCCAAACTGCGCGATGCGAGCAATTGCCGGATATTCCGGTTTAGTTCCGCGTTCATTTTTCGATCGATGCGCAAACGCCGACATGACAATGTTCGCTGATCAGTTCGGCCAGCATGTCATTCAGTTGATCCGGCAAATCGTGTCCCATTCCTTCGATTTCATGCATGACCGCATTCGGTATCAGCTTCGCAGTTTCACGACCGCAATCGATTGGAATCAACGGATCGGCAGTGCCGTGAATTACCAGCGTGGGAACAGAAATGGTTTTCAGCAAGGCAACGCGGTCGCCGGAGGCACCGATCGCCAGCAACTGCCGTGACGTGGCAACGGGTTCAAGGCTGCGCTCGACCGAGCGGGCGACGCGCTCCTTCAACGTCGCGCGTGATGTCGGGTATTGCGCGCTGCCGATCACTTCGATCGTGTGAACGAAATGATCGACAATTGCGACCGGATCGTTTGGCGGCACAGCGAACAATACCTTGCGGGCAGCAGGCGTCGGTCCCGGCAGACCTCGACGTCCGCTGGTGGACATCATTGAAGTCAGACTGAGAGTGCGCGTCGGATAGCGTGCGGCAACGATTTGCGCAATCATGCCGCCCATCGATACGCCGAGAATGTGCGCCTTGTCGATTCCCAGCGCATCGAGCAGGCCGATTGCATCGTCAGCCATATCGTCCAGCCGGTAGCCGGCAGACAGCTTCATTCGCAACGCCATCTTGAGTACCGCCAGCAAGGTGTTCGGTTTGCCAAGATGATGCAGTTTGGTGGACAGGCCACTGTCACGATTGTCGAAACGAATCACGTAGAACCCGCGCTGCACCAGCGCGTCGCAAAAGGAATCCGGCCAGGAGACCAGTTGCATACCGAGGCCGACAATCAGCAGAATCGGGGGATTACGCGAATCGCCTTGTGTTTCGTAGGCGATATCCAGATCGTTTACTTGAATGATGGGCAAGTCGTGATTTCCTAAACTGCCGCGGTCATTGCCGCGCGTGAGATGTTGACGGTTGTTCGAAAATAATCAGCAACGATGTGCTCGATGTCCGACGACGCTAGCACTGTCACATCGTTGCCATACGATACCATCGACACGACTGAAAATCGAGACGCTCACGACGTTCGTCAACTCTGTGTCGGGTTCTCGTTTCTGGCCGCTTGCGCATCGCGTCGGCGGGCGGCAAAGAATTCTTTCAGCAATGCGCCACACTCGTTGGCCAGCACACCGCCGGTCAATTGCGTATGGTGGTTCAACTGGTTCTGTTCGAACAGATTGACGATGGAGCCGCAGGCGCCTGTTTTCGGATCGCTTGCGCCATAGACGACACGTGCAAGTCGCGCATGCATCATTGCGCCGGAACACATGGCACATGGTTCCAGCGTGACGAACAGTTCACAACCGGGCAGACGATAGTTGCCGAGAATCGTAGCTGCCGCACGCAACGCCATGATCTCGGCGTGTGCGGTCGGATCGTGTGTGCCGATCGGCTGGTTGAAGCCGGTTGCCACCACTTCGCCATCCTTGACGACGATGGCACCAACCGGCACTTCCCCCAGCGCCCATGCATTACGCGCCTGATCCAGTGCCAGTCGCATCCAGATCGCATCCTGCGTCACGGGTTGCAGCGTGGCGTCCATGCGTATGTTTAATCTTCCGCCGTGATTTCCGCCCAGCAGTTGGGCGTTTCGTGCAGCACCAGCTTGTGCAGACGCAGACCCGTGCCGTAGCGATCCTTGTAGGCGGCATTCAGAATATCGAATGCTGTTTGCGCCAGATTTTCCACGGTTGGAATGCGGTCGATGATCACGGTCTTGTGGCCGGGAATGCTTTCCAGGAAAGAACGCACTTTTTCATCCTTCTCGTAGACGAGGAAGGCATGATCCCAGACGTCGATCAGATGCTGTTTCGCCAACGCCTTGATGTCGGAAAAATCCATGATCATGCCGTTGTCGGAACTGCCTTCGACATCGATGACCGCACCGAGGAGCGTGATTTCAAGCGTATAGCGATGGCCATGCAGGTTGCGGCACTGGCTCTTGTGATCGGGAATACGGTGGCCGGCGTCGAATTCGAGCTTGCGGGTAATGGTTAGCATGGCAATGATTTGTGAACGTCAGGGTATCTGTAAAAGTTTGTGGGTCTGCAGGCTCAATTTCCATTTCGGATTGCGCTTGCAGATATCGATGGCAAGTTTTGTATTCTCTTCCGCCAGTGGACCATCCATCGGCTGCACAAAAAAATGCCCGAAGGCGAGTTGCTCGTAATCGGCCAGAGATTGGCCGGCTTGCGGAACGACGACCTTGATCTCGCTTCCCCGTTGCACGACCAGTTTGGAGCCCATCTTGGGGCTGACGCAAATCCAGTCAACGCCGGCCGGCACCGGCAAGGTGCCGTTGGTTTCAATGGCGATTTCAAAACCGGCTGCGTGCATCGCATCGATCAGCGCCGCATCCAGTTGCAGCAACGGCTCGCCGCCAGTAAAAACGACATACTTGCTGGCCACATACGACGCGGGCCAGAGCGCATTGATTATGGTTGCCAGCGCAGCGCCATCGGCGAATTTCCCCCCGCCTTCTCCATCAGTACCAACAAAATCGGTATCGCAGAACTGGCACACAGCCGCGGCGCGATCGCTTTCACGCCCGGTCCACAGATTGCAGCCGGAAAAACGGCAAAACACCGCCGGACGTCCGGCATGTGCGCCCTCGCCCTGCAAGGTGTAGAAAATTTCTTTTACGCTGTAAGTCACGATAAATGCCGGATCATGCAGAAAAATGCCGAAAATCAGTCACGCATCGCGTGGGCGGAACCCGCCATTATAAATCAGCCGCCCTTGCGAGGCGCGTACAGGCAATCAATGCTCGGTATTGCGCGACAGCGCACTTTCGATCAAATCCAGTTCGCGCAGCAAACGGCGATGCGTTGAATCGTCGAGCCGGTTGTTCAACCACATCTGGAACAACTCCTCGCGCTCGGCATGAATCGCTTCCAGCCGCAAATTGCGTTCTGCTTCCGCCAGTTCCCGCGCGCGCCTTGCATCGTCGCCGTCGCTGAGGCCGTAATCCAGCCTTCGCTTGTACAACTCTGCAACGCGTGTTGCCGCTTCCAGGCGTATTGCGTTGTCCTTTTCCGCATCTGCGATCGCAACATGACGTAAATGGCGCAACGCCGCTTCCGCAGCAGCCACTCTGGCCTGTCCCTCCTCCCCACCGAACATCGGCTCCGGCATGAATTTCAGGTTACGGGTCAATAACGGCAGCGCAATGCTGGCACTCAACAGTGACAACAGAATCACACCTTTCGCCAGAAAAATCAGCAAATCCCTTTTTGGAAACGCTCCGCCATCCGGCATCAGCAATGGCAATGTCAAAATGCCGGCCAACGTCACCGCGCCGCGTACGCCGGCAAACGCCGTCATCAACAACAGGCGTAACGAAGGTTTCGGCGCGTCGGGATTACGTCGCTTGCGAAATAGCGTGAACTTCAGCGAGCTCCAGACCCAGAGAAAACGCAGAATCGCCAACACCAGCGTAATGGCCAGCACATACAGCAGCAACCACCACGCGGTACTCAATCCCATCTCGGACGCCACGGCAGGCAGTCCTTCAACGGTCGTACGCAATTGCGCGCCAAGAATGACGAAGATCACCCCGTTCAATGTCATCTGAATCGTGTCCCAGACAGCGACGCGCTGCATGCGGGTCGAAGCAAGTCGCCTTCCCAGCAAGTCTGCGTAATGTGTGGTCATGCCGGCAGCGGCGGCTGCCAGAATGCCCGAGACATTCATTTTTTCCGATACCAGATAGGCGGCAAACGGCACCAGCAAGCTGATCAGAATCTGGACGCCCGGATCTTCGCCCGCCACGGCAACCAGCCAGCGATTCAGTACACCGACCAGCCATGCCACGCCAACACCCACCATCAAAC
>NZ_DATMTD010000092.1:0-15112 GCF_035565035.1 Oxalicibacterium sp. | reverse complement strand
GAGTCATTTTACAAATACATATATCTCACACAGATGACATATCGCTTGCGTACGTGAAAACGCCCATGAGAAACAAGCATCGTCATGGGCGTTTTTATTATTGATTCACCTTGCGGTCATCAGCCACATTTCTGCATTTTTACTTGACCGGTTTCTTCACCCATCGTCTTTGCCAACAGCTTGACCAGCGCGAACACGGTATCGATATGCGGCGTTGGTGTTTCGGTCAAACGACCGAGTTCTGCCACCGAACCAACCAGCGCATCGATTTCAGGATCACGACCGGCTTCCACATCCTGCAGCATCGAGGTCTTGTGCTTGCCGACCTTCTCTGCACCTGCAATACGCTTCTCGAGCGGCACACGGAATTCGATGCCAAGCTTGTTCGCAACGGTCTGCGCTTCGGTCATCATTGCAGCAGCCAGTTCGCGGCTCAATGGATACTGACAGATGTCTTGCAACGTCGAGTGCGACAGCGCACTGATCGGATTGAACGTCAGGTTACCCCACAGCTTGAGCCACATTTCGGCGCGGATATTGTCCAGCACAGGTGCCTTGAAGCCGGCGTTGGTAAAGCATTCCGAAACACGGGTTGCGCGTTCGCTGATCGAACCGTCGAGTTCGCCGATAGGGAAACGATCGCCTTCGATGTGCTTGATGACGCCTGGAGCGATCAGTTCGGATGCCGGATAAACGACGCAACCGAGAACACGGTCAGCCGGAATCTTAGCGGTGATGGTACCGGTCGGATCCACGCTCTTGACGCAGGTGCCAGCCAGCTTGCCGCCGTGATTGTGGAAGTACCAGAATGGAATACCGTTCTGCATCGTGACGATAACGGTTTCCGGTCCGATCAGTTTTGGCAGATCGTCAGCGATGGCTTCCAGCTGGTGCGCCTTCATTGCCAATACAACGATGTCCTGATGACCGGCTTCGTCGTAATTGTTGGTTGCCTTGACGTTGGATGCAACGTGTTCGGTACCGTCATGCATGATCAACTTGGCGCCGTTCTTGCGAATGGCTTCCAGGTTTGCACCGCGCACGATGAAGGTAACGTCTTCACCTGCCAATGCCAGCTTCACGCCAACATAACCGCCGATTGCACCGGCGCCGATAACTGCAATTTTCATACTTGGCCTCTACGACTATTATTTAAAATCGTTGACGAGTTCGCCGATACCGGCGATCTCGATTTTAATGACGCTGTTCGGCTTCATCGAGCCAACACCAACGGAGGTGCCGCACAGGATGATATCGCCAGGATTCAGCGTCATATCGGCGGAAATCAGACTGACCAGTTGTTGTACCGAAAAGCGCATGTCGCTGATCGGATAGTCTTGTCGAACGTCGCCATTCAAAATGGTTTTTACTACGAGCGTGGTTGGATCGAGATCGGTTGCGATCGTCGGGCCGAACGGGCAGAACGTGTCCAGACCTTTGGCACGAACCCATTGCGCGAACGATGCATCGCGATTCAGGATGTCGGCAACCGTCACGTCGTTGGCAGCGGTGTAACCGAACACGTAGTTCAGTGCATCTGCTTCCGAAACGCGTTTTGCGGTTTTGCCGATGACGATACCGAGCTCGCCTTCAAACACGATTTTTTCATCGGTTGGCGGCTTCTCGATGGTTTCACCTGGGTTCAGGTAGGAATTCGGGGATTTGATCAGATACAGCGGCTCTGCAGGATCTGCCAGATTCAGTTTTTTTGCCAGCGCGTGGAAGTTGTTCCACATGGCGATGATCTTGGTCGGCTGGGCCGGCATCAACAACTTGACGTCGTTGATGTTCAACACGGTGTCGGTCTTGACCGGATTGGCAAACATGTCGCCAGTGAACACTTGAATGTTGTCGCCTTCAAGCGTACCAAATTGCGTATTGCCAGCGTGACTGAAACGGACCCAACGTTGTGACATTTTTTTCTCTTCTCTAAAAGTGCCGAAATTATAAACGCGGCCAATCGTCGCGTCTATCGGAAGTGGGCGTTGCATTCAGGCATGCATACCGCCCGATAATCGATGAAACGGCATCCGCGGGTCGAACAATTTGCACCTGCGGATGCGCTGATAATGCGTTCATCCCCGAACAGGATCGGGGATTTTTTATTACAGAACCGACTTCAGCAGACGACCCATTTCGGATGGATTGCGCGTGACTTTGATGCCGCACGCTTCCATGACTGCCAGCTTCTCTTGCGCCGTACCTTTACCACCGGAAATGATCGCACCGGCGTGGCCCATGCGTTTGCCTGGAGGCGCGGTAACGCCGGCGATGAAGCCGACAACCGGTTTCTTCATGTTGTCCTTGATCCAGCGTGCGCAGGTTTCTTCTGCATCGCCGCCGATTTCACCGACCATGATGACTGCGTCGGTGTCAGGATCATCGTTGAACATGCGCAGCACGTCGATGTGTTTCAGACCCGAAACCGGATCGCCACCGATACCGACGACGGTCGATTGACCGAGGCCGAATTCAGCCAGCTGCCCAGCGGCTTCATAGGTCAACGTACCCGAACGCGAAACGACGCCGATGCGACCTTTCTTGTGGATGTGACCTGGCATGATGCCGATCTTGATTTCGTCTGGGGTGATCAGGCCTGGGCAGTTCGGGCCGAGCAGCAGGGTTTTCTTGCCTTCCATGCGTTGCTTGGTGCGAATCATGTCACGGACCGGGATACCTTCGGTGATGCAGATGACCAGATCGACGCCTGCGTCGACCGCTTCGTCGATCGCTGCGGCAGCGAACGGAGGCGGAACGTAGATGACGGAAACGGTCGCGCCCGTTTCTGATTTTGCTTCAGCAACCGATGCGTAAATCGGCACGCCTTCGAACGATTCGCCAGGTTTCTTTGGGTTCACGCCAGCGACGAAACAGTTTTTACCGTTTGCGTATTCGATACACATCTTGGTGTGGAACTGACCGGTTTTGCCGGTGATACCTTGGGTGATGACTTTGGTGTCTTTGTTGATCAGGATAGACATTGCTTATTTCCCCTGCGATGCGTTGACGACTTTTTCTGCCGCTTCAGCCATGTTGTTAGCCGTGATGATCGGAAGGCCGGATTCTGCCAAGATTTTCTTGCCGAGTTCTTCGTTGGTGCCCGCCATGCGAACGACCAGTGGAACTTGCAGATCGACCTGTTTCGCCGCCGCGATCACGCCGTTTGCGATCACGTCGCAACGCATGATGCCGCCGAAGATGTTGACCAGAATCGCCTTGATGTCCGGGTTTTTCAACATGATCTTGAACGCTTCTGTGACTTTCTCGGTCGTGGCACCGCCGCCGACGTCGAGGAAGTTGGCTGGCTCGCCGCCGTACAGCTTGATGACGTCCATGGTTGCCATTGCCAGACCGGCGCCGTTCACCAGGCAGCCGATGTTGCCATCGAGCGAGATGTACGTCAGGTCGAATTTCGATGCTTCGATTTCAGCTGCATCTTCTTCGTCCAGATCGCGCATTTCCTGGATTTCAGGATGACGATACATGGCGTTGGAGTCGAAGTTGAATTTCGCGTCCAATGCAACGATACGGTCGTCGCCGGTCACGATCAGCGGGTTGATTTCAGCCAGCGATGCGTCGGACTCGTCGAATGCCTTGTACAGGCCTTGCATGAATGCGCGTGCTTGCGGAACCGAACCTTCAGGCACGCCGATCTTGCGAGCGATGTCGTCCGCTTCGCTGTCGAGCAGACCTTTGACTGGATCGATGAATACCTTGTGAATTTTTTCAGGAGTGTGTTCTGCGACGTGTTCGATGTCCATGCCGCCTTCGCTCGATGCCATCAGCGCAACGCGCTGGCTACCGCGATCGACGACCATGCCGACGTACAGTTCTTTCTTGATGTCCGCGCCTTCTTCGATCAGCAAACGTTTGACCAGGCGGCCTTCAGGGCCGGTCTGATGCGTGACCAAAGTCATGCCGAGGATGTCGTTGGCGTACTTGCGCACTTCGTCCAGCGACTTCGCCACTTTGACGCCACCGCCTTTACCGCGACCGCCAGCGTGAATTTGCGCCTTGACAACCCAAACCTTGCCGCCCAGTTTTTCAGCAGCCTGTACAGCCTCGTCTACGGAGAAACATGGAAAGCCTTTCGGTGTGGTCACACCGTACTTACGCAGTATTTCTTTCCCTTGATACTCGTGGATATTCATGATCGTCCTTATTGATAACCAATTTTTAGCAGCGATTCGCTACGATATTTTTTGCACCAATCCACGCAAAAACCGTCGATATTCCCAGCAAAAAGACAGCTATTCTAGCAATTCCCGACTTGAATTAAAACGGTGCCGAGGATTGTCCGAGAAGCGCCGTCCGAACGCCTTGACCGCGGTTAAGATTCGATATTTGCAGCCTTAACAGCAGCCAACTTCGGCAAACCTGCAGCCGACAGGAATTAGCCCGCTTAGGAAGGCAACACCTCTTTTGCCTCATGAACAAAAATGGAAGAGCGGCATACTGCACGCGGCGCGACATCGAACAGGTCAGTTGAAGTGCGCAGTGCAATACTTCGCATCGCGATCACAGGTGCATCAGATCATGCTGCACCTATGTGCGACGCCATGCTCAACGCCGTTTCAATTTCGCATTCCTGCTCCGTTACCGGATCATCTGCGAAAGCCCATCGGCGGTCATGCTTGACGACTTTCGTCGCCAGTCAGAAATAGCGTTATACCCCGGAAGAGGCCAAATGCAAAATGGCCACGCACCGACCGAAGCCAAAGTTTCTGTATTCACCCGAAGGTTATTCGGGTTGGCTTGCATCTTAGGGACAAAAAATGATTAGGCATAGTTAAAGTATTTAATCATAATAATTCCCTCGGATTTATAGCTGGCAAGTCGTCATATGAAAAATGCAACATTGCGGCAATTGAAGGTCTTCGAGACCGTGGCCCGCCATCTGAGTTTTTCCCGCGCCGCAGAAGAGTTGCATCTGACGCAGCCGGCCGTCTCCACGCAAGTGAAAAAGCTGGAGGAACATGCCGGTCTGGCGCTGTTCGAACAGCTCGGCAAGAAAATCTACCTGACGCCGGGCGGCGCCGAATTACTGCATTACAGCCGCGCGATCATCCAGCAATTTCAGGAAGCTGAAGATGCCATGACGCAATTCAAGGGCATCACCGGGGGCAAACTGAATGTCGCCGTAATCAGTGCAGGCGATTACTTCTTCCCGCGCCTGCTGGTGGAATTCGCGCGCAGCCATCAAGGCGTGACCCTGAATCTTTCCGTACACAATCGCGACGGCCTGCTGAACCAGCTCGCCAACAACTTTACCGATCTGGCGATCATGGTGCGACCGCCGGTCGACATGGATACCGTCAACGAACCGTTTGCGCCGCACCCGTATGTCATCGTGGCGCCGCCAGATCATCACCTGGTCTCGCAAAAAAACATTCCGATCAGTGCATTGATGCATGAGCCGTTCGTTGTGCGCGAAAAAGGATCGGATACCTGGAATTCGATGGAGGAAGGATTTGCCGGACGTCTGCCGGAGATCAACATCGCGATGGAAATTCGCAGTACCGAAACCATCAAGCAAGCCGTCATCGCCGGCATGGGCATCAGCTTTTTGTCGGCGCATACGATCAGTCTGGAATTGCAGGCCGGCAGTCTGGCGGTGCTGGACGTCGAAGGATTCCCCGTGATGCTGAACTGGTATGTCGTGCATCGCAAGAACAAGCGACTGCCGCCCGTCGCACAGGCATTCAAGGACTTCCTGCTGGAAGAAGGACCGGAACTGATCGAACGCCTGGTTCGTTACAATCCGAAACCCGGAAGACTGTTGAACGACCTTCCCAAGGGCGCACCGAAAAAGAAAGCGTGAAGTTCAAAACGGGATTTCATATCGGCACGCGCTCTGCGGCCAAAACAAAAAAGCCCGGAAAATCCCGGGCTTTTTGTCGAATCGCAATGCGATCGTGAATCACACCACCTTCAAGACGATCTTGCCGATGTGCGCACTGCTTTCCATCAACGCATGCGCCTGCGCCGCTTCTTCCAGCGGGAAGGTCTGGTAAATGACGGGTTTGATCTTGCCTGCTGATAACAATGGCCAGACACGTGCTCGCAACTGATCGGCGATGGCCGCCTTGAACGCGATCGGTCGCGGACGCAAGGTCGAGCCGGTGATCGTCAGGCGACGCAACAAAATCTGTCCGAGACTGATCGTCGCCTTGTTGCCGCCCAACAGCGCGATGAAAACCAGACGGCCGTCATCGGCGAGGCAGCGGATTTCACGATCGGTGTAATCGCCACCAACCATGTCGAGAATCACATCCACGCCTTTACCGTTGGTCGCTGCCTTGACCACTTCGGCAAAATCTTCCGTCTTGTAGTTGATGCCGCGTTCGGCACCCATCACTTCGCACGCGCGACATTTCTCGTCGCTGCCGGCAGTGGCGAATACGCGATGACCGAGTGCCGCCGCGATCTGGATCGCGGTTACGCCGATACCGGAAGTGCCGCCCTGCACGAGGAAGGTTTCGTTGCCGCTCAGACCGACGCGGTCGAACACATTGCTCCAGACGGTGAAAAACGTCTCCGGCAGCGACGCTGCCTCGACTGCATCCAGCCCTTCCGGAATCGGCAGGCATTGTTCGAACGGCGCCGTGCAATATTCGGCGTAACCGCCACCCTGGACGAGGGCGCATACCATGTCGCCCTGCTTGAAACCAGTTTCCTCGAGATCGCCACCGACGATTTCGCCGGAGACTTCCAGACCCGGCAGATCCGATGCGCCCTTCGGTACCGGATAGTTGCCGGTACGCTGCAACACGTCAGGACGATTGATGCCCGCTGCGTGCACCTTGATCAGTACTTCACCGGCTTTCGGTTCAGGAACCGGGCGATCGCACAGTTTCAGAACGTCTGGTGGGCCGGGTTGAGTAATCTCGATGGCACGCATGAAAAATCCTTTTGTCGTATGAATGGCGTTGAAGGCAGAAGGATATTCGATTATCCGATCCGCTGCAGCGACAGCGCCGGATGGAATCAGGCAAACAGCGCGTTGAATTCCTGTACTGCGCGCTGCGGGTCGCCTGCCAGATAAATACTGCTGATGGCGGCCACCATGTCGGCACCGTTCTTCACCAGCGGTGCCGAATTCTCCTTCGTCATGCCACCGATCACAACGCTCGGTACTTTGCCCTGTGCTTTCCAGTCGCTGACGATGGTTGGCGGCGTCGTTACCGGATACTTCTTGACCTTCGACGGATAGAATCCGCCGAACGCGACATAGCTGGCGCCGGCTGCCTGTGCCGACAACGCCAGTTGCAGATCGCCGTAGCACGACGAGCCAAGAATCTTGTCCGGGCCGATCAACGCACGTACATCCGCAACCGACTTGTCGGTGCCGCCGACGTGAATGCCGTCCGCATCGAGGCTCATGCACAACTCGACGTGATCGTTGATGATGAAAGGCACCTGATAGCTGCGGCACAACGCCTGCAGACATTCCGCCTGCTCCTGACGTTGCGCGGCATCGGCAGTCTTGTGCCGGTATTGCAGCAATGCGATACCGCCCTTCAACGCGAGTTCGGTTGCTTCCAGCAACTTGCGGGTATCGTCCCAGTCAGGTGTGACGAGGTACAGACCATGCAACTTTTGTGCGGTGTTCATGTGCGCTCCCTTCGGATCAAACCACGCGCCCCGCCATCGGCGACGATGGCGATGCGGCAAATTTTTTGGCAATGCGTCCCGCCAGATAAGCGTTGCGACCGGCTTCGATACCAAGCTTCATTGCGTATGCCATGCGCACAGGATCCTGTGCACCGGCAATCGCGGTATTCATCAGCACGCCATCACAACCAAGTTCCATTGCGATCGCTGCATCGGATGCAGTACCAACACCGGCGTCGACGATCACCGGTACTTTCGACTGCTCGATGATCAGCGACAGGTTCCACGGATTCAGAATGCCCATGCCGGAACCGATCAGCGATGCCAGCGGCATGATCGCGGCGCAACCGATGTCTTCCAGCATGCGCGCCTGAATCGGATCGTCGCTGCAATAGACCATGACGTCGAAACCGTCCTTGACCAATGTTTCGGCGGCTTTCAAGGTTTCCGGCATGTTCGGGAACAAGGTCTTTTCGTCGCCCAGTACTTCGAGCTTGCACAGCTTGTGGCCACCGAGAATTTCACGGCCGAGTTGCAGCGTGTAGACCGCATCAGCCGCGTTGTAGCAGCCGGCGGAATTTGGCAGCAGCGTGAATTCGGATGGTGGCAGCACGTCGAGCAGGCTCGGCGCGTTCGGGTCCTGCCCGATGTTGACGCGACGGATTGCGACGGTAACGATTTCCGCACCGCTGGCCAGGCTCGCTTCGCGCGTTTCGGCAAGATCCTTGTATTTTCCGCTGCCGACCAGCAGACGCGAGCGATAGGTTTTTCCAGCGACAACAAACGGTTCGTCGGAAAATGACGCGTGGTTACTCATGATGATTCCTGTGTTCGCTTATTGCGATATATCGGATGAGGCTGAATGCACGTCAGTGCAGGTACAGAAAGAACGACATGCAGGGCATTCGACAACGCCCTGCATTGTCACGCTCAACCGCCGCCGATGGCGCGGACGACGTCTACGCGATCAGCCGGTTGCAGTTGCCGCTGCGGCCATGCGCTGCGCGGCACAATCTCGCGATTGATCGCCACAGCCACGGCCTTTCCGGCCAGCGACAACTCCGCGATCAGCTCCTCGACATTTTGCTTGTCGTGGATCTGGTGCGGCGCGCCGTTCAATTCAATTTCAAACATTATTGCTTTTGGTAAATTTCCGAGCCGCTTTTGACGAACTCGATTGATTTGACTTCCATGCCCTGCTTGAGTGCCTGGATTTCGGAAATGCCTTGCGCAGCCGCGTAATCGCGCACTTCCTGCGTGATTTTCATCGAGCAGAAATGCGGGCCGCACATCGAGCAGAAGTGCGCGACTTTAGCAGAATCCTTGGGCAATGTCTCGTCGTGGAATTCCCGCGCCTTGTCCGGGTCGAGCCCGATATTGAACTGGTCTTCCCAGCGGAATTCGAATCGCGCCTTCGACAAGGCATTATCGCGGATTTGCGCGCCGGGATGACCTTTTGCCAAGTCCGCTGCATGCGCGGCGATCTTGTACGTGATGATGCCGTCCTTGACGTCGACCTTGTTCGGCAAGCCGAGGTGTTCCTTCGGTGTGACGTAACACAGCATTGCGGTGCCGTACCAGCCGATCTGCGCGGCGCCGATGCCGGACGTGATGTGGTCGTAACCCGGTGCGATATCAGTGGTCAACGGGCCCAGCGTGTAGAACGGCGCTTCATGGCACTGTTCCAGTTGCAGGTCCATGTTTTCCTTGATCAGGTGCATCGGCACGTGGCCCGGACCTTCGATCATGACTTGCACGTCATGCTTCCATGCGATCTGCGTCAGTTCGCCCAGCGTTTTCAATTCGCCGAGTTGCGCTTCGTCGTTCGCATCGTAGATCGAACCCGGACGCAAGCCGTCGCCGAGCGAGAACGACACGTCGTACGCTTTCATGATTTCGCAAATGTCTTCGAAGTGTTCGTACAGGAACGATTCCTTGTGATGCGCGAGACACCATTTCGCCATGATCGAACCGCCGCGCGACACGATGCCGGTCATGCGTTTTGCGGTCAGCGGCACGTATTGCAGACGCACGCCGGCGTGGATCGTGAAGTAATCGACGCCCTGCTCGGCCTGTTCGATCAATGTGTCACGGAAGATTTCCCACGTCAGGTCTTCGGCCTTGCCGTTGACCTTTTCCAGCGCCTGATAAATCGGCACGGTACCGATCGGCACCGGCGAATTGCGGATGATCCATTCGCGCGTTTCGTGAATGTGCTTGCCGGTCGACAGATCCATCACGTTGTCGCCGCCCCAGCGGATCGCCCACGTCATTTTCTCGACTTCCTCGCCGATCGACGACGTGACGGCGGAGTTGCCGATGTTGGCGTTGATCTTGACGAGGAAATTACGGCCGATGATCATCGGTTCGATTTCAGGGTGATTGATGTTGGCAGGAATGATGGCACGGCCGCGGGCGATTTCATCACGCACGAATTCCGGCGTGATTTCCAGCGGAATCGATGCGCCGAACGATTGGCCCGGATGCTGACGTCCCATCAGTTCGGCAAGCTTTTCGCCTTTCGGGCCGGAGGCTTTCAGTTCCTCCAGATAGACGCGACGATTCATGTTTTCGCGAATCGCGACGAATTCCATTTCCGGTGTGACGATGCCCTGACGTGCGTAGTGCATCTGCGATACGTTCTTGCCGTTCAGTGCACGGCGCGGTTTGCGATGCAGGTTAAATCGGAGCTCAGACAACTGCGGATCGTTCAGACGTTCGATGCCGTATTCCGATGTCGGACCCGGCAGTTCCTCGGTGTCCTTGCGTTCGAGAATCCACGGCAGGCGCGGCGTATCGAGACCCGAACGGATGTCGATCTTCACCGAAGGGTCGGTGTAAGGACCGGACGTGTCGTACACGTAGATCGGAGGATTCTTTTCCGCACCGAAGGATGCGGCGGTATCGGATTGCGAGATTTCGCGCATCGGCACGCGAATGTCCGGGCGCGAACCTTCGATGTAGATCTTGCGGGAATTCGGCAGCGGCTGGATGGCTGCTTCGTCGACTGTCGCCGTGGCGGACAGGAATTTTGGATTGGCGTTCATTTTGGCTCCTTGGCTAACTTCAAATTGGCTTGGAGCCAGCTAAGGAGGTTTCGAGGTGATGGGACGGCATTGTTGGATGCAAACCATCTATCTCGGCAGCTTCCCTTCGCTGGCATTATCCAGATCAGGTTCAAGGGTTTTTCTCACCCGGCAGGACATACGTGTGGCCTGCCTAGGACCCCTAGCTTTTTACTTCTGCAACAAACTACAAAAACACCTACAACCACTGCACACGAGTTTATGAATTACGACCGCAATCCACATTGACCGGGATCAAGCTTCGTGCAATGACATGAATGGGCTGACCGTGCCTTGCGAAAAACGCAGCCCATTCATGTCAGTTCTTAAACAACTGGCGTCGCCCAAGAACCGACACGTACTGATTACTTCACTGTTGCGATATGCAACAGATTGGTGGTGCCGGATTCGCCGAATGGCAAGCCCGCCGAAATAGCAATGTATTCGCCTGTCTTGGCAAAACCTTCGCGTACAGCAGAGGTCACGGCTTCGCTGACCATTTCGTCAACCGAATGCACGTCCTTGCCGACGACCGAGTGAATGCCCCATACCCATGCCAGACGACGCGCAGTTTTGAGTTCCGGCGTGATGCTGAGGATGGAGGTGTTCGGACGAACACGCGCAGCGCTCATGCTGGTGCTGCCGGACTTGGTGTATGTCACGGTACCGGCTGCGTTGAGCGACGTGGTTGCATCGAGCAACGCCTTGCAGATCGCATCTTCCGGCGTCGAACGCGGTGCGACTTGCTGCGCGTCCAGCAGTTTGCGGTAGGCCGGATCCGATTCCACTTCCTTGATGATGGCATCCATCATTTGTACGGCGCGCACCGGATTTTTACCGCTTGCCGATTCTGCCGACAGCATGACTGCATCGGCGCCTTCGTAGATCGCGTTGGCGACGTCCGACGCTTCTGCGCGGGTCGGCATTGGCGACTCGGTCATCGATTCCAGCATGTGGGTGGCGACGATGGTCGGACGACCGTATTTGCGCGAAACACGGATGATTTCCTTTTGTGCACGTGGCACTTGCGAGATCGGCAATTCAACACCGAGATCACCACGGGCAACCATCACGGAATCGGATGCCTTGCAGATTGCATCGATGTCCAGCATCGCGGCCGGCTTTTCGATTTTCGACTGGATCAAAGCGCGATCGCCGATGATCTTGCGTGCATCTTCGATGTCGGAAACCTGTTGCACGAACGACAGCGCAACCCAGTCCACGCCCAGCGACAGAGCGAATTCCAGATCGATCAGATCTTTCGGGGTCATGGCAGGAATCGGCAGGATCGCGTCCGGCACGTTGACGCCTTTGCGGTTCGAAATCTTGCCACCGGTGGTAACGCGGGTCACGATGCGGTCGCCCGAGTTGCTTTCGATCGAGACGCGAATTTTGCCATCGTCGAACAGCAGGTTCTGACCGGCTGCAACGGCTGCAAACAGTTCAGGATGCGGCAGGTAAACACGCGTTGCATCGCCTGGCGCTTCATTGCGGTCCAGTACAAATTGTTCGCCTTCTTTCAGCACGGCGGAGTCGCCCGTGAACGTACCCAGGCGGATCTTCGGACCTTGCAAGTCAGCGAGGATCGAAACAGGACGACCATACTTGGTTTCCAGGCCACGAACGATTTCGTGACGTGCACGGTGATCTTCGTGCGAACCATGGCTGAAGTTGAAGCGGAACATGTCCACACCAGCCTCAAACAGTGCGTTGATGGTTTCTACATCGCCGCTTGCTGGGCCCAGGGTAGCAACGATTTTTGCTTTGCGATTACGTCTCATGACAGGTCTTCTTTTTAAGTGAGAATGAAAAAATCGGGTGCCGCCGCGCAACGATGCACAGCAGCGAATACTTTACAGAATCAGGATGGCTCGGAAATCATTAACGTTGGTACGTGTCGGGCCGCTGACAATCAGATCGCCCAGACCGCTGAAAAAGCCGTAACCGTCATTGTTTTCGAGCATGGCCTTGGCGTTCAATCCGTTTTCTGCGGCACGTGTCCACGAATCAGGTTGATAGATCGCGCCAGCGTTGTCTTCGGAACCGTCGATACCGTCGGTATCGCATGCCAGCGCATGAATGCCCGGCGTGCCTTGCAACGATACGGCCAGGCTCAGCAGGAATTCTGCATTGCGGCCGCCGCGACCTTTGCCGCGTACGGTCACGGTGGTTTCACCACCGGAAAGAATCACGCATGGTTTGGCAAACGGCTGGCCGAATTTAGCGACCTGCTTGGCCAGTGCTGCGTGCACCATGCCGACGTCGCGCGATTCGCCTTCGAGATCGTTCGACAGGATGTATGGCGTGATACCGGCTGCGCGTGCTTTCGCCGCAGCGGCTTCCAGCGCGTGCTGCGCGGTGGCCATCACGTGATGTTCATTGCGGGCGAAACGTGCGTCGCCCGGCTTCGGTGTTTCACCGGCACCGGATTCCAGATGCTTGCGCACGTTTTCAGGAATGTCGATGTTGTACTTTTTCAGGATTGCCAGCGATTGTTCGCACGTCGTTGGATCAGGCAGCGTCGGACCCGATGCGATCACGCCCGGATCGTCGCCTGGCACGTCGGAAATCAGCAGCGTCACGACACGTGCCGGTGCACAGGCGAGTGCCAGACGGCCGCCCTTGATTGCGGACAGATGCTTGCGCACGCAATTCATTTCGGAAATCGTGGCACCGCTCTTCAGCAACGCCTTGTTCAATGCCTGTTTTTGTTCGAGCGTGATGCCTTCACCGGGCAGGCTCAACAATGCGGAGCCACCCCCGGTAATCAGACACAACACGAGGTCGTCTTCGGTCAAACCCTTGACCATTTCCAGCATGCGACCGGCTGCGGCGCGGCCTGCTTCATCCGGGACCGGATGTGCGGCTTCGACGACTTCGATCTGCTTGCAGTCGGCGCCGTGGTCGTAGCGCGTGACGACCAGTCCTTCGACCTTGCCCGGCCAGTTGTCTTCAACGACTTTTGCCATGGCGGCGGCACCTTTGCCGGCACCGATCACCAGCGTGCGGCCCTTGGCCGATTGCTTGGGCAGGTAAGCGGGCATGCACTTCTGTGGGCTCACGGCTTCAACTGCGGTGGCGTACAGGTCGTTTAAAAACTGGCGTGGATCGATCGACATGTGGCGAATGACTTTTTAAGAATTAGGAAAATCTGCAACTTGGGCATGGAATCAACCGGCATTGCACATCAGCGCAACGCCGGTCTCAAACCACTTACTATCGAACCGGGTTACGCCTTGGCGATTTCGTGGTTCGACATGATTTCGATTGCACGGCACAGTGCCGAGTGATCGAGGCCGCTCATGCCATTGGCTGCACAGGCGTTCATCAGTTCCTGGGTGTTCGCCGTGTTTGGCAGCGAAACGCCCATTGCTTTAGCACCTTGCAATGCCAGGTTCAGATCTTTCTGGTGCAGTTCGATACGGAAGCCCGGGTTGAACGTACGCTTGACCATACGCTCGCCATGTACTTCCAGAATGCGCGAGTTCGCGAAACCGCCCATCAGTGCCTGACGCACTTTGGCAGGATCGGCACCGGCTTTCGATGCGAACAACAGGGCTTCGGAAACAGCCTGGATGTTCAGTGCAACGATGATCTGGTTCGCTACTTTGGTAGTTTGACCGTCGCCGTTACCGCCGACCAGCGTGATGTTCTTGCCCATCAGTTCGAACAGTGGCTTGACGGTGTTGAACGCTTCTTCCGAGCCGCCGATCATGATGGTCAGCGATGCAGCTTTTGCACCGACTTCACCACCGGATACTGGTGCGTCCAGGTATTGGCAGCCGAGGTCGTTGATTTTTTTCGCGAAACCCTTGGTGGCGATTGGCGAAATCGAGCTCATGTCGACCACGATTTTGCCAGCCGACAAACCGGCAGCAACACCGTCCTGGCCGAACAGCACGGCTTCAACGTGCGGGGTGTCCGGCACCATCGTGATGATGATGTCTGCGCGCTTGGCAACTTCTGCACCCGACGTGCACGAAGTCGCGCCGCCGTCGATCAGTTCTGCAGGTGGATTCTTGACATCGTGCAGGTACAGCTTGTGGCCGCCTTTTTGCAGGTTAAGCGCCATTGGCGCGCCCATGATGCCCAAACCGATAAATCCGACTTTTGCCATGATGATGACTCCTGAAATTTTTTAGTGAATATGTAGTGCGGGACGCTGTAAAAATATTGAGCGGCCCGCCGGACCGCTCAATATCGATGCGTTACATCAGACGCCGTGCGCTGCGCGCCAGCCGAGACCTTCTACGGTGCCGGCTTTCGGTTTGTATTCGCAACCGATCCAGCCTTTGTAGCCGATTTCGTCCAGGAACTTGAACAGGTAGGTGTAGTTGATTTCACCGGTGCCTGGTTCGAAGCGGCCTGGATTGTCTGCCAGTTGGAGATGAGGAATGACCGCGAGGTTGTTCTTGATCGTGTTCGCCAGTTCA
>NZ_DATMTD010000091.1:0-40846 GCF_035565035.1 Oxalicibacterium sp. | reverse complement strand
ATCGGCTAGCGCTAATTTTTCCGAGGATACCAAAACTGAAGTGCTAGAGTTGATTGAAGCCAGCAAGGATGAAGCCACACAAACATCGCCTCGGTCGACAATTCTGAAAACTTTTCTGGGCGGGTTGTGCTCAACGTTGTCGTTTGCTGCTGATGTTTTGCCAGCTATTGAATCCCTTAAGGCTGCGGCTGTTTTATTAGGGATAAAGCTAGCTTAATTCAAGAGCGCGCGAAGTCGGTACGATGATGAAGAGCCGCTTCCATGGGCAAATCGTAGTTCGCGGACAAGGCATTTGATAAAATCCTCCAAATAAGAATATTCGGGGAGTGGCTGAATGAAGGTCTTAGCGTTCGCTTTGTTTTTCGCAGCTGCTTCTGCGTCGGCGCAAGTGAAGGTATGTATCGGCGCTGACGGTAAAAAAGTCTATACCGATTATCAGTGCGAAAAAATCGGCATGAAGTCAGCCGATGTTATTCAAGACATCAACATCACGCCGAAGCAATGTCCGGCCATTATCGATTCAATTGATAACTCGAAACGGGCGCTAGCTCGGCATGATGCTGAAGTCGTTAATCATGTTTTTCCGGGTGCTGCGATCATGCGTAACGCCTTGGTTCAAGGTCTGGAAGCGAATCAGACTCGCTATTATCGGGAATGCGTTCGATAGGTTGCTTTTTGTCGAACTGAATAAGAGTGCCTTTTACGGTGCCTAGTCGTTCCCGATATCCATCAATTCCATTTGTCGGAACTTCAATTGTGCTTCCATGTGACGTAGGCGAACAATTCTGGTACCCAAAACGGAATTTTTCTGCCGCCGTTCATCCATTCAGACACGGATTTTTCAGACCGTCGAAGCTGCTTGGCGACTTCCTTAACCATCAATCCTTGGTGTAATAATGCAATTCAGTGCGGTTGCCGTAACGAGTATTCGGATAACGCATTTTTCTGTTTCTCTGAAAGAAAAAGGCCCCGAAGCGTGTACCGAGCCTCTTAGTTTTGCCTCTCATGTCAACAATCGTTTGCGGTCATTAATTCGTATAATTTATATTATGTCAAATGCGATTGAGAAGAATGTGGCGCACATGCAAGGCATGGCTGGCCTCGTTTTGGGACCCGACACCCCCGCCTGCAACACACATGCTAGATAGTCGAGAACCTCTCTTTTCGAAACACCTGTCATTTGCAGGCTTTTTCTATGTTCGCTACCGATAGACTTGCTCACGTTCGCGAACCATCATTCGGCCGACAAGTCACACAAGCACTACGTCGTGGGCCCATCGTGATATTTCTACAAGCGCATCGATTCCCAGACGCAATTCAATGAGGAGACTGACATGCTGAACAGCAAGGAAGCGATCACGATGGTCGCAGTCAAGGACGTAAAGGTTGCCGCGACGTTTTACGAAGCCACACTCGGCTTGCAGAAGGAATCGGTTGAAGGCGATGAAGTGGTTACCTATCGCAGCGGCAACACGAAAATCACCGTTTACCAGTCCCAATATGCCGGCACCAATAAGGCGACGACACTGATGTGGAATGTTGGCGACGAGATAGACATCATTGCCCGCACGCTAAAGGACAAGGGTGTCGTCTTCGAGCATTACGATCTGCCGGGATTGACGCTCGAAGGAGATATTCATGTCGGTGGCGACATGAAGGTCGCGTGGTTCAAGGATCCGGATGGAAACATACTTAGCCTCGTTTCCGGCTAATTCGTATTGGGAACGACAGGTCTGCCCGACAATCACGTCCGTCTGAAGGCCTCGCATTTGGGGCATCGTCCCCCCGCTTTGCTATTCAAATCGGAGCGTCATCGGTCCGCTGAGCTCTTGCAGCAAAACCGTATTGCCGTTTTGCCGAACCTGGCTTTCGCCTGCGCTGCTCGAAGCAAGATGCCAGCCGTTTGGAATCTGCAGAACGAGCCCGTTTATTTTTTGCTTGGCATTCAGCTCCACAACGAATCGCTGCCCTTCTTTTTTTACATCCAGTGAAACAGCATCACGTGCCGTCCACCAACTCCCAAGCTGGCTCAGGGTACCGAACCACGCGTTCATGGCTTTCGCCCGTGTGACGAACTCTTTCAGAAAAGCCATTTTGTCATCGAATACGTCGGGGTGAATCAGTACGACGCATACGCCGCCATACGTTTTCAGTTGCTGAAGAATGCGAACCGCCTGGTCTAGCCGACCGGTCATGGGGCGTTGCAGCTCGTCTTCAATCGTGATCGGGAATTCAAAAATACCGGTTTCGGCGTGATTCTCGCGACGGTAGTTGAGCTTGAACGGCAGATGCGTGAGCGCCGTACCGCTGCTGATCGACGAGCTGAATCGATATCCGGTCGACTGCATCGCTTCCGGCAGGGAGAACGGATATTCCAGATGACCGGGACGGAAGCTGACAACCGACGCGCCGGGAACCGCTTTCTCAAGCAGGTAACGACTGACCCGCAGCTCGCCAAGAATGGTGCCGTCTTTGGTTTCGGTTTTGCTTTTCACGAACGGGACATAATCCGGGTAATGCTCCTTGCCGGACCCTATCGGAAACCGCGCAAAGGAGAGCGAATGAGAGACAGAATGGCTGGCAATTTCCATCCCTTTGTCGGCAAGCTTGCGCATCAGCGCCGTACCCTGCTCATTGAAGAAAATGTCGTCATTCCAGTCGCGTACATACTTGGTTTGCACGAAGTACGTCGCGGCGATGCCTTGCGACTGTTCGTAGTCGGCATATTCGACAGCATTGACAATGGAGCGTGTGTAGTCGATATCGTGCGTGATCACAACCGATACGGACTTCCCGTCCGGCACGGTCCCCAATGTCACCGCCAGTGGCTCGGACGATCGATAGATATGGCGAATCAACCTCAGCAAGGTGTCGACAGCGGGCTCATAAGCGTTGACATAGCTGCGGCCCAGTTGCTGCCTGCCGTTGTAGGCTTTTGCGATATAGGCGCCGATATCGATACCAATCGCGTAGGTGGTGCCGGCGCCGACACTGCGGCGTACGATGGCGGTCTGGCCATTTTCATAGTGCGCCACGGCTTGGCCGGTGCTGGACATGAATGACTGGGCCGGGACGTTGCCGGATGAACCGGCCAGCGGAATGCTCGCTTCGATGGATGGCTCGGACAGAAATGTCTTTGCAAGTTCGTCATCCAGTTTGAGCAATGCGTGCTCCCTGGTTGCGCTTGTTTCGGTGAATCCGAATGTCTCGTTCAACCCTCCCCCCAGCACCTCGAAACCGATCAGAGTTCCCCCATTGCGAGGATGAGCCGCCAGTGCCTGCAGCGCTTCCTTGTTCAGAAGACGCCCGGAAATAGTCGGATAAACCATGGCGACCTTGTGTTCGAGTGCTTCCTCATAATGCTCTGTGATGACAAACGGTACGCCGATGGTTTTGAGTCCGTGTGCCAAACCGAGCCAGTCGGAATCGGGATCGGTGACCAGAATCGCCAGCCGGCTTGCGCCGCCCTGCGCATAGGAAGCGATGGAAGTTCGGCTGTTTGCAGGCAATATGCTTGCTTCGCTTGGCCCCTCCCATCCGTCAAAGCGATAGATCGACTTATGTGTGGAGGCGGTATAAATGCCGGCAATCACAAGCAAAATCAGGAAAACAGGGAGGGCACGGCGAAGGAAAGATTTCATCGGCAACTTTTTGGAAGCATCAATATGGTTTGAACGGTTTTTCCCATGAATACGCTTTTGTTGCAACCGTTTGATGTGTCATTACAGAGATAGCGCATTCTTTTTTGCAGTCCGGTCGCGTTAAGCAACACGTTAAGCAACATGATCATGTTTGAACTGACGGATACGTCGCAGCCATTCAATGGAGCGCAAAGTCTCGGAAAGGTACAATGGCTCCCTCCGGGGCAAGCCGGCTTGATGCCGATCCTGCTCCAATAACGATGGAAAAAGAAGATGATCGACTCCGGGAACTTGATCGGCTGATATTTTCCTCGGCAGCGCCCGGATTGCCGAACAGCGTCCAGATCCATCCGCTTCCAAGTCACGATATAGTTTCGGCTTGCCTTCTCGTGAACATGCATAGCCGATGACTTCTCCCATTGATCCTGCGTTCTTTGATCTGCTGTCCGCCAGTTACCAACACTTCTTTAACCAACGACTTGTCCCCTTCCCGGTCGAGGATTCCGTCGACGCTGCTCGCTGGCTTTATGCAGATGCACCTTTCGCCGTGCTTGCGCACAATACGAATGCCGACCCGATGTTCGTGTACGGGAATCTGGCGGCACAGCGACGTTTCGGCTATTCATGGGACGAGATTACGAACCTGCATTCGCGTCTTTCGGCTGAGTTGCCGAATCGCGAAGAACGCCAGCAGTTGCTCGATCGTGTAAAACGGGATGGCTTTGCAAGGGATTATCGCGGGGTACGCATCTCGAAATCCGGGGAGAAATTCCTGATCGAAGACGCAGTCCTCTGGCAGTTGATCGATGCGCAAGGCAGCGTGCGAGGACAGGCGGTCAAGATCATGAAGACGCGCGACTATCCGTAAAATTGGCGTGAGTACGTGCAGGCTGCCAATATAATCAACAGCATCAATGTCCCGCATACAACCTCGTCAGGAAGACCATGAAAACCACGATGGCCACGATGATCGCGGCCTTTCTCCTGTGTGCACAAACGGCGAAGGCTGGCGATCAAATCAGGAAATGCCTCGCTAACGGGAAAACGACCTTCACGAATGTCGATTGTGGCGATATTGACAAGGTGATGGTCCCACCTACCGAAGCCGTTATTCCAACCGAAATAAAGCGTGTCGGGAAAAACGGAGAAGTTCTGGCTCCCGAAAAACGGGAAACAAGCGTCGAAACATCCCGCCGGCTTTGAATCGACTCGATGATTCCGGTCCCATGGATTTGACGGTAATGCAGTTCTGCCAGCAGAAAAATGCAATTATCGGGGATAATGCATCCCCATGAAGTACCCCGCCATACTCCCCTTTTCCGATCTCCTGCCTCAGCTCGAACAGTTCGATGCCATCATCGATGTTCGCAGCCCGTCGGAATTTGCCGAAGACCATCTTCCCGGCGCGATCAATTGCCCGGTGCTGGACGATACACAACGCGTACAGGTTGGTACGCTCTACAAGACCGTCAGTGCGTTCGAGGCGAAGAAAGTAGGCGCGGCACTGGTTGCCAAAAATATCGCGCAGCACATCGAAAGCAGGTTTCTCGATCGACCGCATGACTGGAAGCCGCTGGTTTACTGCTGGCGTGGCGGCAATCGCAGCGGTGCGATGGCACATATTTTTGCCAGAATCGGCTGGCCGGTCTCGCAACTCGATGGCGGCTACAAGTCGTTTCGCACACATGTAAATAACGATCTGGCCGTGCTGCCGCAGACATTGCGTTATCACGTATTGTGCGGTCCGACCGGCAGCGGCAAGAGCCGTCTGCTGCAAACATTGGCGACACAAGGCGCGCAGGTCCTGGATCTGGAAAAACTCGCCGCTCACCGCGGCTCGGTGCTGGGCGACCTGCCTGCTGCGCCGCAGCCTTCGCAGAAAATGTTCGAGAGCAGCGTATGGCAATTGCTGCGCCACTTCGATCCGGCGCAACCGGTTTTTGTCGAGGCAGAAAGCAAGAAGGTCGGCAAGCTGCGCGTGCCGGATGCGCTGATGGACGCAATGCGTGCGTCGCCCTGCACGACGGTCGAATTATCGATGCCGAACCGTGTGCAATTGCTGATGGATGAATATGCGCACTTTGTCACCGATCCGGAAAGTCTGAATGCACAACTCGGCTTTCTGACCCAATTGCATGGGCGCGAAAAAATCGCGCACTGGCATCAGCTTGCGCGCGACGGGCGCATGAGTGAACTGGTGGAGGAGCTGCTGCAAAAGCATTACGACCCGGCCTATCTGCAATCGATTCGGCGCAATTTCGGGCAGTTCGATCAGGCACGAATCGAGGCATTGCCGGACATTTCGGACGACGCTTTTCATCGAGCGGCTTTGCAGCTGCGGGGTTGTGCCACACACCACGCATCAGTTTGATGCTCTACCCTATACATATTGCATCTACAAAAGAGAACTTTTCAATGACCGAATCCTCATCACTCAGGCTGACCAGCTTTTCGCACGGCGGCGGCTGCGGCTGCAAGATCGCGCCGGGCGTGCTGTCTCAGATTCTGAAAAACGGCGGCGGTTTTCCATTGCCGAAGGAACTGTTGGTCGGTATCGAAACATCCGACGACGCTGCCGTCTACAAGTTGAATGACGAACAGGCATTGATCGCGACGACAGACTTCTTCATGCCGATCGTCGACGATCCGTTCGATTTCGGCCGCATTGCCGCGACCAATGCGATTTCCGATGTCTACGCGATGGGTGGCACGCCGATCATGGCGCTGGCATTGGTCGGCATGCCGGTCGGCAAACTGCCGCTGGATGTCATCGCGAAGATTCTGCAAGGCGGAGAATCGGTATGCGCAAAAGCCGGCATCCCGATTGCCGGTGGCCACACGATCGATTCGGTGGAGCCGATTTACGGACTGGTTGCGCTGGGTCTGGTGCATCCGTCGAAGATCAAGCGCAATGCCGATGCACGCGCCGGCGACAAACTGATTCTCGGCAAACCGCTGGGTGTCGGCATTCTGTCTGCGGCATTGAAAAAGAACGTGCTGGATGCCGCCGGCTATGCATCGATGATCGACAACACGACACGGCTCAATACGCCGGGCAAGAAGCTGGCATTGCTGGACGGGGTTCATGCGCTGACCGATGTCACCGGTTTCGGCCTGCTCGGCCATCTGCTGGAAATCGCGCGTGGCTCCGGACTGACTGCACGTCTGGATGCCGCATCGATTCCCTTGCTGCCGCAAGTACAGCAACTGGCGGCGCAGGGTTGCATCACTGGCGCGTCCGGCCGCAACTGGGAAGGCTACGGCCACGAAGTCACACTGGCGCCGTCGATCGATCCCGTGCAACGCGCATTGCTGACAGATCCGCAAACGTCAGGCGGCCTGCTGGTGTCGTGCGCTCCAGATGCGGTCGAACAGGTGCTCGCCGTATTCCGGGAAGAAGGTTTTGCCGATGCGGCGGTCATCGGCGAGATGCAGGCCGGTTCGTCGGGCGTGAGCGTGGCCTAATTTCGGCACTTTTCCAGTGTTATTCGATGTCAATCGGCATCGTCTTTCCTGATTTCAGCACATACAGTAGTAAGATGCAGCCTGTCCGAATCGGACAGGCAATTCCTTCCATATTCCCCATTTTCACCGACAAGCGAGTGCACATGATTCGTTCTTCCCTATTGAAACTCCCTGCCCTGGCGGCAACCCTTCTGGCCACACTGGTCATGACCATGCCGGTGCATGCGCAGCAGGTATTGCGCGTTTCCGCGATTCCTGACGAAGCGCCGACCGAGCTGCAGCGCAAGTTCAAGCCGCTGGGTGAATATCTGGAGAAGAAATTGGGCATGAAGGTCGAGTTCACGCCCGTGACCGACTACGCGGCGTCGGTCGAAGGCCTGATCAATCACAAGTTGGACATGGTGTGGTTTGGCGGATTCACGTTTGTGCAGGCGAACGTGCGCAGCGGCGGCAAGATCATTCCGCTGGTGCAGCGCGAAGAGGATGAAAAATTCCAGTCCGTCTTCATCACCACCGACAAATCCATCAACTCGCTGGCCGACCTGAAGGGCAAGACCTTCACCTTCGGTTCCGAATCGTCGACCTCCGGCCATCTGATGCCGCGCTCCTATCTATTGGCAGCGAAGATCAATCCGGATACCGACATGAAGCGCGTGGCGTTCTCCGGCGCACATGATGCGACTGTGGCAGCCGTTTCCGGCGGCAAGGTCGATGCCGGTGCACTGAACATCTCCGTCTGGGAAAAACTGGTCGCGGCCGACAAGGTCGATACGAAAACGGTACGCGTGTTCTACACGACGCCTGGTTATTTCGATTACAACTGGAGCGTGCGTTCCGACATGAATCCTGTCGTGCGCAAGAAACTCAGCGATGCGTTCCTGGCATTGAACAAGGATAATCCGCAGGACAAGGAAATCCTCGACCTGCAGCGCGCAACGCGCTTCATCCCGACCAAGCCTGAGAACTACGCAGCCATCGAATCAGCCGCGCGCAATGCCGGTCTGCTGAAATAAGTCCGGCCGGCGTCTCTCCATTACAAACGAGAGACGCCGATCGAAACGATCATCGATTCATCCGAATGACCTTTCTTCTCCAACATCTTCATGCGCGGCACAACGGTGCAGCTGCGTCCTCGTTCGCCCTGCGAGATGTGTCGCTGTCGATTGCGCAGGGTGAACAGATCGCATTGATCGGTCCTTCCGGCGCCGGCAAGACCAGCCTGCTGCATACGCTAGCCTGCGCATTGAAACCGGATTCCGGCAGCATCGATGTGTTCGGCAACGATCCGTGGCAACGCACGACGGCCGAACGTCATGCGATGCGCGCACGGTTGTTCCTCGCGCCCCAAACGCCGCCATTGCCGCCGCGTCAACGTGTCGTCAACGCCGTGCTGGCCGGTCGCTTGCCGCAATGGAGCGTGTGGCAGGCCGTGCGTTCGCTGATTTATCCATCCGATCCTGTTGCGGCGTTCGACGCCCTCGCGCGTTTCAACCTGCAGGACAAGCTGTATGCGCGTGTCGATCGCCTGTCGGGCGGTGAACGGCAGCGTTGCGGCATGGCGCGTGCGCTGGTGTCGAATGCAGAAGCTTTCCTCGTCGATGAACCGTTGTCCGCACTGGACCCGACGCTGTCCGTACAAACGCTGACAGTTCTGCAACAGGAAGCGCAAGCGCGCAAGGCGACACTGATCTGCAGTCTGCATCAGGTCGAACTGGCGCGTGCCTGCTTCCCGCGCATCATCGCCCTGCGCGATGGCCAGGTCGTGTTCGATGCCGCGTCCGCCGACATCAGTGACGCGATGATCGATGTGCTATACCGCAACAGCGACCATGCGGAACAGCCAACAACGCACTCCGCACCGATCGACCACGTGGTCGTGCCGCGCTGCTGATTATACGAACGATGTTGTCCTCTTCCTTCCACGACCGTCGTCTGGCGCAACGCGATCCCGCATGGCGTGGCCGCCTCATTGGAACAATCGTTGTATTGCTGGTCTTGTGGCCGATGCTGGTGCAGGCCGAATTCAAGCCGTGGATTCTGTTCGATGCACAAAGTTTGAAAGCAACCGGCCAGTTTCTGGCGAGCTTTTTCCCGCCTGAACATTCATTCGAATTTCTGAAAATGGTGGCGCAGGCAAGCTGGGAAACCGTCGCGATGGCAACAGCCGGCATGACGCTGGCGATGCTTGGCGCGATTCCGCTGACGCTGCTGGCCAACGAGCGGCTATCGATTTCGCGCGTTGGCAGCGGTCGCGTTTCTCCGCTTTCTGCCGCCTTACGTCGCGTCGTGCGCTGGTTCCTGGTTGTGTTGCGCAGCGTGCCGGAACTGGTATGGGCCTTGCTGCTGGTACGCATCGTCGGCCTCGGCCCGACTGCCGGCGTGATCGCAATTGCGTTGACGTATTGCGGCATGCTCGGCAAGGTGTATGCGGAAATTCTCGAATCGTCGGATGCCTCGGCCTCCAACGCCTTGCTGCAGAACGGCAGCGGTCGTCTCGCCGCATTGCTGTACGGCGCATTGCCGGAAGCTGCTTCCGAACTGGTGTCCTACACCGTCTATCGATGGGAATGCGCAATTCGCGGCTCGGTCGTGATGGGATTCGTCGGCGCCGGCGGACTTGGGCAGCGCATGGACGAGTCGATGAAAATGCTGGCCGGCGGCGAGCTGTCGACGATGCTGATGGTGTTCATCCTGCTGGTTGCTGCTGCTGACGGCGTATCGGCCATGCTGCGCAGGAGGCTTGAATGAAACCTGCGATGACATCCTCATCCATTTCCCAATTGCCGCAACCGCCTCGCGTGCACTGGTCGACGGTCGCGTTGCTGGCCGGGTTGGTCCTTCTGGTGCTGGCAAGCTTCATTTCACTGCCTTTGAAATGGCGCGATTTTTTCACCGCCGACGCGATACGCACCAGCATCGAATTCCTGCGCGGATTTTCTCCGCCTGAACTGGCGCCGGGCTTCCTGAATAAAACGCTCGTCGCCACCTTCGAAACGTTCTCCATGTCGGCAATCGGCACCTTGATTGCCGTCGTGTTCGGCATGGTGCTGGGATTGCCGGCAAGCGGACGTTTCGGTCCGTCCCTACGTTTGCTGACGCGTGCCGCATTGAACGTCTTGCGTTCAATTCCCGAACTGGTGTGGGCATTGATCTTGTTGATTGCAGCCGGACTCGGACCGTTTGCCGGCACGCTGGCGCTGGCGCTGCACACGGTCGGCGTGCTCGGTCGCCTGTTTGCCGATGCGTTCGAAAACTGCCCGCCACTACCGGAAGAAACACTGCGCGGCAACGGCGTACATCCGGTTGCCGCATTCCTTTATTCGACGCTGCCGCAAAGCGGCCCGCAACTGATGTCGTACACGCTGTACCGCTGGGAAAACAATATCCGCGCTGCGGCGATTCTCGGTGTGGTCGGTGCCGGCGGACTCGGACAGATGCTGAAATACCACCTGTCGCTGTTTCAGATGCAGCAAGCCGCAACCGTGATCATTGCGATGCTGCTGATGGTGGGCGCAGTCGATGCGTTGAGCTATCTGCTGCGGCGCATGATGACGAAGTAAAACCTTATCTGGCAATCAGCCAGGTCAAGCCGCACAGGATGGAAGATGCTGCGGCAAACTTGCCGCCGACCATGACGCGGTGCGGTGCGTAACTCAACAGCAGCACAAACAGCAACGCGCCCGCCGTCATGATTCCCAGACAAAGAACCGTGCCGATGGTCCAGCCTTCCAGCGCCACGCTGATGGCAAACACCGCCAGCAACGCCAGCGAACCGGCAATTCGAAACAGTCGACGCGTGCCGGCATCAGGTTCCTTGCCACGTCCGTGCACATCGGCGTAATGTCGATCCATCGCCAGACTCAATGCAATCCATCCGCTGCAAGCCAGCATCAATGCAGTCATGAAGCCGAACGCGCTCATGTGGCCTCCGGCATGGCTTGCTTGTCATTGTTGGACGCAACGCTTTGCGCCGCAGTTTTCGCAACCATTGCCTTGATGGCGGGAGATTTTCCTCTCATTTTCCACGAAGTATAGGCAAGGCAGCACCCCAGCGATAACACAATCAGATCGAATCCGGCGTACACCAATGGCCCATTGAACAGCGTGACGCCCAGATGCGTGTCGGTAGTCAATGCATTCAGTATCGGCAACGCCATGAACAGAAATCCACCAACGCCCAGTTGCCACTGCCACATGCGGCGGGTCGGGCGAACATGCGCCACGATCATCGCGATTGCCCATGCAATGAAGAAGTAACGGATCTCGGTCTCCGGACGATTCTCCATGACGACCGGCAGCAGACGATTGGCCCAGAAGTACGTCGCAAATGCGATAGGCAAGCCGGCAATCGTGCCGATGTTCATGCCATCCACCAGCCGCAGACCGAAACCGATACGGCCGCCGTTTGCCAGTACCTTCGCATAATTCTGGCGCTTCTTGACCGCCCACAGCAGTGCGCCGGTCGCCACCATCGCGCATCCCGCCAGGCCGCAGATGAAGAACAGCATGCGCAATAACGGATTGGAAAAATGCCCCATGTGCAAGCCGTACAGGACGCCGCGCGTTTCTGCCGCGCCATTGACTTCGTCGCCCGAACTCGAGATCAATGCACCATTCACACCATTGAATCGCATCGATGGCCGCAGATAAGACAAGCGTTTTTCATACTGACGCGTGACGACGATGGTCGCGTTGGCATCGCCCGGATGATTGACCGTGATGCGATCTGCCTGGCCGCCATTCCAGTGTTGCGCGGCTTGCGCCAGCAACGGTGCAATTGCTGTCAGCGACGCGGGTTTTCCAGCAGCTGGAGTTTCTTTCGATGAAGGGAACACATCGGCGATGAGCGCCTTCTGGTCGCCGTTATAGACCGCCTGATAACCGGCCGGCATGTACAAAAACATCAGTGTGATCAAACCGGTATAGGTGATCATCAGGTGATACGGCAATGCCAGCACAGCCAATGCGTTGTGCGCATCCAGCCACGAACGCTGCCCTTTCTTGCGACGGAACGTGAAGAAGTCCTTGAAGATGCGCTTGTGCGTAATTACGCCGCTGATGATTGCCACCAGCATAAACATCGCGCAGAAACCGACGATCCAGCGCGCCCACAAGGCCGGCATGTAATGCAGGTCGTAATGCAATCGATACAGAAATTCGCCACCGCGCGTTTCGCGCACGGTCGCCATTTTCTCACCGGTTGCCGAATCGAGAATTTCATTCTGGAAGCGAGCAGCTTTTTCTCCCGGCGCTTTCGGCGGCTGCCATGCAATGCGCATCGTCGGCGCACGATCATCCGGCAAGGTGACAAACCAGCGTGTGGCGTCAGGCGCCTTCTGCTGCAAGGCGCGCAGCGCGTTTTCTGCAGCCCGCGTCGGCGTGACATTGGCCGCAATCGTTGCGTGCAACTCCGGCTTCATCCACAGCGAAATCTCGTCGCGAAAATAGGAGGCGGTGCCGCCTGCAAAAACCAGAAACAAGACCCAGCAAACCAGCAGGCCGGACCAGGTATGCAACCACGCCATCGACTGGCGAAATCCGTCCTTCATGCGGCTCCCCTGGAAGCGAGCAGGCCGAAACCGAGTAATACGCCAGGCATTACAAGACCGATCCACGCATGCCATGCCGTACGAGCGGCGAATACCCAGATCACGGCACAGGTGTACACGGCGAACGACAGCATCGTTGCACTCATGACGGCATCAGCAGGTGCCATTGGTAATAGCGACGCCAGTAACGCCGTCGACAGTGCCGCCACGACATAGCCGCCACCGATCGCAGCAACTGCACGTGAAAAGACACTCAATCGATATTTCATTTCCATCGTTCAGGTCATTTGTTCGGCGTTTTGGCAGAAGGAGCCGGAAAAGCCTTTACGCCTTCTGGCTGCACCATCGACAGCGTGGTCACGAAACTCGCAATATCGTACGGCTTGCCATCGCGTTCACCTGGTGTTTTATCCGTGTGATGTACTTCCAATACGTACGTCCCCTGCCACGGCAGGTCGAAGGAGACCAAGCCCTGTTCATCCGAGGTCGCCTCTTTCATCCAGCCTGACTGGACGATGATGCCGACCTTGGCTTTTTGCAGCGGCTGGTTCTTGTAGAAAACCTTGAACTCGCCTGTGTTACCAGTCGGAACGACATCGAGTGTCAGTTTCGGATCCTGCGCCGCATTCGAAACGATCAGGCGCGCAGCCGGGGTCCGGACGGTGCGTGTGACGGTTTCGCCATTCTTGCGCTCGATTGGTAGAAAGTTCACTTCTTCTGCAACGATCGATTCATTTTTTTTTGCAATGGATGACAATACGAACGCATTGCTGGTTTTTTCCAGCGTCAATGCCTGTTCGTTCTTGTTATTTACCAGCATTGCCGTCGGCTTGATGAACTTGTCCAGCAAACCAGGTGATGTTTCACGCAGGTTTTCGCCAAATTCACCGAAATACAATTGCGCCGCCTTCGGCGTCTGTTCCAGCCATATTTGGTGCGCATTGGCTGCGCCGACGAACATCAATGCAGACACGAAAGGAAGGGCAAAACGGTAATTCATGACATCACCTTGCAATAATGAGAATGGTTATCGTTTTCATTGTAATAAAAAATAGCGCAGTCAGCAATGAAAAGCTGATTTGCATGACTGTCGTCCTCTTTGATCATCTATTCCGTCCATAACAGAGAAAAAAACGGCTGCATCGCTGCAGCCGTTCCTTATTTAGATCAATAATTCAACGCCTTGACCGGCCTCCTCCGATAGCACTTTCCATTTTCGAATGATCAGTAGCCTTTTTGGATCAGGTTTTGATAAACCGTCGCCAGCGTCGTCGTCCCCTTCCGCGATCCGGCCTGGCCCGACTCGAACTCGATCCAGCCTTCGTTGAAGCCGTCGATCATCTGGATGCGCGGCATCGGATTCTCCATTCCCTGCGATTCGAACAAACCTTGCCATGTCTCACGCGGCACGATTTCCATGCGAACGGGCTTGCCGAGCAGTTTTGAAAAAGTGGCGCCGATTTCCTTTGGCGTCACGCGCCACGGTCCTTCCAGATCGACGATGCGCACGCCCTCTCCTGCCTGCTGTAACAATTCCGCCGCGACACGACCGACATCAGCGGTGGCGACCATCGGTACCGGCTTGTCCAGTGGTTGCAAAAAGGTGTGGATTACGCCGGTTTCTCGTGCGGAAGCGACATCCCACGCGGCGTTTTCCATGAACCAGCCCGGACGCAGGAACGTGACCGGCATCGGCAGCGTGCGCAATTCCTTTTCCAGCATGCCGAGTTGATTCAGCAAATTGGGCTGCGTTGCATTGGCACCGATCGTGGACAGACAAACGACACGCGCCGGCCGGGCCGCTTCCAGTGCGTTGCGGATACTAGCGATGGTGCGACGCGCTTCGGCAAAATCCGGCGATGGATCGAAGGTCGGCGGCAGCAGGATGAATACCGCTTCCGCACCGGTAAATGCTTTCTGCAAGGCGACGGTATCGTCCATTTCCGCCAGCGCCACTTCACATCCCTGAGCGGCCCAGGCCTTGCCTTTTTCCGCATTGCGAACAATCGCGCGCACTTCCTTGCCGTCTGCAAGTAATGTGCGGGCGACAACGCCACCGACCTGACCCGTCACGGCAGTAATTGCATACATGAAAATCTCCTCAAAAAGTACGGCGAGTGCCGCGTTGGGAGAATTTTCTGCGCAATCGATACATTTCGCGATAGCATGACAGTCATTTCATAAATGACGTAATGGCATGAATCATGAATTTCGATGAACGCATTCTGAATGGCATGGGCGTGCTGTCGGCCATCATCGACAGCGGCAGCTTTGCCGGTGCCGGTGAAATACTCGACATGTCTCAATCCGGTGTCAGCCGCGCGGTTGCACGACTGGAGGCGCGACTCGGCATCCGCTTGTTCGACCGCACTACGCGTTCGGTCACGCTGACCGATGAAGGTCGTCGCTTCTATGAACAGATCGCACCCTTGCTGGCCGGTCTGGAAGAAGCCGCCACCAACGCGGCGCAGGGAACGGTTGCCGTACGCGGGAGATTACGCGTCAACGTCGATCCCTTCTTTTCACGCATCGTGCTGGGGCCGCGTCTGGGTGCTTTTCTCGATGCGCATCCGGATCTGCAACTGGAACTGCAAACGCGCGACCAGCTTGGCGACATGATTGCGGACGGTTTCGATCTTGCGGTACGTTTCGGCCAGCCACCGTCTTCCACGCTGGTGGCGCGCAAGCTATTGGAAACGCGCGTGCTGACCGTCGCCACGCCGTCCTACATCAAGCGCAACCGCAAGCCCGCTACACCCCAGGAACTGGCGGACAGCCACCACACCTGCCTGCAGTTCCGCAATCCGCAAAACGGTCGCGCATTCGAGTGGGAATTCCATCGTGGCAGAAAGAAGATCACGATCGAGCCGAAAGGTCGCATGCTGGTCAACGACGCAGGCACCTTGCTCAGTGTCTGCCTGTCGGGTCATGCGATTGCGCAGATTTTCGAACTCGGCAGCGAACATCTGGTGGCAGACAAGCGGCTGGTCGATCTCTTTCCCGACTGGCCGGATGAGCGCTATCCGCTGTACGCGCTCTATCCGTCCCGCCATCATGTGCCCGCGAAGACGCGCGCCTTTCTCGATTTCATCTCGTCACTCAGCGCGCAAACATAAACGTCACATTTGAGGCGCATCGTTCCTGTCGCGATAGGCGAGCTGATACAGCAGCGGCAACACCAGCAACGTCAACGCGGTCGATGACAAAATGCCGCCGATCACCACCGTCGCCAATGGCCGCTGCACTTCCGCACCGGTACCGACCGCCAGTGCCATCGGGATGAAACCGAGCGAAGCCACCAACGCGGTCATCAATACCGGCCGCAAACGCGTCAACGCGCCTTCATTGATCGCATCGTCCAGCGAGCGTCCTTCTTCGCGCAACGTTCGGATGAAGGAAATCATGACCAGCCCGTTCAGTACCGCCACGCCGGATAGCGCAATGAAACCGACGCCGGCCGAAATCGATAACGGAATATCGCGCAGCCACAACGCGATGACGCCGCCGGTCAATGCAAACGGGATGCCGCTGAACACCAGCATGCCGTCCTTCACATTGCCGAACATGGCGAACAGCAGCATGAATACCAGCAGCAACGCCACCGGCACCACGATCTGCAGACGCTGCGCTGCGGATTTCAATTGCTCGAACTGGCCGCCCCATGCAATCCAGTAACCGGATGGAATCTGCACCTGCTGCCGGATTTTTCGTTCAGCTTCGCCGACGAAAGAGCCGATATCGCGATCACGTACGTTGGCGCTGACAACGATGCGACGCTTGCCGTCTTCGCGGCTGACCTGATTCGGCCCCGGAGCAAGATCGAGCGTCGCGACCTCGCCCAGCGGGATGTAACTGGTGCGCGCTTCACTGAACGATGCACCGGAAGATGTGCGCGGCAATGCAATCGGCAATCGGCGAATCGCGTCCGGATCGCTGCGGATTGCCTCCGGCAGGCGCACGACAATATCGAAACGCCGGTCGCCATCGAACAGGGTGCCGGCTACGGTGCCGCCGATCGCAGTCGCAATCGCCTGCTGCACGTCGGCGATGTTCAAGCCGTGACGCGCCGCCTTCTCGCGATCAATGTTGACCGTCAGCATTGGCAGGCCGGTGGTCTGTTCGATCTTGACCTCTTCCGCCCCATCGATGGTTTTCATGGCGTCTGCAATTCTTTCAGCCGTGCGATTCAGCGTGTCCATATCGTCGCCAAACAGTTTGACCGCGACATCGCTGCGCACACCGGAAATCAATTCATTGAAACGCAACTGGATCGGCTGCGAAAATTCGTAATTGCTGCCTGGCAGTGCCTCCACGGTTTTCCGCACTGTGGCCAGAAGTTCGTCGCGTGTCTTGCGTGGCTCCGGCCATTCCGCCAACGGCTTCAGCATGATGTACCCGTCGGAGATATTCGGCGGCATCGGGTCGGAGGCAATTTCTGCCGTGCCGGTCCGCGCGAAGACGCGCTCGATTTCCGGATGCTTCTGCATTAACGTGCTTTCCAGTTGCTTCTGCATTGCAACCGATTGTGTCAGGCTGGTGCCGGGAATGCGCAGGGCCTGAATCGCAAAATCACCCTCGTTCAGACTCGGCACGAATTCACTGCCCATGCGTGTGGCAAGCAGGCCGGACAATACGACCAGCACGGCGGCAAAGGTCAGCACGACCGGCTTGTTTTCCATTGCCGCATTCAATGCGGGAGCGTACCAGCCGCGCATCTTTTGCATCAGCCTGTTTTCCTTCTCCGCCACCTTGGCGCCGATGAACAGCGCAACTGCCGCGGGGACGAATGTGACCGACAGAATCATTGCGCCAAGCAAGGCGAACACGACGGTGAACGCCATCGGATGAAACATCTTTCCTTCAACGCCGGTCAGCGCAAAGATTGGCAAATAGACGGCCATGATGATCAACTGACCGTAGATCAACGGGCGCCGCGCCTCTTTCGCTGCGGCGAATACTTCATGGAAACGCTCCTTGCGTGTCAATGTCCGGCCATGATGCGCATGTGCGTGAGAAAGCCGCCGCACACAGTTTTCCACAATCACGACAGCGCCATCGACAATGATGCCGAAATCCAGTGCGCCCAGGCTCATCAGGTTGGCGCTGACGCGGTATGTCGCCATGCCGGTGAAAGTGAACAGCATCGACAGTGGAATCACCATTGCCGTAATCAGTGCTGCACGAAAATTACCAAGAAACAGGAACAGCACGGCAATCACCAGCATCGCACCTTCGAGCAGATTCTTTTTCACGGTCGCGATTGCCTTGTCGACCAGTACGGTGCGGTCATAGACAGTCACGGCCTTGACGCCCGACGGCAGGCTGCGGTTGATTTCCACCATCTTTGCATCGACTGCCTGCGATACCGCGCGGCTGTTCTGCCCGATCAGCATGAAGACAGTGCCGAGCACGACCTCTCGTCCGTTCTCGGTCGCAGCGCCGGTACGCAGTTCGCGGCCGATCAGGACATCACCTACATCGCGTATCCTGATTGGCACGCCATTGACGTTGCCGAGAATGACATCGCGCAAGTCATCCATCGATCTGACCTGCCCCGGCGCGCGGATCAGCAATTGTTCACCGCGCTTTTCGATATATCCGGCCCCGACATTGCCGTTGTTGCGTTCAAGTGCGTTGACGACGTCCTGCAGCGTCAGGCCGTAGGAGGCCAGCTTTTCCGGAACAGGGGCGACCTGGTATTCGCGCGCAAAGCCGCCGATCGAATTGATTTCCGTTACGCCGGCGACGTTGCGCAATTGCGGCTTGATGATCCAGTCCTGGATTTCGCGCAGATCGGTCGGCGTGTAGGGCGAACCATCCGACTTCCTTGCACCCTCTTCCGTTTCCACCGTCCATAGATAAATTTCGCCTAGACCGGTTGAGATCGGTCCCATCGCCGGCGTCACGCCCGGCGGCAGATTCTGCCGCGCTTCCTGAATGCGTTCGCTGACCAACTGGCGTGCAAAATAGAGATCGGTGCCATCCTTGAAGATCACCGTCACCTGTGACAGTCCGTAACGCGACAGCGAGCGCGTCTGTTCCAGGTTCGGCAGGCCTGCCATGACCGTTTCAATGGGATAGGTAATGCGCTGTTCGGTTTCCAGCGGTGAATAGCCGGCAGCGGATGTGTTGATCTGTACCTGAACATTGGTGATGTCCGGCACGGCGTCGATCGGCAGCTTTTGATAGTGATAAATGCCGACGGCTGCCATGAAGGCGACCGCGATCATGACAAGCCAGCGCTGCTCGATCGCAAAACGTATCAGACGTTCAAACATGATTGCCTTTCGCTTCTTTCATTTTCTCGATCAGTGGCTGTGTTCGGCACCGGCCTTGCCGAGTTCCGACTTGATGATGAAGCTGCCGGTCGCGGCATAGGAATCGCCCGCTTTCAGGCCATCAAGAATTTCAATGAAGCGGCCATCGCTGCGGCCGGTCCTGACAGCCCGTGCCGTGAATCCCTT
Source organism: Oxalicibacterium sp. (assembly GCF_035565035.1). Lineage (GTDB taxonomy): Bacteria > Pseudomonadota > Gammaproteobacteria > Burkholderiales > Burkholderiaceae_D > Oxalicibacterium. Next base: position 21,727 of record NZ_DATMTD010000091.1, on the reverse strand, counting down.
GTCGGTGCGAACAAAGACGATCGTTTTGCCGTCGATTTCCTGCACGGCGTCGGTGACGACTGCGACCGGTACTTGTGCTTCGTGCGTGGCGATATCGATGTTGACAATCAGACCCGGGCGCCAGCTTCCCTGCGGATTGGGCAGGACCACGCGCGCCAGCGCAGTTCGCGTCTGTTCGCCCAGCAACGCGCCGACATAAGAGATCGTGCCGGTCGCCGAGGCATCGAATGCCGATGCACGCACCATCACCTGTTCTCCGACGCGCACGGCATTCAGGTCCTTTGCCGTGACCGCGATCTCCGCCCACACCGATGCCAGGTCAGACACGGTAAACACATTGGCGTCTTCCTTCACCGCCTCGCCCGGTGCGATATGTTTTTCGACGACGATGCCATCGAACGGAGCGCGGATGTCATAACGATTCAAATGCCCTTGCGTGCCGGCATCGGCACCGAGCGCCTGCAGTTTCTGTCGTGCGTTCTGTACGGCGATATCGGCTTCCTGCAAGGTTTGCTGCGCCTGCAGATAATCCTGTTCCGCGGATATTTTCTCTTGCCACAGCTGCTTTTCCCGCTCATAGGTATGACTCGCGAGCGCGCGACGTTTTTGCGCGGCCAGCAACGCGCTTCGCTGCTCGGACAGATCGGTGCTGGCGATTACGGCGAGTACATCGCCCTTCTTTACCTGCTGACCGAGCGCGGCCGGCAATCCCTGCACCACGCCGCCCAGCCGCGGCACGACGTGCGCGGTGCGATCCTGGTTGAAGCGAATTTCGCCGGGCAACGTCAGCGTGTTGCGAATGACGGCAGCATCTGCTACAAGGAGCGCGACGCCGCTTGCGGCGATCTGTTCCTTACTCATGACGACGACGGAAGACTCTTTTTCCACCTTGCGTCCCTCTTGTTTTTCAGCCCGCTCGTCGTGTGCGTGCTCATCCCCGCTCGCCGCTTGGCGGTCGGTCAGCAGGATCAATCCGCCCAGCAGAATGCCGACAACGACGATCGCGATAATGGCTCTGGTTTGCTTTTTGTTCAGGTCGATATGCATGGTGGCATCCGGTTATTTGATGACGACTTGTGATTCGCCGAGGATGCGATCCATCTCGGCAGCGGCACGATGGGCTTCGGAGAGTGTCTGCAGATAGCGCGAGCGCGCTTCAAGCAAGGTGCGTTGCGCGTCCAGCACGTCGATGAAACCGAACTTGCCAAATGCGAATCCTTTGCTGGCCGCGTCGTAGGCGCTTTGTGCGCCGGGAAGAATCTCGCGCTGCAGGACTTCGACCTCCTGCCGCGCATTGGCGAGTTGCTGCCAGGCCTGCGACAGTTCGCCGTCCAGACGTATCTCGGCCGCTGCCAGTTCGTCGCGTGCCTTGTCGGTACGACGCAGGGCTTCCAGCATGTTGCCTTGATTGCGGTCGAAGAATGGAAACGGAATCGATACGCCGATTACCGCTTGATTCCGGCCCGCTTCTTCCTCACGCTTGACGCCCATGCTGACGGTGACGTCCGGTGTACGGCGGCTGGTTTCCACACGGAGCATCGCATCGCGACGCGCCACTTCATGTCGTGCGCGAGTCAATGACGGAGATTGCTGCAGCCGTTGTTCGAGTGTCGGCCAGTCCGGCAAAACAGGAAGCTGTTCCAGCTCACCGACAGCATGCTCGAAACGTGGGTGAGGATTGCCCCAGATTGCGGCGAGACGTTTGCGCGCCTGTGCCAGTTCGCTGTTTGCCTGATTCAATGCAAGCCGGATATTCGCGCTGGCGACACGCGAGCGCGTTTCCTCCACCGGCGAGATCTTGCCGGCGACGACACGTTTGGCGACGGTCTCGGTCGCGTGCTGCGCCAGTGCCAGCGATGCTTCCGCCAGACGGCATTTTTCCTGCGCATTCAGGACATCGAAGAAAACCGCAGTCACGGTTGCGCGCGTTGTGGCACGTACGGCCAGCAGATCCGCACGCGCGGCATCGTGCGCACGACTGGCAGCCTTCACACGCGCATCGCGTTTGCCGCCAAGTTCGATCGGCTGGTTGAACAGGACAGTCGTGGTGCGTGTTTCCCGTCGCGTGTCTTCGACCAGCAGCGAGACGTCCGGATTCGGCAGCACATTCGCCTGCGTGATCGATGCGTTCACCGCATCAGCCTCATTGCGCGCTGCCGACAGTTCGGCATTGGCATCGAGCGCCAAAGCCAGCGCCTGATCAAGCGTGATCGGCCCGGCCGGTTCGATCGCCGCGTTGGTGCGCGTCGTTTGCGCCCATGCAGACGCACATAATCCGCCCGCAAACGCGAGCGCCAGAAAATACCTGTACATCGAATTCTCCTGGAGAAAAGGAAAAAATCCGACGAGACGTCAGGTCAATACTGATTGGAAATAAGCGGTCGTCCCGTCGAGTCAGGCGACGGGATGCCGGTCGGGCCGTCTGGGGCCGTCCGGTATGTGGGATGAAAAGGAAACGGCCTGCGATGCAATCTGCAGCGAACCGGAAGACATTATTGCCGATGACGGCGACGTGAAGAAGAAGGCCGGGCTGGCCGCGTGGCAATAACCGCAATCGTTATGCACCTGCGACAGCTTGTCCTTGTGGTCAGGCTGATCCGCGTTGCCCTGATGCTGATGACCGTGATGGCCGAAGTGCTGCGCCGACACGCCTTGTTCGTGCTGGCAATAGACGGCCGCCGTCGCCCAAGAGAACTGGAACGGCAACACCAGCAGCATCAGAATGATCAGCAGTTTTTTCACGGGGCAAATCTTAACATTGAAATTTCAGTTTGCACGCGATGAACGCAGCAGGCGCAGTCCATTGAACACAACGATCAGGCTGGCACCCATGTCGGCAAACACTGCCATCCACAGCGTTGCTTCACCCGCCAGCGCCAGCACTAGGAATATCGCCTTTATGCCGAGCGCCAGAACGATGTTCTGCGCAAGGATGGCATGTGTACGTTTGCTCAATCGCACGAAAGCGGCGAGCTTGCCGAGTTCGTCATCCATCAGGGCGACGTCAGCCGTTTCCAGCGCGGTATCGGTGCCGGCTGCGCCCATTGCGAAACCGATGTCGGCCTTGGCCAGCGCGGGCGCATCGTTGATGCCATCGCCAACCATGCCAACGTAACAGTAACGTGTTTTCAGTTCATCGACCGCCGTCAGCTTGTCTTCCGGCAGCAGATTGCCGTGCACATCGACCACGCCAACATTGCCGCCGATGGCCGCCGCCGTATGCGCGTTGTCGCCGGTCAGGATCGTTATATTGATCCCCAGCGATTGCAGATCGGCGATTGCCGCAGCACTGCCGGCACGCACGGTATCGGCGACGGCGACGATCAGTAACGGCTTCTGTGCAGTTGCGAACACGACGACTGTCTTGCCGTCTTTTTCCAGGGCATCGAGACGTGCTTCCAGTTCTGCGTCGCATATGCCGAGTTCGTGAATCAACCTGTGATTGCCAAGATAATATGACTCGCCGGCAATACGTCCCTTTACACCGCGACCGGTCAGCGCTTCAAAATCGGCAACGTCGAACAAGGCGTCGGCGCCCTTCGCCCAATGCGCGGCAACGGCGACGGAAACCGGATGATCGGAACGACGTGCGAGACTGGTCGCCCGTTGCAGCAACTGGTCCTCGTCCCCATGCACTGCAATCACATCCGTCACGGCAGGTTTGCCGGATGTGATCGTGCCGGTCTTGTCGATGGCAATCGCCTTCAGCCTGCGGCCCTGTTCCAGATAAATGCCGCCCTTGATCAACATGCCGCTTCGCGCCGCTGCAGCCAGTCCGCTGACAACGGTCACCGGGGTCGAAATGACAAGCGCACATGGACAGGCGATCACCAGCAACACTAGTGCCTTGTACAGCCACGGCTGGAACGGCTGTGACATCAGCAATGGCGGTAATACGGCAACCAGAATCGCGAGAATGACCACGACCGGAATGTAATAACGCGCGAACTGATCGACGAAGCGCTGCGTCGGCGCACGTTCGCCCTGCACCTGTTGCACGCTGCGCACGATGCGTGACAAGGTCGAATCGGACTGCAATGCCGTCACGCGATAATCGAATCCTCCGCGTTCGTTGATGGTGCCGGCAAACACGCTATCGCCAGTCTGCTTGTCGACCGGCATGCTTTCACCAGTGATCGGTGCCTGATTGATCGTGCTCTGGCCGCTGACGATCACGCCGTCCAGCGGTACACGCTCGCCCGGTTTGACTCGCACGACGGTATCGAGCGCAACTCTGGCAGCTGCGACTGATTGCCACACACCGTCGATCAGCACCGTTGCCGTATCCGGCGTCATCGCCATCAGTCCCTTGATCGCATTGCGCGCACGATCGAGCGACAGCGCCTCGATCATTTCCGCCGCGGCGAACAGGAAGATGACAACTGCCGCTTCCGGCCATTGTCCGATGGCGACCGCGCCAATGACCGCCAGCGACATCAGGAAGTTCATGTTCAGCGACAGATGGCGTAGCGCGATCCAGCCCTTCTTCAGCGTATCCAGGCCACCGGTCAGGATGGCGATCAATGCCAGCGCAATAACGGGCCAGGAGTTTTCCACGCCAGTGGTCCATGCGACGAGTTCGGATGCAATGGCGGTCGTGCCGGAAATACCCATCAGCATCCACGTCAATGGCGAGATCCGGTAATCGCCGGACAAATCGTGATGATCGGCAGCATCGGCGCGCGCCATGTCGAGCGAATCGGATTTGACGAGCGGATCGAGGCCGAGTTTTTCCAGTCCCTGCACGATGCCGTCGACCGACATGAGATTGTGCTGCACGGTCAATTCACGTTGCATCAGATTGAATTGCAGACCGAGAATGCCGTCCATGTTCTGGAAACGGTCGCGAATCAGCTTTTCCTCGGTCGGGCAATCCATCTTGCGAATCAACAGCACAAGCCGGGCCGCGCCGTCCGGTACAAGCGCATCCGTCCCAGCCACACTCGATTGCGCAGACGGCGTCACGCCGCCGGCGCAGGGTTTATCCGGGCCACAACAATCCATCGTTATCTCCTTGCTGCCAGATTTGACATCACGCTTGTAATTAGAGACTCTGTAGCCACTATAGAGTCAAGCGTCGCAACGCGTTTTCCTGCAACTTGCCAACAGGTAATCAAATGACATCGTCGTTACTGAAAATCGGCGAACTCGCCAGCCGCACCGGATCGTCGGTCGAGACGATCCGTTATTACGAGCAGCAAAGCCTGCTGCCGCAACCGCAACGTTCATCCGGCAATTACCGCCTGTACGGCGATGCCCACGTCAAACGTCTGCAGTTCATCCGCCATTGCCGTTCGCTGGATATGACGCTGGACGAGATTCGTGCGCTGCTCGATTTTCGCGACCGGCCGGAAGAGGATTGTGCCGGGGTGAACACCTTGCTGGATAAACACATCGGTCACGTGGCGCACCGCATCGAGGAATTGAAGGTGTTGCAAACGCAACTGGAAGAGCTGCGCGGCCGTTGCCGCACCGTACAGTCGACCGAGGCCTGCGGCATCCTGCAAAGCCTTGCCGATGAAGACATTGCCGAACCGGCCAATCTCGGCTCGCATGCGGGCGGTTGCCACTGACAACCTGCATCTTTGTCCCCTGCGCCCCTTTTATCATCAGACACGGCAACTGCCCAACGACAACATGAATCACCACGTTCGCAGGTTGCCGCATGGCGGTGATCTGTTAAAACGATCCGGACAATGCGCGGAACCTCGGGCCGCACTACGGACTCTACCGAGACCTTTACTTATTTCAGGAGTGACTCATGGACCATACGGGATCGGCAGCATGGAGCGGTGGCATCAAGGATGGCATCGGCAGCATTTCTGTACAAACCGGCGTACTGAAAGATGCACCTTACGGATTCAAGGCGCGTTTTGAAGACGGTCCCGGCACCAATCCTGAAGAACTGATTGGTGCGGCTCATGCGAGCTGTTTTACGATGGCTTTATCGGGCGAACTCGGGAAGGCTGGATTGACGGCAGACAGTTTGAAGACAACTGCCACGGTTACCCTAGACAAGGTTCCAGGCGGCTTCGCCATTACGAAAATTCATCTCGATCTGGTTGGCAAGGTGCCCGGTACGGATCAAGCCGGATTCGAAAAAATTGCGAACGATGCCAAGGTCGGTTGCCCGGTTTCCAAACTGTTCAATGGCAATGCGGACATTACGCTGACAGCAAAGCTGCAATCCTGAACTGAATAGTCTGGTAAATTTTTGTCTGAAGCAAAGCCCATCGCAGTTGATGGGCTTTTTCATGACCAGGTGGATATGGCACGGGAAAACGAAATCGATCGCATGAACAAATTCACAATATTGGTCACGTAATGACCAGACTTGCCATCCTTCGTTATCCCGATGAACGACTGCACACGGTTGCGCAACCGGTAACCGAAGTCAATGACGATATCCACAGGCTTGCCGCTGACATGGCGCAGACAATGTACGCCGGCGGCGGCATCGGACTGGCGGCAACGCAAGTCGATGTACACCTGCGCGTGATTGTGGTTGATGTCGAGAAAAAGCGAGACGGGCTGCTGACGCTGATCAATCCGCAAATCATCAAGGCCGGCGGCCGCTCGGATTTCGAGGAAGGTTGCCTGTCCGTTCCCGGCATTCATGAAAAGGTGAAGCGTGCCGGCTGGATACGCGTGCGCGCACTGGACCTGAACGGCAAGCCGTTTGAGCTTTCGGCTGACGGCTGGCTCGCGGTGTGCATCCAGCATGAAATCGATCATCTGCAAGGACTGGTGTTTGTCGAATACCTGTCTTTGGCGCAGCAGGTACGCATCAACCAGACGCTGGCTGCACCCCGCACCCGACACTTCCCGCAGGACAAGAAAAACAGGCTGGCGGGACAGCGCAACGCCAAATCACATCGCTGACACGCTTGCTGTTTTACCCGGACCTATCCCGCCGCTTGTCCGATCCCCGGCTTGCGTGAAGAGCAATCGACAGATTTGCCATTTCGCCAATCAATACGCGCGTCGACACGCGACATTTGTTAAAGAACGTTAATCCTGTGATGTTCGTCCCACACTTCGGCGCGTGTGCTTATTTCGGACCGGCTTTCGCATGTAAGATCGCTGCTGCCTTTCCATGAGGCAATTTCCTTACAGCCTCCGAAGACCGTTATGTCCATCGCTGTCCGACTACCTGTTCGCCTCCGGCTGACCGTCCTATCGCTCGCCACTCTCGTCACGTGCCATGCGCGCGCCGATGCTGACGGCGATTTGCTGACATTGCCGCTCGAAGCGCTGCTGAATCTCGAGGTGTCGACTGCATCCAAATTTTCACAGGATGCAGCGGATGCGCCGTCGGCCGTGACTGTCGCCACTGCCTCCGACATCAAGGCATATGGCTGGCGCACGCTCGCCGATATTCTTGCCAACATGCCGGGACTGTATGTCACCAACGACGGTAACTACAGTTATCTGGGCGGCCGCGGATTTGCACGGCCTGGCGACTACAACACACGTTTTCTGTTACTGGTGGACGGCGTACGCAGCAACGATGCGTTGTACGACCAGGCATCCATCGGACGCGAGTTCATCGTTGACGTCGACATGATCGCACGCGTTGAATATGCGCCGGGATCGGGCTCGTCGATCTATGGGTCGAACGCCTTCTTTGGGGTGATCAATGTCATTACCAAGAGCGCGGCACAAGCCGGGCGTCCGCAGGGCGCGATCGAAATCGGTTCGCAAGGCGAACGCAAGGCCAGCGCCAGTGTTGCGGTACGTGATAAAGGCGGTGCGCAATTGCTGCTGTCCGCCACCCGCTTCACGCGCGGAGGTGAAGATCAGTATTACCCGGAATTCGATACGCCCGGCACCAATGGCGGCGTCGCGCATGATCTCGACTACGAACGCGGGGGCAATGTCTTCGTCAAGGGAACCATGGGACCGTTCACCGTTGCGCTCGCGCACGTTGAACGCGAACGCGGCATCCCGACGGCGTCGTTCGTACAGACTTTCAATGACCCGCGCGCACGGACCAAGGACACGCAAACCAATGCCGCCCTGACCTATCGCACCGATCTTGCCGACCAGACTGCGTTAATGGCACGTGCTTTCTGGGGCGAGCTGCGATACGACGGTGTCTATGCGTACGAAGACCAGCTCAATCTCGACCACAGCCATTCGGCCTGGGTCGGTACCGAGATCAGTCTGTTGACCACACGCTGGAAAAATCACAAGCTGCTCGGCGGGATAGAAATCCAGCGCGACTATCAACGTCAGCAGCAGAATGCCGATGAGTATCCGGCTGGATCCCTTGCGGCGCCGACCTATAGCGATGAGGTCCAGCGCGTTTCATTGCTGGATTCGGATCGACCAGGCAGCCGCGTCGGGATTTATCTGCAGGATGAAATCACGCTCTCCGATACGCTGTTGCTGAACGTTGGAGGCCGGCATGACTACAACAGTGAAGTACCAGGGGCATTCAGCCCGCGGCTGGCGCTGATTTACAAACCACGCAGCGGCACGACACTGAAGGCTATCGCAGGCAGCGCATTTCGCGCACCAAACGCATACGAGATGTACTACAGCGTCGATACCGACGGCGGACAAAAGGCCAATACCGACCTCAAGTCGGAACGCATTCATTCGCGCGAACTGGTGCTGGAGCATCAATTCAATCACGACACGCGCGTTGTGATGTCGGCGTTCCGTAACAAGGTAACCGACCTGATCTCGCAGACGGAGGATACGGATGGCCGACTGGTGTTCCGCAATCTGGAAGGAGCGACGGCGAAGGGACTAGAAGTACAGCTGGAACACGGTTGGCAGAACGGTATCAAGCTGCGCGCAAGCCAAAGCTGGCAGAAAACGACCGACGCCGCGACGGGCGAACGTCTCGTGAATTCGCCGACGCAGTTGAGCAAGTTCAACCTGCTGCTGCCGGTCAGCAACAACATGGCGACCGTCGGCATCGAAGCCCGTTACATCGGCGCGCGCGAGACGCTGAACGGGTCAACCGACGGCTACTGGGTCGCCAATGCCACACTGTTCTCGGCAAAACTGATCGAACAGGTAGAAGTGTCATTCAGCATTTACAACATGTTCGACAAGCAGTACGGCGACCCCGGCGGAGAAGAACTTCGGCAAAACACGATCCCGCAGCCGGGCCGCGCTTATCGGCTGCGCGTCAGCAAATCGTTCTGATGCAGGGGGCGTTCTTCATGCGGTGCCGAATGGTCATCTGCGCAGCGCTGTTCGGACTGTCTGCAAGCGCGCTGCATGCGCAGACGGTGGGTGAGGCGCAGCTGAAAGTTGCGCTGATCTATAACTTCATCATGTTCACCGAGTGGCCGGCCGACGCGTTCACGAACAACAAGCTTTCCATATGTGCAATGAAGAACAGCGCATTGCTGGATGCCTTGTTGACTCTTGAAGTGCGTGCGATTCGCAGTCGCCCGCTGCAGATCGTGCAACTGACCGAGGCAGCTGACTATTCAGGCTGTGCGGTACTGGTCATCGATCGTATCGACCGTCTGCAACTGCCGTCGATACGCAAAACAATTGCGAGCAGAAGCGTATTGACCATCCTGGATGGCGACGACGTTGACAACGATGGCGCGATCATTGCAATGTCCGTCGTCAACGGACGCATGGTCTTCGACATCAATACGCAGTCGGCACAAAATGCACGGCTGATATTCAGCTCGAAATTATTGCGGCTCGCGCGAAAGGTTCAGTGATGCAGAATCGGCAGCAACCTAACGAACTCGGTAAAAAGTCGGCCAAGGCCAGTTTGCTGACCATCAGTGTCGCGCTGATTTTTGCATCGATCCTTCTGGTGTCCTATCAGTTCGTATCGTTGCGCAATGCGATCATCGAGGACGTGACCGTGCAATCCCGCATCATTGCAGAAAACACCGTCGCTGCCGTCATGTTCAACGATGAAAAAGCCGGCGACGAAATTCTCGGTTCACTGCGCGCCTCTCCTGCCGTATGTTCCGCCGTGATTTTCAACGCACACGGAAAGCTGCTGGCCGAATACCTGCACCACGGCCAGCACATGGATAATCCGGATGCCGAATTGCTGCAACAAGGCTATGTGATCGACACGCACCATCTGACGGTGGCACAAAACGTCATGGCAGATGGCGAGGTGGTCGGTACGGTTTCGGTCCGCGTCGATCTCGATCAGATGTATGAACGGTTGCTGACATCCGCGTTGATCACGCTGTCGATCGTGATCGCCTCACTGGGTTTCGCCTATCTGCTGGTCACGCGGATGCGCCGCGTCGTGTCCGAAACCGAAGCCCACCTCACCTACCTCGCCCATGTCGATTCGGTCACCGGCCTGCCGAATCGTCACGCGTTCAATGAACACCTCGCGTATGCACTGCCGAAGATCAAACGTTTCGGCGGCTCGATCGAATTGCTGTTGCTCGATCTCGATAACTTCAAGGTCGTCAACGACACGCTCGGCCACAACAACGGCGACCAACTGCTGAAGGCCGTCGCCGATCGGCTCACGACCACGCTGCGCGACACCGATGTCATCGCCAGGATTGGCGGCGACGAGTTTGCCGTCATCCTTGAATCACGTTATCCAAAAGCACGCGGTGCCCGGGTCGCAACCAAAATCGTATCTGCATTGTCGGCGCCGTACATCGTCGGTCAGCACGAAATTTATGTGACCGGCAGCGTCGGCATCGCCAGCTACCCTGCCGATGGTGTCGACCTGCCGACCCTGACACGCAATGCGGATACCGCAATGTATCAAGCGAAGGCACGCGGAAAGAATACCTTTGCCGAATTCGAGCAGGCCATGGATCACAACGCACAGAAGCGCCTGCTGCTGGAAAACAACCTGCGTAGAGCCCTCGAACGCGATGGCCTGTCACTGCATTACCAGCCGAAACTGAATCTGAAGGACGGCAACGTGACCGGTTTTGAAGCACTGTTGCGATGGACAGACCCTGAACTCGGCGTGATCAGCCCGGCAGAATTCATCCCCGTTGCCGAGGAATGCGGGCTGATTGTACAAATCGGTCACTGGGTATTGAACACCGCATGTCGGGACATGGCCGCGTTGCGCGAACTCGGGCTCGGACGTGTGAAGGTCGCCGTCAACCTGTCGGTACGCCAGACACGCAGCGAACGACTGTTGAGCGACATACTGGCGCTGTTGCAGGAGTGGCACGTGCTTCCCGAACAGCTCGGACTGGAAATCACGGAATCGGTGCTGATGGAAAACATCGAAAGCAACGTGTCCTTGCTCAACCAGTTGCGTGCGCATGGCATCCGCCTTTCCATCGACGATTTCGGCACCGGCTACTCATCGATGGCATACCTGAAACGCTTCCACATCGACGAGCTGAAAATCGATCGTGCTTTTGTCAAGGATATCCCGGGCGACGGCGAAGACGAGGCGATCGTGACCGCAATACTCGCACTGGCGCACAGTCTTGGGTTATCGGTGGTTGCGGAAGGTGTGGAGACCGCCGAGCAGCAGGCGTTTCTGCATTCGGCTGGTTGCGAACAGATTCAGGGATATCACTTTGCACGGCCGATGCCGGTACAGGACATTCCGGCTTTTCTCGCGAGCCTGTCGTCAAGGGAAGTTTTACCTGCCTAGGCGGTGAACCGGATCGGTGTCAGCGGCTGTGCCGGATGGCATGCGCAGACGCTTTGGAACGCTAGATTCCCGGTTTGATCGCGACAAGATTGATCAGGGTCTCTTCCCGCTTTTCCGGTGGTCGTATGCCGAGCAAACGTTCACATGCGCCGAGATCTTCACGGCTCCACCACAGGAATGGATACGAAACCGATTTCTCGGGCACATTGAAACCGGCACTGCGTACCAGCGCCAGATATTCTTCTGCCGTTTTCTGAACATTCATCGGATGACGAAACAGCAACCGGATAATCCATGAATGAATGTAGCGGCGCGTCGATTCTGCAAACAGCAGAATTCCGCCCGGCTTCAGCACACGGAAGAATTCGGCGATCGCCTGTTCCTGCTCGATCAGATGATGAAACGTTTGATGGCAGAAAAGCAAATCAACACTGTTGTCCGGTAAATCAATGCGCGAACTGGAACAGTTGATTAATTCGGCAGGCAAGTTCGCCGCAGCCAATTCCCGACTGGAATGGCTCAGCATTTCGGGATCGATGTCCATGCCGATCAACCGTTGCGGATTAAATTGCGCATGCAGCCTCGGCAAAGATCGGCCGAAACCGCAACCGACATCGGCAATCACCGCATAACTGTTTTTCCGGTCGGGAATCAGGCCAACCAGATCCGCGATCGCCCGCTCCAGAACGTGGACCGTCCAGGTTTCCGTTTGCAGAAACCATTTGCCAAAACGTGTTTCCGGAACGTGAGGGTCCAGCGGTGCGTCAAAAGTGGAAATGTCCATGTCTATTTGTAAATGACGAATGTTCGTTTGCCGGGGCAATTTCAGATTCAAAATCCGTCCCGATTGAATTCATGATTGTCAGGCCGGCCTCATCGCCAGGCGTGCCGTCACCGGATGCATCACGCCGGTTGCCGGATGACGCAGCTTGCTGATGCGTCCGACCAGCACTTCGTCCAACTGCTCCCGGGATAACAGGTTTTTCTGCAGGAATGCGTCGTCGACATCGATTTCCGCCTTCACCAGTCCCTGCTCTTCCAGAATTTCCACATGGCTGACGCGTCCGAACAAATCAATCTGCAAGCCGGTGCGCGGACTGCGGATGTCGATCAGCCTCGGTTCGATTGCGTTGATGAACTGCTGCACGTCGAGCGCACGCAATGCCGGGAAACAGCCAACTATTTCTACAAGGGTTTTCATCGAGAGTATTAAAAATCGTCGTGATTCTGGAGTGCCGTAATAGACAGGCATGCGGCACCGTATTATCGCTATCCTTTGCATGTTGGCAAGTCATTCGCGTAAATGGCTTGTATCCAAAGGGGGGCGAACAACTGCAACAGAAGAAAAACGCAGGGTTTAACAATCCGTAACGTTTCCTTTTAACAATAAACGTTAATTCGGGAAGAACGCTTGATATAGAATCGACGATTGTCCTAGTCAGGCCGACTTTCCATCCATCAATGACCAAGCGCGCGCCCACCATTCGCTCCAAGCTTGTCTTGCTCGTCACGGCATGTGTCTTGCCGGCGTCGCTGATGGCGGTCGTCCTGATTACCCATGATTACCAGCGCACGCGCGAATTGTTGCTGAATAATCTGTTGGGCACCGCGCGCGCCATGGTTTCTGTCGTCGATCGCGACATGACCAGTATCGAATCGTCTCTGGTTGCGCTCGGCACGTCACCGCATCTGACAAACCACAATTACCGCGCCTTCTATCATCAGGCGCAAAGCGTATTGAAAATCCAGGCCGATCAGGGCGACATCAATATTGCGTTGCTCGACCGCTCCGGCAAGCAATACATCAATACGCGCCGTCCGTTCGGCACGCCGTTGCCGTCAAGCAGCCGCTTCAAGGGAATCGAGGCTGTTTTCGACACAGGCAAACCGGTCATTTCCGAACTGTTCGTCGGAGAAGTCACGCGTCGTCCGTTGCTGGTCATCGGCGTTCCCATTTCGCTGCAGGGCACCAAAGTCGATTACAGCCTGAATGCAGGCATCTTCCCCGAACGTTTTCAAAAACTGCTGTTACAGCAAAAACTGCCTGAAGGCTGGATTGCCGCCATTTTCGACGGTAACGGCAACATCATCGCGCGCACGCGGGACATGCAGCGTTATGTCGGCAAACCGGGCACACCGGAAATGCGCCAGCGCATGTCGTCGGCCAATGAAGACACCTTCGTCAGCACCACCTATGACGGCGTGCGCGTACATACGGTATTCAGCCGCTCGTCGATTTCCAACTGGTCCCTGGCGATCGGCATTCCGACGCAAAGCATCAGTGACGAATTGCGCTATACCTTGTTCTGGCTGGTCTTCGCCACGCTCGCCCTGCTGGCCAGCAGCCTGACTGCTGCGTGGCTGATCGGCGGCCGCATCGCCGAATCGATTCGCGGCTTGACCGGTCCTGCGCTGGCGCTTGGCTCTGGCGAAGTCGTCGTTGTGCCGCCGCTGCACCTGCGCGAAGCGGATGAAGTCGGCGGCTCGCTGGTCAAGGTTTCCGAGATGCTGCATCGTGCACAGCATCAGGCCAATCACGACGTGCTGACGGGACTCGCCAATCGCGCGCTGTTCAACGAAATCGTCAACCAGCAGTTGCTGCTATGCGAGCGTAACCTTACGACGCTGGCGATTCTTTATATCGACCTTGATGGATTCAAGGCGATCAATGATTGTCACGGTCACGAAACCGGTGACAAGCTTTTGTGCAACGTCGCTGCGAGGCTGAAAGGCGGCAGTCGGAACTCCGACGTGGTCGCGCGACTGGGCGGCGATGAATTTGCGGTGGTGATGGTTGGTGCGTCGATGCACGATGGAGTGCTGGTCGGCGAAAAACTGGTCGAGAGCGTCTCCGCTCCCTATCTGATTGACGGTCTGGAACTGAATGTCTCCGCCAGCATTGGCGTATCAGCCTATCCGGATTCCGGCGTGACCAGCGATGCACTGCTGAGCCGTGCGGATGTTGCGATGTACCGCGCAAAGGAAATGGGCCGAAGCCGCGTTGCCGCCGCGACCTGACATCCTCTTATCTCTTCCCGGCAAATCCGGCGCGTTTTGACTGATCAACGCGTGACTGCATCACCAAATGCGTGACGCAGCCATTGCCGCCAGAATTGACGTGCGCCGTTTTCCAGTTTTGGCGCATACATCCTGCTTTCCTCACGCAACCTGGACACATCGATCTTCGCCTGCGACAGTTCGCATGCATGACCGACATACCAGCGCTCCAGTCCGTCCGCCTTTACTTCAGGATGGAACTGCAATGCCAGAGCGTGATTGCCGACGGCAAAAGCCTGATGTGCATACTGCGAAGTCTGCGCAAGATGAATCGCACCATCCGGCAAATCGAATGTATCGCCATGCCAGTGCAGCACATGCAAAGAGGGGGCAAGCAACGCAGCGAACCAGTCCTGCCCGGCGGAGCCCGGCGCTGCGCCTAATGCAGACCAGCCGATTTCCTTGCCATTGGTTCCGGTATAGACGCGCGCACCGAGCGCTGCCGCCATCAATTGCGATCCGAGGCAGATCCCCAGCGTCGGGCGTTGCGCGGCCAGCCTCGTCTTCAACAAGGCGATTTCATCCGTGATGAAT
The DNA here is from genome assembly GCF_035565035.1 of Oxalicibacterium sp. Lineage (GTDB taxonomy): Bacteria > Pseudomonadota > Gammaproteobacteria > Burkholderiales > Burkholderiaceae_D > Oxalicibacterium. The sequence continues at coordinate 6,549 of NZ_DATMTD010000091.1, read as the reverse complement.
GGATAGGCGTCCTGCTCATATACGCCAACAGGACCGCCGAGCACGACCACCAGATCAGGCGCGACCGCATCGATGGCAGACAGGTTCGCCATACTCGCATCGATCTGCGTGACGGCAAATTCCGCATCGGTCAGTTCATCGCCCAGCGTTCCCGCATCTTCGAATGGAACGTGATTGATGATCAAAGCCGTACGCATGTCGTTTCTCCTGTCGTTTCGTCAAAATTGCCGCACATTCATGCAACAGAGGGTTGCAATCTAGCCGCGATAGAGTTCGTCCATCCGGCGTTTTTCGATTTCTTCCGGCGTAGCCGGTGCAGAAGGTGTCCCCGCCGGAGCAGATTCCTGCGGCCCCGGCGTGAACAGTTTCTCCCAGAACGATTTCTGATCCTCGACATCCAGCGTACGTACGGCGTTGTTGCCATCCACATATTCGTTGTACATCCAGTCGCCGTCGGCTTGCGTCACACCCGGCGGCACCACCGGGGCGAAAGGTTCCTTGCCCTTCAATGCGACACGCATGTAATCGGTCCAGATCGGCAGTGCCAGCGTGCTGCCGAATTCACGACTGCCCAGCGTTCGCGGCTTGTCATATCCCATCCATGCGACAGCGACGATATTGCGTCCGTAACCTGCAAACCAGCCGTCCATCGAATCATTGGTAGTGCCCGTTTTGCCCGCCAGATCGCTGCGCCCAAGACGTTGCCCAGCCAGGTAACCGGTGCCGGAGCGCACGACATCCCGCAGCATCGAATCCATGATGAACGCATTGCGCGGCGACAGCGTGCGCGCGGTTTCGTCGCCAGCCTGCGGGTGATTGGCTTCCAGCAGCATCTTGCCGCGCGCATCGACCACCTTCTGAATCAGATAAGGCGAAAGCTTGAAGCCGCCGTTGGCGAATACTGCATAGGCGCCCGCCATCTGCATCGGCGTGACGGAACCGGTACCCAGTGTCAGCGTCAGGTTCTCCGGCTGGCGCGCCGGATCGAAGCCGAATCGCGTCAGATGCTCTTTCGCAAATGGCGGCGTAATCTTGCGCAACACACGAACCGCGATCATGTTCTTCGATTTCTTCAGGCCGGTTCGCATCGTGACCGGGCCATCGTATTGATCGTCGTCGTTACCCGGGCTCCAGAACTTGCCGCCCTGCTCCGGCAAATCGCCCGGTGCAAATTGTGCATCGTTGATCAACGTGCCTGGTGAAAATCCCCGTTCGAGCGCCGCCGAGTAAATGAAAGGCTTGATCGTCGATCCTGGCTGGCGCCATGCCTGCGTGACATGGTCGAACTGGTTCTTCGCGAAATCGAAACCGCCGACCAGCGCACGAATCGAGCCATCCTGTCCGTTGATCGCGACAAATGCCGCTTCCACTTCCGGCAATTGCGAGATCGACCATTTTTCCTTTTTGCCCTGCACCACGCGGATGACGGAGCCCGGCTTGATCTTCTTCTGTTCCGACGCCTTGCTCGCCAGGCCGGCAGCAGCAAAACGCAGGCCGTCGCCACTGATTTCCAGCGTCTCGCCGGACAACAAGACGGCACGTACAAGTTTCGGCGTCGCATCAAGGACTACGGCAGCCTGCAGATCGTCGCTGTCCGGATGCTTGACCAAGGCATCTTCGATTTCCTGCTGGCGATCTTCTTCGTCCTTCGGCAACGAAATCTGGCCTTCCGGTCCGCGATAGCCATGGCGGCGATCGTAATCGAGCACACCGCGCCGCACCGCATCGTAAGCCGCATCCTGATCGGCCTTGGCCAGCGTTGTGTAGACGCTGAAGCCGCTGGTATAAGTCTCATCCTTGTATTGCGCGTACATAAACTGGCGCACCGATTCTGCAGCGTATTCGGCATGGGTGCGGAAACTGTTGCCGTCTTCCAGTACGTGCAGTTTTTCTGCCGCGGCCTGATCGTACTGCTTCTGTGTGATGAACTTCAGATCGTGCATGCGCTTGAGAATGTACTGCTGGCGTTCGGTCGCACGTTTCGGATTGACGACTGGGTTGGCGCTGGCCGGCGCTTTTGGCAGGCCTGCCAGCATTGCCGATTCTGCGATCGTCAGGTCCTGGATCGGCTTGCCGAAATAGATGCGTGCCGCGCTGCCGAAACCGTAGGCACGCTGTCCCAGATAAATCTGGTTCATGTACAGCTCGAGAATCTGGTCTTTTGTCAGATTGCGTTCGATCTGATAGGACAGCAGGATTTCCTGCAGCTTGCGGCTGTAGGTTTTCTTGCGCGTCAGCAGGAAGGTTCGCGCCACCTGCATCGTGATGGTCGACGCGCCCTGCGAGCGACTGTGAATCATGTTTGCCAGGCCTGCGCGCACGATGCCAAGAAAATCGACGCCGCCATGTTCGTAGAAATTATTGTCTTCGATCGCGATGATCGCGTGCTTCAGGCTGTCCGGTACATTCGCAATCGGCACGAAGTCGCGGCGCTCTTCGCCGTACTCGCCGATCAGAACATTGTCTGCCGTGTAAACGCGCAGCGGAATCTTTGGCTTGTAATCGGTCAGCGCATCGATCGATGGCAGGTTCGGGATGATGAACAGCGCGGTAAAGAGAATTGCCAGAAAGGTGGCTGCCACGAAACCGATCGCACCAACGATGGCAGCCTGCCGCAGCTTGATGTCGGTCGGACGTTCCGACCACGCGACGATGGCTGAAGAAATAGTCGAAAAAAACCGCAATGCGATCCCCTGTGAAGTCTGGTTTGCGCCGCAACTTTAACAGGCATTGCACGACCGAGTTGAAACGAATTGTTATCTTGCAAAAATTACATGAAAAATTGTGTTTCGCATTTTTTACCAATGCGGTGACTTCTCAAACTGCACTCCGCGCTGAGTACGTCGTGATCAATCAGTGTCCGCAAGCTCTCCGAACGCCCAGCCGGAGACGACAACGTTCATCACCGCGTCTTCATACAGCTTGTGCCCCGAATCGCTTCCTGCGGCGCCAGCTGCAACCATCAAAGGCAACAGATGATCGGGATACGGCTGCGTCAGCTTCGCATCCGGTGCCGCCTGCCATTGGCGCAACAATGTCTCACGTTGTGTTACCGGCGCCGAGATGGCGGCGTCGAGCCAATGGTCAAATCGTTGCGACGCGTCATGAAAAGCGGTACTGAATCCACGCATGTTATGGAAACTCATGCCGCTGCCGACAATCAGCACGCCTTCATCACGCAACGGCTGCAATGCTCGACCTGCGGCCAGATGTTCCTCCGGGTCATAACCGATTTTCATCGATAACTGCACCACGGGAATATCGGCATCCGGATAGATCAGTTTGAAGGGAATAAACACACCATGATCGTAACCGCGCTGTGCGTCGGTACCGGCTTCGATGCCTGCGACCTCCAGCAAGGCGACAATGCGCTGTGCGAGTTCCGGCGAACCCGCTGCGGGATAGGTCAGTTCATAGGTGTGCGGGGGGAAGCCGTGGTAATCGTAAAGCAGCGGCGGCTGTTCGCCCGTCATCACGGTAAAGCGGTCTTCGGTCCAGTGACCGGAAATGACGACGATTGCTTTCGGACGAGCCCCGACATGGTGCGGCAGCTTGCGCAGAAATTCTGCCATGCGGTCCCACATGTGCGGATCGCCCGGCCAATCCATGAAGAAGCAAGGCCCACCGCCATGCGGAATGTAAAAAGCAGGAAGACGTGAAGTCATGAAAGCCTCGTCATTGAATAGGTACACATCGTGATGCATTGTGCACGCCTCTTCCAAATGGTGCCGGCTCCATGAATTTCAAACACGTTTCATCCGGATGACAAATGCCGGCGTAACCTAACGCAACGCAAACGACTTCGGATGACAGGCTTAACGTTATCTTTATATAGCTGTCTCTTTTAGCGCACGCTTCCATATTTTTCACCCGAACGCTGCTGACACCATTGCCATCACGGGCTTATCGTAGCCCCTCGATCCACGCGGCGCTGTTGTTGTGCCGCTCGCATCCTGCGAGATCAAACAGGAGATGACATTGAAAAAGCCTTTTTATCGAATTTTGTATGTGCAGGTCCTGATTGCCGTCGCCATCGGCATTCTGCTCGGTCATTTTTATCCGTCGCTGGGCGTCGACATGAAGCCGCTGGGCGATGCCTTCATCAAACTGATCCGCATGCTGATTGGGCCGATCATTTTCTGCACCGTCGTGATCGGTATCGCCGGCATGCAGGATTTGCGCAAGGTCGGCCGCGTTGGCGGCAAGGCGCTGATCTATTTTGAAATCATGTCAACCTTTGCGCTGATCATCGGCCTGTTCGCTTCGCATCTGCTGCAGCCGGGTGCCGGCTTCAATGTCGATCCTTCCACACTCGATACGAAGAGCATCGCTACCTATGCGACGCAGGCGAAGGAACAAAGCATTGCGGACTTCCTGTTGCACATCATCCCGAACACGATCACCGATGCGTTCGCCAAGGGAGATATCCTGCAAATCCTGTTTGCGGCGCTGCTGTTCGGCGGTGCCTTGTCGATGATCGGAGCGAAAGGTGACATCGTTACCGGCCTGGTCGGCCAGATTTCCAAGGTATTCTTCCGCATGGTGCATATCGTGACCAAGGTTGCCCCAATCGGCGCATTCGGTGCGATGGCCTTCACGATCGGCAAGTACGGTCTGGTTTCGCTGCTGCCGCTGTTGAAACTGATCGCCTGCTTTTATCTGACGGCCTTCGTGTTCGTATTCGCCGCGCTGGGTATTGTCGCCAAATTGACCGGATTCAATATCTTTCGCTTCGTTGCCTACATCAAGGAAGAACTGGTCATCGTGCTCGGCACCAGTTCGTCCGAAGCGGCATTGCCGCAACTGATGGAGAAGATGGAACGCCTCGGTTGCTCGCGCTCCGTCGTCGGCCTTGTGATCCCGACCGGTTACTCGTTCAATCTGGACGGCACCAACATCTACATGACGATGGCCGTGATCTTCATCGCGCAGGCATTGAACATCGACCTGAGCTGGCAGCAGCAGGCCGTCATCCTTGGTGTTGCGATGCTGACTTCCAAAGGCGCCAGCGGTGTGACCGGTGCCGGCTTCATTACGCTTGCAGCAACACTGGCTGTCGTGCCGACGCTGCCGGTCGCCGGCATGGTGCTGATTCTCGGCATCGACCGCTTCATGAGCGAATGTCGCGCCCTGACCAACATCGTCGGCAACGGCGTCGCATGCGTGGTTGTTTCCGCCTGGGAACGTGAACTGGATCGCGACAAGCTGAACCGCGTGATGGCAGGTGAAGAAGCTGAAGCAATTGCCTGATCCAGTCGCTCTCAAAGAATCCACGCAAATAAAAAGGGACGCTTCGGCGTCCCTTTTTTACATCGATCAATGAATCAGCTACCCAGACCAATCATTCATGCGGCCGGCACGTAGACTTTCTGCCGCATCCATTTGGTAGCCGCCCATTTCTCTCCCTGCAATACACGTCCGCCGGCATGTAACGATTTACCGTCCAGCTGATTCATCTCGTTGCAGTATTCGAAGTAAAGCGCACTTCCCTTTTTCGGTACAACCGTCAGCCCCGCTTCCGGGAAAAAAGTCCCACCGCCATCATCCACATCGTTCAAGTACATCACCATCGTGCTGACGCGCTGACCGCTGCGTGCAATCGACGCATTGTTTTCCGCATTGCCCGGCATCAGGAAATCGAAATGCGGTGTACTTTCCGCACCCGGCTTGTAATTCAGAATCTGTAATCCTTCGCCGTTTTCGACCGGCATGACGATCAGATCGGCAATGCGGTGTTCGATGCGTTCGATCAAGGCATTCTCGCCAGGACGAAAGAACATGCCGTTGCTGCTGCGATTTTCCGATACCACGGTTTTTCCGCTGACCGGATCGGTAATCGTCGACGGCATCAGTCGCGGCTTTGCCATCTCGACCAGTTGATCGCACTCTTGCATCGACAGAAAATCGTCGAGCACGATCAATGCCGGGCTAGCTACACGCATGGCGACCTTGACCGTGCGATCGCCGGCCTGCAGCAAGTTGCCGGACGCAAGTTTCTTCGCGTTGAATCCACCATACTCGTTGGCATTCGACACCGGGTCCTCGATCTCGATCGAATCCGCGGGAAACGGCTTGCCGCCCTGCGCCGCCGATACGAATGCATTAACCAGCGCGGTCGCGATACCCGGATTGAATCCCTGCTGCTTCATCGCATCGATCAACGGTGCAGCCGTCGCACCGCGCCTGATGTTGTGCGTCAACCAGTCTTTCAGATCCGGCGGAAAGTGAACAATGGCGCCCATGTTGAGTGCTCCTTACAGATCGACGGATTTCCAGCCTTCTTGCGTCAGCACAAAGCCTTCTTTCAATTGCACCTTTCTTCCGCCATTCACGACATAGTCCACCATCGGGAAAACTTTCTGGAGCTCCGGTTTCTTCGCCCACTCTGTCGCATCGATGTTGTAGGTGTAGGTCACAACCGTGTGTTTCTTGCCATCGACCTCCTTCACCGGTTTCCAGCTAACGACCTTGTCCAACGTCATCCTGCCTGCACAAAAATCGCCCGGAATTTCTTTCAGGATGCCGTTAGCATCTTTGCGTACAGGCTGG
>NZ_DATMTD010000090.1:0-13597 GCF_035565035.1 Oxalicibacterium sp. | reverse complement strand
AACCCACGACCCCTTGGTTCGTAGCCAAGTACTCTATCCAGCTGAGCTACAGCCGCGAAAGATGAAATTATAGCTGAGCATAAAACATTTTGGAAGCCCATTGATGCACTTTATTCAAGCGATCCGTTATCGACGCAATTTCGATCCACGAAAATTTAAGGCAAGCACCTCTGCAACAGAGCGTTTTTTGTTAAAAATACTTATGCTACAGTCCGAAGAAAATTCGCATTTGCCGTGGCATCGTCTTGATCGCGGCGATCAACATCCAGAGGAAATCATCATCGACGGAATTCAGGCCGAATGGCTACCGATCATCCTGCAGGGATCGCTCAGCGAAATCTATGTCTTCAATTGCGATACGCTGCACTTCGAATACGCCAATCAAGCGGCGACAGACAATCTGCAATACAACCTGCAGGAATTAGGCAGCATGTCGCCCGCGTCGATTGTGCGGGGTCTCACGCCGGAAGCCTACGCGCAGCTTCTTGACGGCTTGCGGCACGGCAGTCCGGCCGCGATTCAGGCCAATTTGACGCACGCACGCAAGGATGGCTCAACTTATCCTATCGAATTCCGACTGTTTTATCTGAAGACCTCGACAGGTCCGGTCATCATCGCGATAGGTAACGACGTCAGTTCGCGCGACAAATCAGACAAGGCGTTACGCGCCAGCGAATCGCGCCTCGGTGCGATGGTATCCAACACACCGGGACTCGTTTATCAATTTCTTCTTCACGGTAATGGTCGCTCATCCTTTCCTTATCTCAGCGAAGGATGTGAAGCCCTGCTCGGCGTCACGGCTGACGAGCTGCATGACAATCCGTCGCTGTTCATGGAATTGATCCTGCCGGAAGACCGCCCTTCTTATATGGAGTCGATGGCGGCGTCCACGAAGGAAATGAGTGGATGGAACTGGGAAGGACGCATCCGTATCGAGAAATGGAACGACATCAAATGGATCAATCTGCGCGCTACTCCGCGCGCATTGGATGGACACGATGTGCAGTGGGAAGGCATCATGACCAACATCACTGCCAGCAAGCTGGAACAGGAAGAAATCATCCGTTCGCGCGCGCAACTCGCGGAACTGTCGGCCCATATTGACACGGTAAAGGAACAGGAACGTACGCGCATCGCACGGGAAATCCATGACGATCTGGGCGGCAATCTGACTGCCATCAAGATGGCACTGACGCTGCTGGCGCGTCGTTTGCCGAAGGATCCCTCATTGATCGAGAAAGCCGACTACGTCGAACAACTGGTAGACCGAACGATCGAAACCGTGCACAGGATCGCCAGCGATCTGCGTCCTGGCGTACTTGATTTCGGACTTGTTGCCGCCATCGACTGGCAAGCCAAGGAATTCGAAAAGCAATGCGGCATCCCTTGCGAATTCTCTGCCAACAAGACAGAGATTGATCTGGACCCGAATCAGGCAGCCGCCCTCTTCCGGATTTTCCAGGAAGCGCTGACCAATATCGCCAAGCATGCGCACGCCAGCCTGGTGCACGTACAACTGCTCCACACACATCGCTACGTTCGACTTGAAATTGTCGATAATGGTCGCGGCATCAAGGCCGCCGATCGCGCCAAGCCGAAATCATTTGGCATACGCGGCATGGTCGAGCGCTCAATCGCAATGGGCGGAAGTCTGTCCGTCAGCACCTCATTAAAAGGTGGCACAATCGTTGCTATCAACGTCCCGTTGCCCGATTTACCGGAATTATCGATTCCCTGATCAACAATATTGCAAAATAACTGACCGAATTGGTCACATGGAACCGCGCAGAACCAAAATTTGTCTCATTCATGGAGACCGGTCGTCTGCGAAACAGATTCCACAAAGCAGAACATGACAACCAAGAACGTAATAAAAGTCCTGATAGCCGACGATCACGCGATCGTCCGGGAAGGTTTGAAACAGATTCTGGCCGACACCAAGGATATTGTGGTTGCCGGCCATGCCGAAAACGGCAACGAGGCAATCCGATTGTCGCGCGAAGGCACGAGCCATGTGCTCCTGCTGGATATTTCCATGCCCGATCGCAGTGGCATCGAAGTACTCAAACAGGTCAAGAAGGAAACGCCAAAAATCGCCGTATTGATGCTTTCCATGCACCGCGAAGATCAATATGCGATTCGCTCACTCAAAGCTGGCGCTTCCGGCTATCTGAACAAGCAGAGTGCGCCGGCCGAACTGGTCAACGCAATTCGCCAGGTCGCATCAGGCCGCAAATACATCAGTGCCGCCCTCGCGCAGGAACTGGCCAACCAGATCAGTGACGATCACGAAATTCCGCTGCACGAAACCCTGTCGGACCGCGAGTACCAGACGCTGACAATGATCGCCTCCGGCAAAACCGTCAGCGACATTGCGGCCGAACTGGTGCTATCAGTCAAAACAATCAGCATGTACCGCTCGCGCCTGTTGCAAAAAATGAAACTTCGCCACAACGCGGAATTGACGCATTACGCGATCAAAAATCATTTGGTCGACTAGATAACTCGCGGCTGCCTTGTCCAAACGACAAACTGGCAACCATTTGCCTCGCTGATCGCATCATCACGCTTTACCTGTCTGGCATATTATTGCGAGATAGCCGGCTTTCGGCTGCTCAACAATAAAGCGTGTGCGCCGTCATGCCAGACAAATCAATACAAAATCCCGCAGACATTGCAAGGGAAGCCTTTCGTCAGTTAGCCAGCCGTAAAATCGCACCAACGCCGGATGCCTATCACAAGGCTTACGACGAAATCGCAGGCTACGCACCCGAACCGACGCCCGAACAGATTCTTGGCGAATTTGCCGCCACCCTGCTCTCCCTTCCAGATGCCGTCGCCGTCATCGGCAAGGCGCTGCAGCAAGCTGCGGCCACACCTTACTGGCCCGATTACGGCAAAGGCCTGACGCAACTGGTCAATCACTACCAGGCGCAACTGGCACGCAATACCAACAATGTTTCGCTTTCAAGCGGCACAGGATTGATCGACGATCCGCAACCGAAAATGCTGCGCGATCTGCTGACCCGCACATTGACGCTAGCGGTCGCTTCCCTGCTGCAAGGTGTACCTGCACTTGCGGAAGAAGCCGAATCGCTTGGCCGTTCGATCAAGGACGCTCAATCCGAACAGGCGCTCAACGACGCTTCCGTTCGTCTCAAACAACTCTGCTTCAAGATCGAACTGAAAAGCGGCGACATGGCCGAGCAGCACGAACTGCTGTTGCGTCTTTTCCGGCTGCTGCTGGAAAACATCGGCGGATTGCTCGACGACGACTCCTGGATGCATGGACAAATTGAAGCGGTACAGAATCTGATCGCAGGTCCGATCGACGACATTGCGCTGCGAGAAGTCCTGCGCAGCCTGAAGGAAGTCATCTACAAGCAAAGTACCCTGAAGCACAGCCTGACAGAAGCAAAAGACTCGGTAAAAAACATGATCGCCACGTTTATCGACCGCCTCGGTGAAATCGCCGACACGACGGACAATTATCACAAGAAGATCGACGACTATTCGCGACAGCTGGTCGAAACATCCGATACCGGCAAGCTCAATAAAATCCTGAATGAAGTCATGAAGGAAACGCGCATCGCGCAATCCGAAGCGCTGCGTTCACGCGATGCGATTCTTGCCGCGCGCAAGGACGTCGAAGACGCCGAAGCACGCATCCACAACCTGGAAGCCAAGCTCGAACAGATGAGCGAGCTGGTACGCGAAGACCAGTTGACCGGCAGCCTGAATCGCCGCGGTCTGGAAGACGTCTTCGAGCGCGAAATGGCTCGTGCCGACCGCAAGGGCACGCCGCTTTGTATTGCCATGCTCGATCTTGATGACTTCAAGAAGATCAACGACAAGTACGGACATTCTGCAGGCGACGAAGCACTGATCCATCTGGTACGCGTCATCAAGGAAACGCTGCGTACGATGGACGTCATCGCCCGCTTCGGCGGCGAGGAATTCCTGATCGTCCTGCCGGACACCGATCTGGAATCGGCTATTCAGACCATTACGCGCGTTCAACGCGAACTGACCAAACAGATTTTCATGCACAACCACACGCGCCTGCTAATGACGTTCAGTGCTGGTGTCGCATTGCGCAATGAACAGGAAGAGCAGCAATCGCTGATCAAACGTGCCGATTCTGCTTTGTACGCGGCCAAGAAGGCAGGCAAGAATCGCGTGATTGCAGCCAATTAATTCTTTGGCAAGACAATTCTGCATTGCAGGCATTTGGCACGTGTCAAATGCCTGTTTATATAGAGGTCTGTGACCGCATCACGCATATCGAACGGTCCCGCCAATGCAATTGCAAGCTGAAATGCAAGTGCCGTTCCCCTCCTACCGTTTTCTCTGACATATTTTTCTGTTGTATTTTGCCCCCCTGTTTCCAGCCGAAATGAGCAAATAAACAACTTCCTTACTCGACAGGAATTCAGAAAAATTAAGGGCCAAACGCGTTTTTATTTATTTCAAATCCGCTCTAAATTCCTTAAAGATTTTCCGTGAAGCAACCGTCAAAGGACTTATCTGGCTGCTGATTGGGCGGCGCCGGGAAAGAAATTAGTTTCTGTACGACGCTAAACTTTTCCCGGATTCGTCCGATAAAACTTTCAACGACGCTGTAATGCCTTGCACTTAAAGACAAACAGACGTTGACAGAGCTTCAGTCAGACTTCCATCGGACTACAACAGGAGAATTACCATGGCAGCAGTCATTAATACCAACATCTCGTCGCTGAATGCACAACGCAATCTGACGATGTCGCAATCTTCCCTCGCAACCTCGCTGCAACGTTTGTCGTCCGGCCTGCGCATCAACAGCGCAAAAGATGACGCAGCAGGTTTGGCAATTTCGCAACGCATGACCAGCCAGATCAACGGTCTGACACGCGCTGCAGCAAACGCAAACGACGGTATATCGCTGGCGCAAACCGCTGAAGGCGCGCTGGGTCAAGTCGGTGATTCGCTGCAACGTATCCGCGAATTGGCCGTTCAGTCCGCCAACGCGACGAACAGCTCGTCGGATCGCGCAGCCCTGCAACAAGAAGTTAGCCAACTGGTCAGCGAAATTTCCCGTATCGGCGACACCACCTCGTTCAACGGCCTGAAAATCCTGGATGGCACCTACACGAATCAGCAATATCAAATCGGTGCAAACGCTGGTGAAACGATTAATGTTTCGATTGGCGACTCCCGTGCTTCGCAACTCGGTGCGACGACCCTGACTAGCCAAAGCGCAACGACAGGTTCGGGCGCAGCGCTGCTTCCTGCAGCTTATGCAGGCGCTGCAGGTGCGCTTGTTATTAATGGCAAGACAATCGATGTAACCGCAACTACTGACGCAAATAGCGTAATCAACGCAATCAATCTTCAATCCGGAGCCACTGGCGTGACCGCTGCTCGTGCAACTACCAATACGCTGATAGGCGCATATACGGCACCAGTTGGCGCTGGTTCTGTCACGATTAACGGGACATCCGTAGCCGTTGGAGCAGCTGCAACCGCTGCCGATTTCGTTACCGCAGTAAATAATGCGTCCGTACAAACAGGTGTTTCGGCTACGACCGATGGCACCAACGTTACATTTTCCTCTGCCAATGGCGCTGATTTCAGCATCCTCGGTAGTGCAGCAGGTCCTGTCGCTGGCGTAACAACGGCATCGCAAACTTTCAAAGCTGGTATCACGTTGTCGACCAAGCTTGGCGGTACGATCGATGCATCTGGTGCCTTGGCGACCAGCCTGAAGCTTCCCGCATTAGCTGGCTTTGCTGCAGGCAAAGTCGATCTGCAAGTATCCACGATGGATATCTCGACAATTGCCGGCGCCAACAAAGCTTTGGCAGCTGTCGATGCAGCATTGACCCAAGTCAGTGGTACACGTGCAACGCTGGGTGCGATTCAAAACCGCTTCACCGCCGTTGTCGCCAATCTGAGCACCACGTCGGAAAACTTGACCGCATCCCGCAGCCGTATTCAGGATGCTGACTTTGCAGCAGAAACGGCCAACATGACCCGCGGCCAGATCCTGCAACAAGCCGGTACGGCAATGCTGGCACAAGCGAACTCGCTGCCTAACGGCGTGCTCGCTCTGCTCCGTGGCTAATCGCTAGCTGCAGCATGAAAACGGTTCCCCGACTGCATTTTCGGCAGTCGGGGAATTGTCATAAAAGGAGTACATCATGGATATAGGACAAATCGGCAACGGCGCTAAGCCAGCCCCCCGGGTAGACAGCCAACCCGTTACGGTTGCGGCAACCGGCAGCGCTGCACGGCCTGTGCAATCTCCTTCCCCTGTCATGACGCCGGCTGCGGTACAGCAACCGGACCCCGCACAACTCAGTCAGGCTTTGCAAAGCATCAACAAGGCGTTGCAGAGTTCATCATCAAATCTCGAATTTACCGTTGACGACGATACGGATCGCACGGTTGTCAAAGTCGTTGATCAGCAGACCGGCGATATCATTCGCCAAATGCCATCCGTGGAGGCACTGGAAATCGCCAAGGCATTGGATCGCGCAGCCGGTAAGTTGATTAACCAAGAAGCCTGATAGACAAAAGGAGATGGGGAATTCCCCATCTTAATGACGCTTTGGCATGGCTGCCGGTTCGTTACATTAATGCTTTCTGCAGGAGAAAAAAGTGGCCACAGGATCTGTTTCTTCCACGCTAGGCGCCGGCTCGGGCTTGCCTTTGGACGACCTCCTTACCAAATTGATGACGGCCGAGTCGCAACCGCTGATCAGCCTTCAACAAAAGGAAGCGAGCTATCAGGCGCAGTTGTCTGCATACGGCAATCTGTCAGGGGTATTGAGCACCTTCCAGACAGCGATGTCCAAGTTGGGGCAAGCTTCTGCCTTTCAGGGGTTGAAAACCAATATCGGCGATGACGATTTTTTCACCGCAACAACAAGCGACAAGGCAGTAGGCGGCAATTATCGGGTCAATGTTACCCAGTTGTCGCAAGCACAGATTCTCACATCTGCCGGACAGACAGGTCGCACCGCGCCTATCGGCAGCGGCCAGAGCACGACCATTTCATTTCAATTCGGCACGATCAGCGGCGGCACACTTGCAAACGGCAAATACACCGGCGCGACATTCAACCAGAATGCGGATCAGGAATCGGGAACGATCACGATCGACAGTTCCAATAATTCACTGCAGGGTATTCGCGACGCAATCAACGCAGCTAAGATGGGGGTAACCGCCACATTGGTTTCCGACGGTAGCGCCACGCCAGACAGGCTGGTGATCACCTCCAATGAAACCGGGCAGCAATCGAGCATGAAGATTACCGTCGATGGTGATCCTGCCTTGCAAAATCTCTTGGGTTACGACCCGACCAGTACGCAAAACATGTCGCAAACCAGTGCAGCGCAAGATGCGAAACTCACTGTGAACGACATTGCCATTACCAGTCCGACCAATGCCGTAGAGGAAGCCATTCAGGGCGTTACCCTGAACTTGTCGAAGGTAGGAGAAACCTCGCTTTCGATCACGAAGGACACGAGTGCTGTCCAGGCTAATATCAATGCGTTTGTCAAGGCATATAACGATCTCAACACGGCATTGAAAGCCATGACAGCCTATACACCTTCCAAGGTGAAAGGCCAGAAGGGAACGGGCGGCCCATTGGTAGGTGACGCCACAACACGCACCATTCAGGATTCGATTCGCAAGACACTGACCACGTCACTGGAAGGATTGAGCAACAGCAGCATCTCCCTCTCTTCCATCGGCGTTGCCTTTCAAAAAGATGGTTCACTTGCCGTCGATTCGACCAAGTTGACAAAAGCATTGGCGAACAACTTCGACGATATCGGTGCATTGTTCGCAACGGTAGGCAAACCAACCGACAGTCTCATCAATTTCAATACATCCGGTCCGCAAACCAAGGCTGGTACGTATGCGATCAACATCACGCAACTGGCGACACAGGCAACATTGAAAGGCGATGTCGATCTGAATGCCGGTAACACGGTGATTGCCGCCAATACTGAAATCAGCGTCAAGATTGATGGTGTCGAAGCCAAGGTTGCCTTGACCGCCGGTTCCTACAATGCCAAACAGCTTGCGGCGATGGTGCAATCTGCCATCAACGGTTCGTCAAAATTATCCAGCGCGAATGTATCGGTAAGTACAAGTGTGGACGCAGACGGTCATCTGAATGTGGTTTCCGACCGCTACGGCTCGGCATCCAATATAACGATTACCGACGGCACAGGAACTTCTGCGGCGACGTTATTCGGAGCTGTCACCACAGGGACGGTTGGCGTGGACGTCGCCGGAACCATTGGTGGTCAAGCGGCGACCGGCTCCGGTCAAATGTTGACCGCTGCAAAGGGAACGAATGCGGACGGTCTGAAGCTGGAAATCACAGGCGGTTCCCTTGGCAACCGTGGCAGTGTTGATTTTTCGCAGGGATATGCAGATCGTTTGGATAAGCTGCTGGATGGCTATCTGGGTTCCGATGGATTGATCGGCGGTCGTACCGATGGCATCAATCGCTCGATCGGTGATATCGACGATCAGGCGGATAAACTGAATGTGAGATTGGCTGCAGTCGAAGCAAACTACCGCGCGCAATTCACTGCGTTGGATGCGCTTGTTGCGAGTATGAATACGACCAGCAACTATCTGTCGCAACAGTTGGCAAGCCTGGCCAATCTTTCATCTCAATCCATATAAAAGATAAGGCGAAAAGATCATGTTTGGGTCCTTAAAAAATGGTGCCAACGCCTACGCACAAGTGGGAATGGAGACCGGCGTCGTCGCTGCCAGTCCCCATCACCTGATCGTCATGCTGTTCGACGGCGCCATCATTGCGCTTCAGACGGCGAAGCGGCAAATGCAGGAAGCCAATATCCCGGCCAAGGGTAAATCGATTTCGAAAGCGATTGCCATCATCGATGGCGGATTGCGTGCCAGCCTAGACAAGAACGCCGGTGGCGAAATCGCAGACAACCTGGATTCGCTGTACGAATACATGAGCAAACAGCTACTGATGGCCAATCTCAAAAACGATCCGGCCATTCTGGAAGAAGTAACGAAGTTACTGGCTGATCTGAAAGGCGCCTGGTGCGCAATTGATGATCAGGCCGAAACGTTCGAGGAACCAGCTGTTCCGGTTACCCGAAACGCGTACGATCCGCTCGCCCCGAATATCTCTACATTAGTGAAAGCGTGATCAATGATGGATAGTCAGGAAGTCATCTCTCTGTACGAAACAGTCGCCGGCATTACCGACAAGATGCTGGCAGCAGCACGCAATGGCGATTGGGAAGAATTGATCGCCCTGGAAGCTCACTGTGCAAGCCATGTGGCAACACTCAAGGCCGGCGAACCGCCAGTTCCATTAACCGGTACGGTCCGCGAACGCAAGGTACAGATCATTCAAAAGATCCTGTCCGACGATCGCGAGATTCGCAATATCACGCAACCATGGATGGAGAATCTCTCCAGCCTGATGAGCAGCGTCGGTACTGAACGCAAGCTGAGCCACACTTATGGCGCGCCGAGATAAGTAAAAAATGCTGCAACGGGCCGACATCGCGGGTGCCCGACCCCTGATCCTGATCGAAGCACTGCTCCCGACCACTGCGTCGGGAGATGCTCGGCAGGAAGCATTTGATCGGCTCAATCAACTCACGCTTGGCAAGGAATTCCAGGCGCAGGTGCTGTCCCGCCTGACCAACGGCTCCTACCTGATCAAAGTCGACGACGCGCTCGCCAACGTCAAGCTGCCGCCCGGCACAAAGACCGGCGACGTCATCGATCTGACCTTGCTGGCGACACAGCCCCGCCCTACCTTTTTGCTGGGAAAAGCCGACGGCGGGTCCGGCGCTTCCGCATCATTAAGCAATGCCGGACGCCTGATCGGAAATCTGCTGCAACTTGCACAAAAGGATGGCCTGCCGCCCACCGCACTAACCGGCAAGACACCAATCGCCGCCGGCCCGGATGTACCGGCGACGCAGATCGCGCACGCGTTGCAGAGCGCGCTGTCGTTCAGCGGATTATTTTACGAATCGCATGTTGCGCAGTGGGCCAACGGCACACGGCCGTTTACCGATTTGCAAAACGAACCTGCAGCCAAACGCACCGAGACATTGTTGACTGGCACCACCACATTACCGGATGGCAGTGATCCAAAAAATGAAACCCAAACCGGCTCGCGCATGAACGATCTCGGCAAACTGGTCGCCAACGTGCGTGACTGGGTGAACGGCGGCACGACGGCAGAACAGCGCCCGGCATTGCCGGCGGAAACCTTGAGTGTCCTCAAGCAGGCGACGTCATCCATCGACCAGAGTCTGCGCGACTCTACCGGCAAGATGCAGGAAATCACCGGCAACGAAGGCGTCAAACTCATCAGTCTGCAGCTCGACACGCTTGAACAAAAACGTATCCTCTGGCAGGGTGAACTTTTCCCCGGACAACCGATGGAATGGGAAATTTCCGACGAGACACCGAAGCAGAACCACGGTGATGAAACGTCATCGCCGGAACAATCCTGGCAAAGTACCGTGCGGTTTTCTCTGCCGACACTGGGCACTGTTTCTGCCACCGTCAGGCTGACAGGCGAACATGTTCAAGTCAACGTCCGCACTGTCGACGAAGAGTCGGCAACCGCATTGCGCACTTATGGCAGTCTCCTGGCCGATGCGCTGGATGCCGCCGGATCAAAGCTGGATTCGCTGCTGGTCAAGCACGATCGTGAAAATGCCGGCCAACAAACGGACGATACTGCGTCATGAGCGACTCAACGGACAAACCGGTTCCGCCACCCAGCGCCGTTGCGATTACCTACAACAGCGACGATTCGGCTCCGCGCATTGTCGCAAAAGGACGCGGGATGGTGGCAGAGCAGATCATCGAACGCGCGAAGGAGCATGGCGTCGCCATTCATGAATCGAAGGAACTTGTCTCGCTGTTGATGCAGGTCGAGCTGGACGATCACATCCCGCCCGCGCTCTATCGCGCGGTCGCTGAACTTCTGGCGTGGTTATATCGCGTCGAGGCTGCCCAACAGCATGGCAGCAATGTATGATGACGGGTTGAAGGCTGGACGCCTGATGCCCTTGTTGAAGAAATAAGATGACTCTTGCAAGTAACTACGAAGAAACAGACCTGAGCCAGTTCCGGGTGAGCTCCCGACGGGAAGTCATTGCGTTAATGCGCGCCATCAGCGACCGCAACCAGTTGGTCAGAATGGTCATCAATCAAGGCGCTGACACGATTGTCACATCAATTCTCGACATCGACGACACAAACGATACCATGCTGCTTGATTGCGCGCCGACGGCGACGATGAACCAGCGCGTGCTGGAAAGCGAAAAAGTGTCGTTTGAAACCGTGCTCGACAATATCCGCATCCTGTTTTCGTCGACGCAACCCGAAAGCTGCATCTACGAAAATCTCCCCGCTTTTGTCGTCCCGTTGCCGGAATTTGCCATTCGCATCCAGCGTCGCGAATTCTATCGCGTGCCGACACCGCTCACTTCGCCGGTGCTATGTACCGTTCCGTTCCGCACGGAAGACGGTCAACAGTTATCGGTGGTCACCACGCTGCACAATATCAGCGGCGGCGGCATCTCGATGACGGACGAAAAGAAGCTGCTCGATTCGACCTTCGGTCGCATTTATGACAATTGCCGCATCGATTTACCGGGCGGCTCTGTCACCGTGGCGCTCCAAATCCGCAATCTTCTGGAACTTACGCTCACCAATGGCAAAGGCATCAATCGTCTGGGATGTGCATTTGTCGATCCGTCAAACGGCACGTTAGCCGCGGTACAAAAATACATTACAAAACTGGAAAGAGACCGGAACGCGAAAGCGACCGGCTTGGGCTGACCCCGGAAGACCGTCAGTGCAGAGCTGATGGCCGCAGGATTCCACTGAAGGGAATCCCGAAGTTGCCGCCGTACGACTACACCTGCATGTTCATCATGTCCTGGTAGGCCGATACCAGTTTGTTACGTACCTGCACGGTTGCCTGAAACGAGATGCTTGCCTTCTGCATCGAAATCATCACATCCGACAGGTTGACGCTGTCATCACCCATCGTGAACTTCTGTCCCATTTGATCAGCGCTGTTCTGCGCACTTGCCACATTGTCCAGTGAGGCCTTGAGCGCCTGTGAAAAATCCACTTTCGAAGCAGGTTGTTCCACCGGCCCCGTATTGCCCAATGCCTCGGTCGGCTTTTGCGCACGCGCGGCGGCAGCCTTGAGCTGTGCCACCATCGCTTCGATCGCGTTTGAATCGATCCCGTTGACCTTCATCGTTTTTCCCCATCTGGTTGCAGGCACAGGGCTATAATCAATCGCCCGGCCCGTCCGGCACGGCTACCACACAGGTAACCGACTACCCCGCCAAGTTATCACGCGCTGCCGATCGAAACGGCCTGATAAGCCATGAAAACCCTGCTCTTTTCCAGCGATTGAAATTTTCCGTAGCCCTGACAATCCATGCTACGGAAAAAAGTTTAATAGCGAGCTTATCTATGAAGAATCCACGCACAGTTGACGGCAGCCGAACAGGAGTTCAATCATGGCAGTAGTCGTTGCAGGTGAAGGCAACCTGACGCCGGACATCGGCGGCGAAGGAACGCGTCCTAGCGGATCGAATGCTTTTCTCGATATGGCGAAATCGCAGAATGGGCGTCGCTTCCTGTTGATGGCGGGCGCTGCGGCGGTCATTTCCGTGATGATTGGCCTGGTTCTCTGGAGCCAGAAGCCCGAATATCGCGTGCTCTTCTCCAATTTCTCGGATCGTGATGGCGGTGCCATCGTCTCCTCGCTGCAGGCGGCCAATATCCCGTACAAGTTTGCCGAAGGCGGTGGTGCGATCCTGGTACCTGCCGACAAGGTGCATGAAGTTCGCCTGAAACTGGCTGCGGAAGGCTTGCCGAAAGGCGGCAACGTCGGTTTCGAGCTGATGGAGAACCAGAAGCTCGGCATCTCGCAATTCCTCGAACAGGTCAATTTCCAGCGCGCGCTGGAAGGCGAACTGGCACGTTCGATCCAGTCGATCGCAGCCGTTCAGGCCGCGCGCGTGCATCTGGCTATTCCTAAATCGTCGGTTTTCGTACGCGACCAGCAGAAGCCGACTGCGTCGGTCCTGCTGAATCTGCATTCCGGCCGCATCCTCGATCAGCAGCAAGTCAGCGCCATCGTTCATCTGGTGGCCAGCAGCGTGCCCGAACTGTCACCGAAGAACGTGACCATCGTCGATCAGGCCGGCAACCTGCTATCCGAAAACAGCAAGCCGGCGGGCACCAATACACTCGATCCGTCGCAACTGAAATACGTGCAGGAACTGCAGCAGAACATTGTCAAACGCATCGAATCGATCATCAGCCCGATCGTTGGCCCGAACAATGTACGTGCCGAAGCCACGGCTGATGTCGACTTCTCGACCAGCGAACAGGCTGCGGAAATCTACAAACCGAACCAGGTACCGAACAGCGCCACCGTTCGCAGCCAGCAAACCAGCGAGTCGAGCAATGGCGGCACCGCTGTCGGTGGCGTTCCGGGCGCACTGACCAATCAACCGGCTCCTGCCGCGACCGCGCCGCTCACCGCGCCACAACT
>NZ_DATMTD010000089.1:0-8157 GCF_035565035.1 Oxalicibacterium sp. | reverse complement strand
CCCAGTTGTGCCGCGGCTTCGAACAGTTTGGCGGTTTTGGAGCGTATGACCTGGGTGTAGCGTTCTTCCGAAATGTCGGGATCATGCATATTTAACAACTGTAGCACCTCGCCCTCGGCAATCACATTGGTCGCATCGGCCAGAATCTGCATGATGCGGATATCGCCGACCGCGACCATCATTTGAAAGGCGCGCGAATACAGGAAATCGCCGACCAGAACCGAGGCGGCATTGCCAAACAGGGCGTTGGCTGTCTTGCGGCCGCGTCGAAGTGAGGACTCATCAACCACGTCGTCGTGCAACAGCGTGGCGGTATGGATGAATTCCACCACGGCGGCCAGCTGGTGATGCGCGTTGCCGCGAAAACCGTAGGCATTGGCCATCAGCAGCACCAGTACCGGCCGTATCCGTTTGCCGCCTGCGCTGATGATGTAATCGGCAATCTGGTTGACCAGCGCCACTTCGGAGTGCAGTTTTTGCCGGATAACGGCGTCTACCGCGCTCAAATCGGCGGCGATGACCTGGGTTAGGGGATGTTGAGTAGGGGCGACAGAAACGGAAATCAAGATTAGCCTGATCAGAAAGCGTTAATGCGCAGAATTATACGACGAGCCGCCGCCGAAACGGGCTCCCGACAGTGTATGCGGCAGCGCAACAGGGGAAGGGCGGCAAGGCTTGCATATACTTTGACCTCCCACCTAAGCCCATGTATAATTTGGGGTTTTCCCGATTCCGTCCGGGTAGTTGCCGGCGCTTCGAAGAGAGAAAAAGTCCTTTAATCAATTGATGAGGTTTCACATGTACGCGGTCATAAAAACCGGTGGCAAACAATATAAAGTTGTCGCTGGCGAAAAATTCAAAGTAGAACAGATACCGGCAGACATTGGATCCGAAATCACTCTCGATCAGGTGCTCGCAGTGGGCGCCGGTGATGCCATTAAATTTGGCGCACCGCTGGTCGCAGGTGCTACGGTCCTTGCTACGGTTGTCTCCCATGGTCGTCACGACAAGGTCAAGATTTTCAAGATGCGTCGCCGCAAGCACTATCAGAAGCACCAAGGCCACCGTCAAAATTACACCGAGTTGCAGATCGTTTCGATCAACGGCTAAGCCGTTCGGATTAACCAGATACAAGCAAGGAGTCAGAAATGGCACATAAAAAAGGCGGCGGCACTACGCGAAATGGTCGTGATTCAGAATCGAAACGACTCGGCGTCAAGGTCTATGGCGGTCAGGCAATCAATGCCGGCGGCATCATCGTTCGTCAACGCGGCACCAAAATGCACCCGGGCGAAAACGTCGGTATCGGCAAGGATCACACCTTGTTCGCACTGGTCGATGGCAAAGTAGCTTTCGTGACCAAGGGCGCATTGCAGCGTCACTACGTCACGGTTGTCGCTGCGTAATCAGCGTTAGTCACAGCAGACATACAGCGTAAGGCGAAAGCCTTTCCATCAAAAGGCTCTGCCGCAGGTAGGGCCTTTTTAGTTTTTACGGCGGCATATTATGAAGTTTATCGACGAAGCAAAAATTGAAGTCATTGCCGGCGATGGCGGCAACGGCGTCGCCTCCTTTTGTCGTGAAAAATTCAGGCCGTTCGGCGGGCCCGACGGCGGTGACGGCGGAAAGGGCGGCAGTATTTTTGCGGTGGCCGATCGCAACATCAACACGCTGGTCGATTTCCGTTATTCCAAGGTGCATAAAGCCAAGGATGGCGAGAACGGTCGCGGTTCAGATTGCTATGGCAAGGGTGCGGACGACATCTTTCTGCGCATGCCCGTCGGTACCTTGATCATCGATCAGAACGATGGCGAAATCATCGCCGATCTGACCGAGCATGGGCAGGAAGTATTGATCGCGCAAGGCGGTGAAGGCGGCTGGGGCAACATCCATTTCAAGTCGTCGACCAATCGCGCTCCTCGTCAGAAAACCGAGGGCAAGGAAGGTCAGCGTCGCGAACTTCGTCTCGAGCTGAAAGTGCTCGCCGATATCGGCCTGCTTGGCATGCCGAATGCCGGGAAATCGACGTTCATCACGGCAGTTTCCAACGCCAAGCCGAAGATTGCCGATTACCCGTTTACGACACTGCATCCGAATCTGGGTGTGGTTCGTGTCAGCCACGAAAAGAGCTTCGTCATTGCTGATATCCCCGGCTTGATCGAAGGTGCATCGGAAGGCGCCGGACTCGGCCACCAGTTTTTGCGTCATTTGCAGCGCACCCGTCTGCTGCTGCATATCGTCGATCTTGCTCCGTTCGATAACGTTGATCCGGTCAAGGAAGCCAAGGCCATCGTCAAGGAATTGAAAAAGTACGATGAGTCGTTGTTCGACAAGCCGCGCTGGCTGGTGTTGAACAAGCTGGACATGGTGCCGGAAGACGAGCGTGCCAAACGCGTCAAGGACTTCATCAAGCGTTTCGGCTGGAAAGGCCCGGTCTTCGAAATTTCCGCGCTGACGCGGGAGGGCTGTTCCGACCTGATCGTCGACATCTATGAATATCTTGCCCAACAGCGTCAGGCTGAACAACGAACGGAAGATACGCAGAAAACCGAAGAAGCAGTTCGCGGAATCGATTCGGTCGATCCAGATGATCCGCGATTCAAGATCGTCGACTGAAACTGACAAACACGTGTCTGTTTCAGATTGACGATTGCGGTTATTCTGGCAGTTATCTTGTTTCATCGCCGGTATTCGCCGGCTCATTCCAATAAAAAAACAGCGCCGGGTTACGCATGCACTCCGTGATTCAACAAGCCAAACGCGTCATCATCAAGGTTGGTTCTTCTCTTGTCACGAACGATGGCAAAGGTCTCGACGCCGTTGCGATTCGCAAATGGGCAGAACAGATTGTTCAATTGCGTGCGCTCGGCAAGGAAGTCGTGCTGGTCAGTTCCGGTGCCATCGCGGAAGGCATGCAGCGTCTCGGATTCGACAGGCGTCCGACCGGCATTCACGAATTGCAGGCCTGTGCGGCGGTCGGTCAAATGGGACTGGCGCAAATATATGAAACCAGTTTCGGTCAACATAATGTGCGCACGGCACAGGTTCTATTGACGCACGCCGATCTTGCCGACCGTGAGCGTTACCTGAATGCGCGTTCGACGCTGTTCACCCTGCTGCGTTTGGGCGTGGTGCCTATCATCAATGAAAATGATACTGTCGTCACCGACGAAATCAAGTTCGGTGACAACGACACCCTGGGCGCGCTGGTCGCCAACCTGATCGAAGCCGATGCGTTGATCATCCTGACGGACCAGCGCGGCTTGTTCACTGCCGATCCACGCAAGGATCCGAATGCCGAATTTGTCCACGAAGCCCGCGCCGGTGACGTGTCGCTGGAATTGATGGCGGGCGGCGCCGGCAGCAGTCTCGGTCGTGGCGGCATGTTGACGAAGATTCTTGCGGCGAAACGTGCGGCCTTGTCCGGTGCGCATACTGTCATTGCCTGGGGCAGGGAAGACAATGCACTGATTCGTCTGGCGCGAGGCGAGGCGATCGGCACGCAGTTGACCGCGCAAACAGCGCAACTGACGGCGCGCAAGCAATGGATGGCGGATCATCTGCAGACGGCCGGCCGTATTGTGCTGGATGACGGTGCAGTGAAAAAACTGACGACGGAAGGCAAGTCGTTGTTGCCGATCGGTGTGACCGATATCTCCGGCAATTTCGGCCGCGGTGATGTGATTACCTGTGTCGATGCGTCAGGCAAGGCTGTTGCGCGCGGTATAACCAATTACGCCAGTTCGGAAACACGCCGCATCATGCGCAAACCGTCGACGGAAATCGAAGCCATTCTCGGCTTTGTAGAAGAGCCGGAACTGATTCATCGGGACAATCTCGTACTGCTGTAAAACTTCGTAGCCGCAAGCAGGTGCGGCTCTTGCTCATTCATCTGCGCAGGTCGCCGGTGAGTGTCTCCTGCGACTTTAGTCGTCGCACGATTTCCTTCACATCGCTGGCCACACTTAAATTGCTGCAGAAATAATCTTGCGCAAGTGCGGCATGCTGTCGATTGGCATTGCCGCGCACAATACCTTCCCATTTGTCCCGCCGGGACCGTGACCATGTACCGTCGTCGCGACCAATTGCATAAATTTTCTTTTCGAACGTGGCACAACGAATGCCTTCGTAGCTGACGCTTTTCGCACCTGCCTGGCTGATTGCGACCAGTGTGTAACGCACTACACCATCCGAGCCGACGGAAATCGATTTGCTGTCCACGGCAAACGATTGCGTTGCCGTCGGACTGACATAAAACGGAAGCAGATCACCGGCCTGCGGTGCAGCAGGTAGTTGGATTGCAATCTCTTCCCACGGTTTGTTTTCGTCGTCGAAATCGTCATCGAACTGCGATTGCATTTGCGCGAACGAAAAATGCAGGGACGACAGCAGGGCGAGGCCGAGCAGTACGCCGGTCTTGAAGAATTTATTCATTTTCGGACTTCACTTCTTGAGTGGGGGCGGGTTTGCGTGGCGCATGATTCTGTCGCAGATGGCGCGTATTACCGTGCGGCTGCGCGGGACGCGCGAGGAAGCGCGACAGTTCCTGCAACGCGCGCTGATATACATCGCGCTTGAATTCGATCACGACGTCGAGCGGCACCCAGTAATCGTGCCAGCGCCATGCGTCGAATTCAGGATGCTCGGTCAGGCGCAGATTGACATCGCAATCGCGGCCGACCATGCGCAGCAGAAACCAGATCTGTTTCTGGCCCTTGTAATGTCCGCGGATTTCGCGCTTGATGAAATGATCGGGGACTTCGTAGCGCAACCAGTCACGCGTCCTGCCGATGATCTTGACGTGTTCTGCCTTGAGGCCGACTTCTTCTTCCAGCTCGCGATACATCGCCTGCTCGGGCGTTTCGCCGAACTTGATGCCGCCTTGCGGGAACTGCCACGAATGCTCGCGCACCCGTTTTCCCCACCAGACTTCATTCTGGGCGTTGAGCAGAATGATGCCGACGTTAGGGCGAAAGCCTTCACGATCCAGCATGTTGCACCTCAAACTTTCTGCGGCGACAAACCCTTATCGAAAATCGGTAAAACAGCCGTGCACAACTGTTGCGCAGGACGACACGCGAACAACAGGCACAGCAATCAATTGTACGAAGAGTGGGTGCATCAGCCAGCTAATCCTTTAAAATTGAGTCGATTATAACCCTCTCTCTTTTAAAAAGAATCCATTGTCATGCGAGCATCCCGTTTTTTCATTTCCACTCTCAAAGAAGCGCCTTCCGAAGCAGAAATCGTCAGCCACAAACTGATGATGCGTGCCGGCATGATCAAGCGTCTGGGCTCCGGCATCTATACCTATATGCCGATGGGATTGCGCGTGATTCGCAAGGTGGAAGCGATCGTGCGTGAGGAAATGAATCGAGCCGCAGCGATCGAATTGTTGATGCCGCTTGTTCAGCCGGCCGAGCTGTGGGAGGAAACGGGTCGCTGGGACAAGATGGGTCCGGAACTGATGCGCGTGAAGGATCGTCACGGTCGCGATTTTGCGATTCAGCCGACCTCCGAGGAGGTCGTGACCGACGTCGTGCGTACCGAGGTCAAATCGTATCGCCAGTTGCCGCTCAACTTCTATCATATCCAGACCAAGTTCCGTGACGAGCGTCGTCCGCGTTTCGGCCTGATGCGCGGTCGGGAATTCACAATGAAGGATGCCTATTCGTTCGATCGTGACGTCGAAGGTCTGAAGCGTTCGTATCAGATCATGTTCGATGCGTACGTGAATATCTTTACGCGTTTCGGCCTGCAGTTCCGCGCAGTCGCGGCAGACAATGGTGCGATCGGCGGCTCCGGTTCGCACGAATTCCACGTCATTGCCGATACCGGCGAAGACGCCATCGTCTATTGCCCGACATCGGATTACGCAGCGAACATGGAAGCGGCGGAAGCCTTGGCACCGACGACATTGCGCAGCGCGGCCATGCAAGCGCTGTTGAAGACATCCACGCCCGGCAAAACCAAATGCGAAGACGTGGCCGCCTTGCTCGGTTTGCCGCTGACGCAAACCGTCAAATCCGTCGTGCTGATGGTCGAGAAGGAAGAGAAAGGCGTCGTCACCAAGCAGGCATGGCTGCTGCTGCTGCGCGGCGACCATGAGTTGAATGAGGTGAAGGCATCGAAGGTGCCTGGCCTGACCGATTTCCGTTTTGCCAGCGAAGCGGAAATCGTCGAATGGTTCGGCACGACACCGGGTTACCTGGGGCCACTCAATACGAAAAAGCCGGTCAACGTAATCGCCGATCGCACTGTTGCGGCGATGAGCGATTTTGTCTGCGGCGCGAACGAAACCGATTTCCACTTCACCGGCACGAACTGGGGACGCGATCTGCCTGAAGCAGCCGTTTACGATTTGCGCAATGTCGTCGAAGGCGATGCGTCACCGGACGGCAAGGGTGTGCTGGCGATTCAGCGCGGCATCGAAGTCGGCCATGTATTTCAACTCGGTACGCGCTATTCGGAAGACATGAAGGCGACTTACCTCGATGAAAACGGCAAGCCGCAACTGATCCAGATGGGCTGCTATGGCATCGGCATCACACGTATTCTGGGTGCGGCGATCGAGCAAAATTTCGACGACAAGGGCATCATCTGGCCGGCATCGCTGGCGCCATTCGAAGTTGTGTTGTGCCCGATGGGTTATGACCGCAGCGAAAGCGTCAAGGCCGAATCCGACAAACTGTACGCCGCATTGCAATCGGCCGGCATCGACGTGATTCTGGATGACCGTGGTGAACGTCCGGGTGCCATGTTTGCAGATTGGGAGTTGATCGGCGTGCCGCATCGCATCGTGATCGGTGAGCGCAGTTTGAAGGAAGGCAAGCTGGAATATCAGGGACGTCGTGACACGGCTGCCACCGCGATTGCGCTGGAAGAAGCCGTGGCCTTCGTTCAGGCAAAACTGTCGGCCTGACGAACTGTCTGGAATGCGGGATATTCCGGTGATGCGCATGATCTTGCTGACTATGGCACGTGGAAATTCGTGTCGCTGGCCGATCGGTTTTGCGTTGTCGCTGGCGTTGACGGCGCAACCGTCACTGGCGGGCAATCAGAAGGAAGAGGCGATGGCCGATTCCGTGCGTATGGCCCTGTCTCGTGCAATTTCCGATTCGAGTCCTCCCAAACCTCAGTTCGTCGACATGAGCGAACGCCTCGATTATTTACGCTGGCTGGGAGACATGTCCGATCGTCTTGTCAAACGTTTGCCGGATAGACAGGTTCGTCTCGAATTCCTGCAAACTGCCTGGTATGAAGCCCGTCGTGCGGGACTTGATCCGGCGCTGGTATTGGGTCTGATTCAGGTAGAGTCGGCGTTTCGCAAATATGCGGTGTCACCTGTCGGTGCACATGGTTATATGCAGGTGATGCCATTCTGGACGCGCGTGATTGGAGACGGCGATCGCAGCAAGTTGTTCGACATGCAGACCAATTTGCGTTTCGGTTGCTCGATCCTGCGCATGTATCTGGATATGGAGAAGGGCGATCTGTTTATGGCGCTCGGTCGCTACAACGGCAGTCGGGGGCGGCCTGAATATCCGAACGCAGTGCTGGCGGCATGGCGTCGATGGGAACACAAGCCGCCGGCGCGACACGTGGATTGACGCGCTCGACATTCGACGAACGAGAAATACGGCAGAAACAAAAACGCCCGCGCGATGCGGGCGTTTTTGTTTGGCACGAGGTAGAAGATTATTTCAAGTGGTTCGAAATGAGTTTGGTCATTTCAAACATGGACACTTGCTTCTTGCCGCCAAAGACTGCTTTCAACTTTTCATCCGCATCGATCATGCGTTTGTTGGTTGCGTTTTGCAGCTTGAACTTCTTGATGTAGTCCCAGACCTTCTTGGTGACTTCCGTACGTGGGCTTGGCGTCGCACCGATGACAGCGGCCAAAACTGCGGACGGCGTGACTGGTTTCATGAATGCGGCGTTAGGCTTGCGAGGTGCTGCCGGTTTTTTCGCTGCAGCTTTTTTCGCTACGGCTTTCTTTGCTACCGGTTTTTTTGCTGCGGCTTTTTTCGCTGGTGCTGCTTTTTTAGCGACTGCTTTTTTTGCAGGAGCTGCTTTCTTCGCTACTGGTTTTTTTGCTGCGGCTTTCTTGGCGGCCGGTTTTTTAGCCGCTGGTTTTTTGGCTGTTGCCATTTCAAA
>NZ_DATMTD010000088.1:0-18823 GCF_035565035.1 Oxalicibacterium sp. | reverse complement strand
TTGGCGGAGACGGAGGGATTCGAACCCTCGATACAGGTTTAAGCCCATATGCTTCCTTAGCAGGGAAGTGCCTTCGACCACTCGGCCACGTCTCCACATACTTCAACAACGTAACCAACACGCCATCGCAAGGTCCAGCATCATAACTTTTCGAGCATGTCCGGTCAACCGGACGATGCACATGAATCGGACTTAATTGCTCTTTTCCAGATCAAAAGTCTTGTGCAGCGCGCGCACTGCCAGTTCCATGTACTTCTCGTCGATCAGCACGGAGATCTTGATCTCCGATGTGGAAATCATCTGGATATTGATACCCTCTTCAGACAACGTACGGAACATCTGCGAGGCGATGCCAACATGGCTGCGCATGCCGACGCCGACGACGGAAACTTTCGATACTTTTGTATCGCCCTGAATGCTGGCTGCGCCGATATGGCCTTTGACACTGTCATTAAGCAGGTCGATCGCCTTGGCATAATCGCCGCGCGGAACTGTGAACGTGAAATCGGTTTTACCATCCACAGACTGGTTCTGGATGATCATGTCGACTTCGATGTTTGCGTTCGCGACCGGACCAAGAATCTGGTAAGCGATGCCTGGACGATCCGGCACGCCGAGTACGGTGATCTTCGCTTCATCGCGATTGAATGCAATACCGGTGATAGCGGCTTGTTCCATATGTATATCTTCCTCAAACGAAATCAGTGTGCCGGACTTTGCCTCCTCTTCCAGCGACATCATGGGGTCGGTCAGCGACGACAGTACACGCGTCGGCATCTTGTAGTTGCCGGCAAACTCGACAGAGCGAATCTGCAGCACTTTTGAACCCAGCGATGCCATTTCAAGCATCTCTTCAAATGTGACGGTATTCAGGCGGCGCGCTTCCGAAACCACACGCGGATCGGTCGTATAGACGCCATCGACGTCTGTATAGATCAGACATTCCTGCGCCTTCATCGCAACGGCTACAGCAACTGCGGATGTGTCGGAACCACCGCGGCCAAGCGTCGTAATGTTGTTGTCGTCGTCCATGCCCTGGAAGCCGGTGATGATCACGATGCGTCCTGCATCCAGATCTTTTTTCACCTTGATATCGTCGATCGACTGAATACGCGCCTTCGTGAAAGCGGAGTCGGTCTTGATCGCAACTTGCCAGCCGGCATACGACACTGCCTCCTTGCCGATCGCCTGCAGCGCCATCGACAACAACGCGACCGAAACCTGTTCACCGGTCGATGCCAGCATGTCCAGTTCGCGCGGATCGGGTTGCGGCATCAACTCCTTGGCCAATCCGATCAGGCGGTTGGTTTCGCCGGACATGGCCGACGGCACAACGATGATTTGATAACCGGCGTCGTGCCATTTGGCAACGCGTCTGGCAACATTCTTGATGCGCTCGGTAGAGCCCATCGACGTGCCGCCGTATTTGTGAACGATTAATGCCATAGGGAAGAATGCGCTTGAAAAAGGAAGCCGAAAAATCAACCCTCGACTTTACAGCCTGACGGGCAGAATGACAAGTCCGGCAATGGCTTTCGCCGTTTTCCTGCTTATCAAATCGATCAGCAAAATTGTCCGATGAACCTGCGTCACACCGAGTCGAATTCCCAACGAAACCCGACCCGTACGCCGGGTTCAGTGGCGAATGCATGACAATCCATGCCGACACCCGCAGCAAACAGTAATTGCCCGCCCGCAAATACCAACGGCAAACGTTCACGCTCCCACGCCGGAACGTCACACGCCTGGTAATGAACCTTCAGATTGCGTGTCGGGCGATTCCAAGCAAGCTTGAGCCGTTCGCCCCCGCTGCGCAAAGCGATCGTCAATTGCCGTTCAGCTAACCAGCCAATATCAATACCCTGCTCCGCCGTTTCAAAATACAACGTGCCGGAGAATTCGGCAAAGTGCAGCGAAGACTCGCCATTCCAATTGAACGTTACCGGCGTCTGTTCCAATACCGCCGGATCCAGCTTCGGCGTGATGAAGACCAGATTGCGATGTCGGCGAATATGGCAATCTGCATGCGTCACGCACAACTGCGCATCGTGCTTGGCCTCGAACAATTGCGTCCGCATCTCGTTCAGCCATGCAGTCGACGGCATGCGGATACCGCGCGATCCGAACCAGTAGCGCAACATGTTATCCACGCGATCGGTACCAAACTGTTCCAGCTTCGTCACATCAAGACAATCTCCGTCAAGGCATGCCGCCAGATCCTGCGCTGCCAACTCGACTAGCAATCGTTGCGCTGATTGCGCATGTTGCGCCGTACGCGCAAACCGCTGTTGAAAACCGGGGAAATGCCGCGCCAACACGGGCATTACCTGATGCCGCAATGCATTCCGTGCATAGCGTGTATCGGCATTCGATTCGTCTTCGACAAAATCGATCGCATGCTCATTAGCCCATGCTTCCAGATCGGTACGCGCCGATTGCAGGAGCGGACGTCCCATCAGCAACATCGAATCGCCAAGCAGATCGGCAGCGTGATTGGCTTTATCCATTCCCGACAGGCCAGCCACTCCAGAACCGCGCAGCAATTGCAGCAGCACCGTTTCCGCCTGATCATCCTGATGATGAGCCGTCAGCAGCAAGGGAACACGATGCGTAAGACACATCTCGCCCAATGCAGCATAACGACTGTGACGCGCCGCTTCCTCGATGCCATTCTTATCCGCGCGTTCGAGCTGAATACGGCGCGCGTCGAATGTGACACCTTCTCCACATTGTGCCTCGCAGTGTTCAAGCCATTGATCCGCATTCGGACTCAAGCCGTGATGTACATGGAAAGCGAACAGTTGCAGTTGATGTTGTGCCGCGTACGTTTGCAGCAAGGACAACAACACGGCGGAATCCAGACCGCCGCTATACGCGACGGCAATTCGTTCCAAATCGAAACGCTCAAGGCCGGTCGTACAAAGAGAAACGCGCGTCCGGATTTCCCCTAACGCGCGTTCGAATTCCTGTTGCAGCGACGGAATCTGTTTAGTTGTCACGCATCATTCCGGTGTATTCAGTTCCTTGAATTTGCCGTAGCTCATCAGCTTTTCGTGGCGTGCAGCCAGCAGGTCCTTGGTTTTCATACCCTGGAACTGACGCAGCGTATCGGCCAGTGCGCGTTTGACGAATGCTGCCATCTGCTTCGGATCGCGATGCGCACCACCCAACGGTTCATTGATGATCTTGTCGATCAAGCCCATTGCCTTCAAACGATGCGCCGTCAAACCCAACGCTTCTGCCGCATCAGAGGCACGCTCTGCGGATTTCCACAGAATCGACGCGCAACCTTCCGGCGAAATCACCGAGTACGTCGAATACTGCAGCATCAACACCGCATCGCCAACTGCAATTGCCAGCGCGCCGCCCGAACCGCCTTCACCGATGATGGTGGCAATCAGCGGCACTTTCAGTTCCGCCATCACATAAAGATTGTGACCGATTGCTTCCGACTGACCACGCTCTTCCGCATCAATCCCTGGAAAGGCACCGGGCGTATCGACAAAGGTGAAGATCGGCAGGCCGAACTTCTCGGCGACTTTCATCAGGCGCATCGCCTTGCGATAACCTTCTGGTTTCGGCATGCCGAAATTGCGCATGCTGCGTTCCTTGGTATCACGCCCCTTTTGATGACCGATCACCATGCAAGGCATGCCATTGAAACGTGCGAGACCACCGACAATAGACAGATCGTCTGCATACGAGCGATCGCCATGCAACTCATGGAAATCCGTGAAGATTTCGTTCACGTAGTCCATCGTGTACGGACGTTGCGGATGACGCGCAATTTGCGATACCTGCCATGGTGTCAGCTTGGCGTAGATATCCTTCGTCAGTTGCTGGCTTTTCTTCGACAGGCGATCAATTTCTTCCGAAATATCGACAGCGGAATCGTCCTGCACAAAGCGCAACTCCTCGATCTTGGAATCGAGTTCTGCAATCGGCTGTTCAAAGCCGAGGAAAGTCGTTTTACTCATCGTGCACCCTTCTGATTCAACACGAGATGGCTGATTGTATCGTTGCGTATCGTTCGTATCTGTTTAATACGCGACCGGTACCGGCTCAAGACTGCGCCACAGGTACCAGGTTGCAACGGTACGATATGGTTCCCAGTTGGCGGCCACTTCACGCGCATCACTGCGCGAAACCGGCTCGCCTGAAAAATAATTATGGCTGATGCCTGCCAGCAGACCAGCGTCGTCCAGCGGCAGAATATTCGGTCGGAGCAGATTAAATATCAAAAACATCTCTGCTGTCCAGCGTCCGATGCCGCGAATCTGGATCAATTCGGCAATGACATCCTCGTCGTCCATGTCGGCCCACTTGTCACAATTGACACGTTTTGCCTTGAAATGGTCGGCCAGATCGAGAATGTACTCTGCCTTGCGTTTGGATAATCCACAGGTCGAGAGCTTCTCTCCAGCGCGGAGCACCTGTGCCGGCGTGCATTTTGGACAAACTTCCAGGAATCGTTGCCAGACACTGTCAGCGGCCTTGACGGAAATCTGCTGACCGATGATGGAACGTGCAAGTGTCGAGAACGGTTCGCCACGGCTGACCAAATGCAGATCGCCGAATTGCGGAATCAGCTTGCGCAGAATCCGGTCGCGTTTCATCAGTTCGACCTTCGCTTCCTCCCAGTATGGCGGCAGGATGCGTGTTTCCTCGGCGACAATCAGTTTCCCCATGCGGCTTATGCCCTTCGCCATTCAGTCAAACCACCCGGCTTGTCTTCCAGAACGATGCCTTTTTCCAGCAACGCCGCGCGAATCCGGTCCGCTTCGGCAAAATTTCTTGCCCTCTTTGCATCGACGCGTGCTGCAATCTGTTCTGCGACGAATGTTTCCAGATCGCCATCATCTGCATTGGCCAGTCCGGCACGCAGGAATTGCTGCGGCGCGCGCTGCAAAAGGCCGACTATACCAGCCAGACCGACCAGTTGACGCGCCAGCGCTACGGATTTCGTCTTGTTGACTTCGTTGGTCAGTTCGAACAGGACAGCGACTGCCAGCGGCGTATTGAAATCATCGTTCATCGCTTCGGCAAAGCGAACGGCATGCGCTTCCGACATATCCAGAGGCGATGCATCCGGCGTCACCTCTTTCAAGGCGGTGTACATGCGGGTCAATGCATTGCGCGCGTCATCCAGATGCGCGTCGGAGTAATTCAACTGACTACGATAGTGGGCACGCAGGATAAAGAAGCGCACGACTTCCGCATCGTATTTCGCCAGCACTTCACGAATCGTGAAGAAATTGCCCAGCGATTTCGACATTTTTTCATTATCGACACGCACAAAACCGTTGTGCATCCAGTAGTTGACGAACGATTGCCCGCTTGCTCCTTCGGATTGGGCAATCTCGTTTTCGTGGTGCGGAAATTGCAAATCTGCGCCGCCGCCATGAATATCGAATTGTTCACCCAGCAGCTCGCACGCCATTGCCGAACATTCGATATGCCAACCTGGACGGCCACTGCCCCACTTCGATTGCCACTTCACTTCTTCCGGTTCGGATTCTTTCGACGATTTCCACAGGACGAAATCCAGTGGATCACGCTTTCCGGTATTCACGTCGACGCGTTCGCCGGCACGCAAATCTTCCAGCGACTTGCCGGACAGTTTGCCGTAACCGGGAAAATCGCGAACAGAATAATTGACGTCGCCGTCCGTCGCCTTATATGCAAGGCCATTCTTTTCCAGCGCTTCGATCAAGCCGAGCATCTGCGGCACGTAGGCAGTCGCGCGCGGTTCGTGGTCCGGTTTCTGCACGCCCAACGCCGCAGCATCTTCGTCCATGGCGTCGATGAAGCGCTGCGTCAGTTGCGAAATCGTTTCCCCGTTTTCTGCTGCGCGCTTGATGATCTTGTCGTCGATGTCGGTAATGTTGCGGACATAGGTCACTTCGTAGCCTGATTGACGCAACCAGCGCTGGACCAGATCGAACACCACCATCACGCGCGCATGACCGATGTGGCAATAGTCGTAGACCGTCATGCCGCAGACGTACATGCGAACCTTACCAGGATCGATCGGCGTGAACGGCTGCTTTTCGCGCGCCAACGTGTTGTAGATCTTCAGGGAACTCATGAATGTGTGTGTCGGTCAGGAATTTGTCACAAGCTGGACGTGCCTTGCCGTTTGCGTTCGCAACGACGTTCCGGAGCACGGTGCGACAGGTTTGCCAAACACTTTGTCATACTTCTTTTTGATAAAATGCACGTTTTCGCGGCAGTATAGCATTGATGAAAACCGCCCCGACCTCGCGGCGACACAGTCGAAATCTGCACGACGCAGCCGGCCAGGCAAGGTCACAAGCGGGACGGCATGATATGCCAGCGCAACAGTTCCTGCAACTTTCTGCCCGGCTTGCATGGTGCAGCATCTCTGTGCGATAAACAGTTTTCTCCGTCATCATCCAATTCAAATTTTGAACAGGAACCAGAATGAAATTTTTCCGCCGTTGCATCCTGACCGCAGCCGCCGCGCTGTCGTTGTCGTCCTTCTTTCATCTGGCCCAGGCTGCTGGCGCACCGCAGGTTTTGCTCAAGACCAATATGGGCGACATCGTGCTGGAATTGAATCAGGAAAAAGCACCGATTTCCACCGAGAACTTCCTGCAATATGTGAAAAGCGGTCAGTACAACGGTACGATTTTTCATCGGGTGATCAGCAGCTTCATGATCCAGGGCGGTGGATTTACCGCCAACATGCAGGAGAAGCCGGCCCGCGCACCTATCAAG
This sequence comes from Oxalicibacterium sp., assembly GCF_035565035.1. Lineage (GTDB taxonomy): Bacteria > Pseudomonadota > Gammaproteobacteria > Burkholderiales > Burkholderiaceae_D > Oxalicibacterium. Next base: position 12,082 of record NZ_DATMTD010000088.1, on the reverse strand, counting down.
AATGAGGCGAAGAACGGCCTGCGCAATGATGCGTATACCATCGCCATGGCGCGGACCCAGGCTCCGCAATCAGCTACCGCACAATTCTTCATCAATACCCGCGACAATGCTTTCCTGAATTATCCTGGTCAGGATGGTTGGGGTTACGCCGTATTTGGCAAGGTCGTCAAGGGAACGGAAGTCGTCGACAAGATCAAGCAGGTAAAAACCGGTAACGCCGGTCCTTATTCGGACGTACCCGCTCAACCGATCATCATTGAATCGGCGACCGTTCTTAATTAATTTCACTCATCTTACGTTTCATCTCACGTCTATACGAAGGAATATCATGGCTGTCATTCTCACCACCAACCACGGCAACATCACAATCGAACTCGACGCAGAAAAAGCGCCGAAGACCGTGGAAAACTTCCTCGCCTACGTCAACTCCGGCCATTATGCCGGCACGATTTTTCATCGTGTCATCGACGGTTTCATGGTTCAAGGCGGCGGTTTCGAACCCGGCATGAAACAGAAACCGACCAATGCACCGGTAGAAAACGAAGCCAAGAACGGCCTCAAGAATGGCATGTATACGCTGGCAATGGCGCGCACGTCCGACCCGCATTCGGCATCGGCGCAGTTCTTCATCAACGTCAACGACAATAGCTTCCTTGATTATCCGGGTCAGGACGGCTGGGGCTACTGCGTATTCGGCAAAGTCACTGACGGCACCGATGTTGTCGACAAGATCAAATCCGTCAAAACGACCCGTAGCGGCATGTTTGCCGATGTGCCGGTTGAAGACGTCGTCATCGAGAAAGCCGAAGTCGTCTAAGTGCCGCGATTCGCATGAATGTATCGAAACAAGCGCAGCCTGATGTGGCTGCGCTTTTTATTTCCGACCTGCATCTGCAGGCCGACATGCCGCGCACGACGCAGGCATTCTTCGATTTTCTCCATCGTCATGCCGCGCACGCTTCGCGGTTGTATTTGCTGGGAGATATTTTCGAAGCCTGGGCCGGTGACGACGATATCGATGATCCTTATCATCGCCAGGTCGTCGAAGAAATCCGGAAAATCAGCGACGGTGGCACGACCATATTCTGGATGGCAGGCAATCGCGACTTTCTGGTTGGAGAGCAATTTGCGCAAACCGCTGGTTTGACGCTGCTACCCGATCCGTTTGTCGTCTCCATCGCCAATCATCGAATCGCTCTTACACATGGCGACGCCTGGTGTACCGACGACGAGGCCTACATGCAATTTCGCGCGCAGGTAAGGCAGCAAGAATGGCAACGGAATTTTCTTGCGTTGCCACTCGCCCAGCGCAAGGAAATTGTCGAGAAATTACGCGCCGGTAGCCGCGATGCGCAAAAAGGCAAATCCTACGAAATTACCGACGTCAATGAAGCCGCAATCACTTCCCTGTTCGATCGTACCGAAGTGACGACCATGATTCACGGTCATACGCATCGTCCCGCGAAACACACGCATTCAAAAGACGTGCAAACGTCGCGTGTTCGTTATGTGCTTTCCGATTGGGATCTGGATCACGGGACGCCACGAGGCGACTGGCTGGCGATTGATATCCAAGGAACGATCAAGCGCTTCCGGATGGATGGTGAAGAAATAGAAGACTGATCTTGGCAAAGACCGTTTCTGGTACGGCAAGCCAGGCTATTCAAATTGCTGCTTGAATTGCCGGAACTGTTCCTTCAACCCGGCAACCTCTTCGCGTAACAAGGACACTTCCTCTTCCAGCTGTGCAATACGGTCGCTTCTGGAAGTGCTTGATGTTTGACCGTGCGAAGCGGCGAGGTCATCGCTCGACGAAACAGATCCGGACAACAGATGTGCATAACGCACTTCCTTGGTCCCGGGGGCACGTGCAAGTCGAGCAACCAGTGGCGGATATTTGTCGATCAAAAATTGCAGGCAGGTTTCCACCTCGATCAACGAAGCAAACTCATGCAAGCGACCGCTCCGTGCGCGAATCTCGCCCGCCGTTTGCACGCCACGTAACATCAGGATTGTCAGGACGGCCAGCTTGTCCTGCTCCAGTGACCATTTAACGCGGAGCCTGTGCTGATACTTTGCGACACGCGCTCCAGCCTGATTAACCTCCGCAATAAATTTTTCCGCGATCAGACGCTGCAATGTCTGCTGCACGTCCGATTCGCTCAACGTCATCACAGGATCACGGCTCGACAATTGATTGCAGCCGTTCACTAATGCGTTCAGCGAGAGCGGATAGCTGTCGGGTGTCAGCGCTTCCTTTTCGGCCAGAACTGCGAGAACGCGCAATTCACGAGGATCAAGCAAATCCTGAACGATTGCTGCCGACTCTTCAAGCGGCGCCTGCGTGTTTTCGTGATCCATCGAGGCTATTCGACCAGCTTGTTGAGCTGCTCGGGATCAAACTTTTCGACAGAGGTCAGCGTTTCGCAGCCAATTCCTGCGCACTTCAACGCGGCAAGAATTTTCTCGATCTGATGCTCCTGAGTGGCAGCGTTATCGATCAAGCCATGCAACGCCTTGGAGAGAGGATCGTCGCCATTCGGCGTAACTCCGTAGGCGGCAAACATGCGTGCTGCCGCTTCATCGCGCGCATTCGCTTCCTTCAGAATGATGCGCGCAGGATTGCCGACCGCAGTCGCACCTGCCGGTATTTCCTTGACGACGACGGCATTGGAACCAATCTTGGCTCCTTCACCCACGGTAAACGAACCCAGTACTTGTGCACCGGCACCGATGATGACATTGCGGGCAAGTGTAGGATGGCGTTTGGCACCCTTGCTCAACGACGTGCCGCCTAATGTCACGCCTTGATAGATCGTGCAGTCGTCACCAACCTCGGCCGTTTCGCCGATCACGACACCAAAACCGTGATCGATGAAAACACGACGGCCTATCGTGGCACCCGGATGAATTTCAATGCCGGTCAGACCACGCGAGATATGCGAAGTAAAACGTCCAAGCCATTTGAAATCATGCGTCCAGAACCAGTGCGCCCAGCGATGCATGACAATCGCGTGAAAGCCCGGATAGCAGGTAATGACTTCCCACGCGCTGCGGGCGGCAGGATCGCGCGTCATGATGTTGGCGATATCTTCGCGAATACGACTGAACATGGATAAATAATGCAAAAGATGCGTAGAGACGCAAGTGTAGCCTGTTATGGCCGATCATGAATGCTGCGGACCAGACAGGAAGCCTGATCCGTTTTCCATCTAACGCCCCGCAGCAATGCGCTGGCGGCGTGCCTCATAGAGGCAGACACCGGAGGCTACCGACACATTCAGGCTCTCGACGGAACCGAACATCGGGATGCCGACCAGGACATCGCAGGTTTCGCGCGTCAAACGGCGCATACCTTCGCCTTCCGAGCCCATGACAAGAGCTGCCGGGCCGGAAAAGTCTGCTTCGTACAAACCTTTTTCTGCATCGTCGGTCGTGCCGATGAGCAAAATCTCGCGCTCCTTGAGTTCACGTAGCGTCCGTGCCAGATTCGTCACCGTGATATACGGCACGGTGTCTGCCGCACCGCTGGCAACCTTGGCAGCCGTCGCATTCAGCCCCACCGCCCTGTCCTTTGGTGCAATCACCGCGTGCGCGCCGACGCCATCGGCCACACGCAGGCATGCGCCAAGGTTATGCGGGTCGGTAATGCCGTCCAGCACAAGCAGCAATGGCGGACCGTCGATCGCATCCAGCAGTTCATCCAGATTGCGTGCCAACGATATCTCGCCAGCCTTGGCGACGACGCCTTGATGACGGCGCGTACCAACAATGGCGTTCAGTCGCGCATCGTCGGCTTGAATCATGCGGACGTTGGCGCCCTGAATGGCGCGAATCAGTTCCTTCATGCGCGGATCACGACGATCTGCGTCAATGTAAATTTCTTCTATCGAAGAGGCTTCGTGGCGCAGACGCGCCGTTACGGCGTGGAAGCCGAAAATCATCTTGCTCTTCATTGTTTATCTTTTCTTCTTGCCTGATCTAGGCGCTGCAGGAGCGCGTTGCTTGCGCGGCGTGGTCGGTGCGCGTTTGGCTTTCGCCTTTTTTGCAGGAGCCGGTGTCGCTGTCGATTTCGTGGCCGCGGCTTTTCCCGTTTTCTTTGTCCCGTTGCCGGAGCGCGACTCATGTTCCGCATCGGCACGACGCGCTTCGTTCTTCAATACGGTGCGAATGCCCGGCTCATTGACGAGGCGCAAATCGATCTTGCGAGCATCGAGATCGACGCGACTGACTTGCACCGTTACCCGATCAGTTAGCTGATATCGAATGCCAGTGCGCTCACCACGCAATTCGTGCCGCGCCTCATCGAATTTGAAGTGATCCGCGCCCAGTTCGGTGACGTGCACCATGCCTTCGATGTACAACGCATCGAGCTGCACGAATATGCCGAATCCCGCCACACCCGCAATCGTTCCGGTAAATTCTTCACCCAGCTTGTCGCGAATGAAATAGCACTTGAGCCATGCCTCAACGTCGCGTGACGCTTCATCGGCACGACGTTCGTTGGCCGAGCAATGAATGCCGAGCGCTTCCCAGATTGCGAGATCGCCTTCCGCTTTTTCCTTCTGTTTTCCTTCTGCCTTGTCCAGCGCGTTCTTCCGCCGTGCAGCCGGCGACAGCATCGTGTTCAACACGCTGGTGTCGATACCTTTCGGCGTATAACGCTTGCCTTGCAGAATTGCCTTGATCGCACGATGTGTAAGCAGATCCGGATAGCGACGAATCGGGCTGGTGAAGTGTGCATACGCCTCATACGACAAACCGAAGTGGCCGATATTGTCCGGGCTGTAGACAGCCTGTTGCATCGAACGCAGCAACATCGTCTGCAACAGCAGCGCATCGGGACGTGTCTTGATCTTCGTCATCAGCTCTGCATAATCGGAGGCGGCCGGCTTGTCACCGCCACCAAGATTCAGGCCGAGCTGCTTCAGGAATGTACGAACCTGATTCAGCTTTTCCGTTGTCGGCAATGCATGGACGCGATACAGACTCGGATGTTTGTGACGCTCGAGCAAATCGGCAGCGCAAACGTTGGCTGCCAGCATGCATTCCTCGATCAGCTTGTGCGCCTCATTGCGAGTGCGCGGCACGATCTGTTCGATCTTGCCTACTTCATTGCAGACGATGTACGTTTCGGTCGTTTCGAAATCGATAGCACCACGCGCATGACGTGCCTGCAACAATGCCTGATAGACCGAATAAAGATTCAGCAAATGTGGCACCAGCTTCGGACGCCTGGTTGCTTCAATACCCTTCGTATTGCCTAGAATGGCAGCAACTTCCGTATAGGTCAGACGTGCGGCCGAGTGAATGACTGCCGGATAAAACTGATACGCCTTGATTTCGCCCTTGGTCGTGATCACGGCGTCGCACACCAGCGTCAAGCGATCGACGCCCGGATTCAGCGAGCACAATCCATTCGACAGCTTTTCCGGCAACATCGGAATCACACGACGTGGAAAATAAACCGAAGTGCTGCGCTCCAGCGCATCGACATCCAATGCTTCATTCGGTTTGACGTAATTGCTGACGTCGGCGATGGCAACGATCAAGCGAAAGCCGTCAGCGCGTCCGATTTTGCATGGTTCGCAATAGACGGCATCGTCGAAGTCGCGTGCATCTTCACCATCGATCGTCACCAGCGGCACATCGCGCAAATCGACACGATCGGTCAGATCCGCCGCACGCACTTCACTTGGCAACTTGGCTGCGGCCTTCTTTGCTTCTTCGGAGAACTCGTGCGGCACACCATATTTGCGTACGGCGATTTCGATCTCCATGCCGGGATCGTCTATGTCGCCCAGTACTTCAACGATCTTGCCGACAGGCTGGCTGAAACGCGACGGTTGTTCGGTCAATTCAACACTGACGACCTGACCGGTTTTTGCCTTGCCGGGAGAACCGGCGAGCATGATGTCCTGGCCGATGCGCTTGTCTTCTGGAGCAACGACCCAGACACCGTTTTCATTGAGAAGACGACCGATCACATGCGTGTTGGCGCGGTCAACAACTTCAACGATGGTTCCTTCAGGACGACCGCGACGATCCGTGCCGATGATACGAACCTGAACGCGATCACCATGCAGCACCTTCTGCATTTCTTTCTCAGGCAGAAAAATATCGGCGCTGGCATCGTCAGGAATAAGGAAACCGAAGCCGTCACGATGACTGCTGACTCGGCCTTCGATGAAGCTGGAAGAATGCGCAAGCTGATAATTGCCGGCGCGGTCGGGCTTGATCTGCCCATCGCGTTCCATCGCATTCAGACGTCGCATCAGCCCTTCCATTTCGTCGGGCTTGACGCTCAACGCCTTTGCAAGGGAAGGCGCATCGTGCGAAACAGTCGCAGTGCGGAGGATGCCGAGAATTTCCTCGCGGCTGGGGATGGTATAAGAGTATTGGCTCAAAAGCTGTTTCAGTTAAATTGTTATTGGAACGAAGTCAGTGTAACGGACGACGTCGATGTTTGCATGACAAGTCGGTAAACGTGCAAATTACGTGCATTCGTCGATTGACATCCCGCCGATTTCCGTTATACTTCTCATCTTTCTGCAATTGCAGGCCCACGTGGCGGAATTGGTAGACGCGCATGGTTCAGGTCCATGTGCCGCAAGGTGTGGGGGTTCGAGTCCCTCCGTGGGCACCAAACATTGAAAAACCCGTTGATTCGTCAACGGGTTTTTCTTTTTCTGATTCACGTTTATCGTGTCTCATCCGCCGGCTTAATATTTTCTGCAACGATGATGTTGCCAGACCATCGTGACCGCCCTGCGACACGATTCCATCTACCTCATTTGAACGGCTTATCGCCTTTCATGCGCGCCGCAAGTTGATGCGCACGCAACCCATCATATTCTTCAAACGGCTGATGAATCCACGGATTAGTTGGCAGATATTCGAGATAAAAATCCGGCACAACCGATGAACAGGCCTTGTACCAGATGACAGCTGTCTTGACCTTTGTCACTGTGGAAAACTGTTCCGACAGATGACGCTGAACACGTTCAAGCGTAATTCCGGAATCGACCAGATCGTCAATCAACAAGATTCGACCACCGAGCGTTCCCTTGCTTATGGTGATATGTCTGGCGATATCGAGTTCACCTTGCGCTGTGCCGGCTTCTTCACGATAAGAGCTGGTTGAAAGAATCGCTAGCGGGACGTCGAAGATACGCGAAAAAATATCGCCTGGACGCAAGCCCCCGCGCGCCAGACACAGTATCTGGTCGAACTTCCATCCTGATTCGTGCACCAGCAACGCCAGACGCTCGATCGCATGGCGATATTCATCCCATGCGATCCACAGATCGGCGGCATCCGATTCGCTGGCATCGCGCATTTCAGCCGCCATTTTTCTTACTTGAAAGGATGACGCAGAACGATGGTTTCTTCGCGGTCAGGGCCGGTCGAGATCATGTCGATCGGCACGCCGACCAGTTGTTCGATACGATTGATGTAGGCACGTGCATTTGCCGGCAGCACATCCAGCGATTTCGCACCGACAGTGCTTTCTTTCCAGCCCGGCATTTCTTCGTAAATCGGCTCGCATGCTGCCGCTTCTTCTGCACCGACAGGGAAGATATCCACCGTCTTGCCGTTGATCTTGTAGCCGGTGCACAGGCGCAGCGATTCAACACCGTCCAGCACATCCAGTTTGGTCAGACACATGCCGGTAACACCATTGATCTGCACCGAGCGCTTCAGCAAAGCGGCGTCGAACCAGCCGCAACGACGCGGACGACCCGTGACGGTGCCAAATTCGTGACCCACCGTCGCCAGATGCTTGCCGATGCCTTGATCGGTTGGCAGTTCGGACGGGAATGGTCCTGAGCCGACACGCGTTGTGTATGCCTTGGTAATACCGAGAATGTAATGCAGCATGCCCGGACCGACGCCGGAACCGGTAGATGCATTGCCTGCAACACAGTTACTCGACGTAACGTATGGATAAGTACCGTGATCGACGTCAAGCAGGCTGCCCTGTGCGCCTTCGAAGAGGAGACTGGAACCGCTGTTGAACGCTGCATACAACGCACTCGATACATCGCCGACCATCGGGCGCAGGCGCGGCACATCAGCCAACGCATCGTCCAGCGTCTTCTGATAATCGATTGCCTGAACCTTCAGATAATGCGTCAGAACGTAGTTGTGATAATCGAGATTTTCCAGCAGTTTTTCTGCAAAACGTTTTTCATTGAGCAGATCCGCAACGCGGATCGCGCGACGCGCAACCTTGTCTTCGTAGGCCGGGCCAATGCCCTTGCCGGTCGTGCCGATCTTGTTTTCACCACGCGCCACTTCGCGCGCAACGTCGAGCGCCGTGTGGTACGGCAGAATAATCGGACAGGCTTCGGAAATCTTCAGACGCGATGGCACTTCAACGCCAATCGCCTGCAGTTTGTCGATTTCGCGCAGCAGATCAGGCACCGACAGTACAACACCATTGCCGATATAGCAGGCCACGCCTTCGCGCATGATGCCGGACGGGATCAATTGCAATGCCGTCTTGTGGCCGCCGATGACCAGCGTATGGCCCGCGTTATGGCCGCCCTGAAAGCGCACCACACCTTGCGAATGGTCGGTCAGCCAGTCGACGATCTTGCCCTTGCCTTCGTCGCCCCATTGGGTACCGACAACTACGACGTTCTTTGCCATGTTTTTTGTAGACATCACTTAACCTAAATTTTTGATAATCCAGTTGCCATTCTCAAGCACGAGCGCGCGATCGCACTCGAACTCATCCTGATCGTTTTCGTCGCCGGACAGACTGTGAATCACGACTTCTCCGGCCTTGCGCAACGATGCAATCGTTTCACGCAATTTGTTATCCCGCCCCCACGGCGCACGAATGGCGCGCTTGGCTCCGGCGGCGGGCAGCAGGCGCGCAAGCTCGCGCAAATCCATCGAGAAACCCGTTGCCGGACGTGCACGACCAAACGCTTCGCCCACATGATCGTAACGACCGCCACGCGCCACCGCATTCGGCAAGCCTGCGACATAGATGGCAAACATTGCGCCACTCTCGTACTGATATCCGCCCAGATCTGCCAGATCAATCGTCACGCTGGCGATGGTCACGCTCACCGTATCCGCCAACTTCGCCAGTGCTTCCAGTTCATTTAATGCACGCTTGATTCCGGCCAACTCCGGCAATACCTTACGGGCGCGCTCGATAACCGAAGCGTCGCCATACAATCCGGGCAATGCCAACAGGGCACGCCGCGTTTCTGCGGCATATCCAGCCGTGATTTTCTCCAGCTCGGGTACATCCTTGGCACGCAGAGCCGCATAAAGCGCTGCTTCATTCTTTTGTGCCTCAGCGTCGTTCTGGAGAATCGCACGCAGAATGCCGACATGGCAAAGATCCAGACGCACATGCTTGAAACCTGCCAGAGCCAGCGATGCCAACGCCAGTTCCTGGATTTCTGCATCCGCTTCAAGTCCGGCATGGCCGTAAATTTCTGCACCGATCTGCAGTGGTTCACGTGTCGCATGCAAGCCGTTCGGACGCGTATGCAACACACTGCCGGAATAGCAAAGACGTGTAATCGAAGGACGATTCAGCAAGTGCGCGTCAATGCGCGCAACCTGCGTCGTCATGTCGGCGCGAATACCAAGCGTGCGGCCGGACAGCTGATCAACCAGTTTGAACGTGCGCAGGTTAACGTCCTGTCCCGCACCAGCCAGAAGCGACTCCAGATACTCCAGCATCGGCGGCATGACAAGTTCATAGCCATACAGATGGAAGTGATCAATGATCGCGCGACGCAATTCTTCAATCTTGCGGGCTTCAGACGGCAAGACATCGGCGATATTTTCAGGCAATAGCCAATTAGGCATGACGGGAAACGAAATAGGATCAGGAAAAGAAACGAAGAATACGGATCAACAGGAAAACCGGACGCGCCAACGTATATCAATCACATCGGCGAACAACCGGCACGCATCACCGCATTAATTGCGAAAACTGAACGCAACGCACTTTCACAACCTCGCTACTCATGCGTACGCAGACATCACTTACTTTGCGCCGGCACCCGAATTCTTGAAGTATTTAAAGAACTCGGAATTCGGATCGATCACGAGCGTATCGTTGCGTGTCTTGAAACTCGCGCGATAGGCTTCGAGGCTCCGATAAAACTTGTAAAACTCCGGATTTTGGCCAAATGCCTGAGCATAGATCTGCGACGCTTTTGCGTCACCTTGGCCGCGCACTTGTTCTGCATCGCGATAGGCTTCCGCCAGAATTACCGTACGCTGCCGGTCTGCATCCGCACGAATTTTTTCGGATTCTGCGGCACCGGTGGATCGCAATTCATTGGCCACGCGAGCCCGCTCCGATTTCATCCGGTCAAATACCGAATTATTGATTTGATCGACATAATCGACGCGCTTCAAACGGACATCAACGATTTCAACACCGATCTGTTTGGCTTCGTCCGACACTTTTTTCTGGATGCCATCCATCACTTTGCCGCGCTCGCCGGAAATCACTTCGCGTACCGTACGTTTGGTAATTTCCTCGTTCAGCGATGCCTTGACGATCTGATTCATGCGATTTTGCGCGCTGCGCTCGTCACCGCCGAAACTGACGAAATACAAACGCGGATCTGTAATGCGCCATTTGACGAAAGCATCGACAAGAATATTTTTCTTCTCGGCGGTAATAAAACGGTCAGCATCCGGTGTATCCAGTGTCAGGATGCGCTTATCGAGAAAAAGGACATTCTGGAACGGTGGCGGCAATTTGAAATGCAGGCCAGGTTCCTTGATCACGCTCTTGACTTCACCCAGCGCGAATACGATCGCATACTGGCGTTGATCGACCACAAACATGGTCGAGAAAAAGAGGACGACTGCAATCGCAAGCGCAATTAGATAAGAGAACATGCGATTCATTATCGGGCCTCCCGATCACGGGAGCGTTCATCGCGCGAACGAGTATCTTGTTGCAACTGCGCCTCCAATGAAGATTGATCGTTTCGTATCACTGCCGAAGCGGCGCCCGGAGGTATTGCCGAACCTGTTTGTGATTGTCCCGCCGGTGCCGGTACCGGCACCGGCAACTGTGCAGATTGCGAAACCAGCTTGTCGAGCGGCAGGGAAATCAGGTTATTGCTGTTCTTCGTATCAACCATAACCTTCGTCGTGCTTGCGAATATTTTCTGCATCGTATCGAGATACATCCTGTCTCTTGTCACGGCCGGTGCCTTTTGATACTCAGCATAAACCTGCTTGAAGCGTGCCGCTTCACCCTCTGCATTGGCAATCACGCTGGAACGGTAGGCTTCCGATTCCTGCAGCAAACGCGAAGCGGTACCGCGTGCACGTGGAATGACATCGTTTGCATATGCCTGCCCTTCGTTCTTTTGCCGTTCGCGATCCTGGCCCGCCTTTACTGCATCGTCAAAGGATGCCTGCACCTGTTCAGGCGGCTGCACACCCTGCATCGTTACATTGGTAATCTGGACGCCCGCCTTGTATTGGTCGACGATTTTCTGCATCAGTTGACTGGTATCGAGTGCTACTTTTTCACGACCTTCGTACAGAATGAAGTCCATTTTGCTGCGACCGACAACTTCACGAATGGAGGTTTCCGCGACCTGCTTGATCATTTCGTCCTGCTCGCGATTGTTGAACACCCAGTCGGACGCGTTCTTCAATGTGTATTGAACCGCGAACTGGATATCAACAATGTTTTCGTCCTCGGTCAACATCAGGGATTCCTGCGGCTGTTTGTTCTTGGTATTCCCGCGGTAGCCGACTTCCACCGTACGCACCTGCGAGACATTGACGATTTCATGTCGCTGAATCGGTGCCGGCCAGCGCCAGTTGAAACCGGATTGCGTCATGTGGCTGTATTTTCCGAACGTCATGACCACACCGGTCTGGCCTTCTTGCACAATGAAAAAGCCGCTGACCAGCCACAGGAATGCAACGATTACGGCGATAACGGCAGCGCCAATACCGGCGCCACGCATATCCGGAGTGAATTTATTGCCGTCGCCCGAATCATTCCCGCCACCGCCGCCGCCCGTCTTGCGGTTGCCGAACAGGTTGCTCAGACGCTGGTTGAAATCCC
>NZ_DATMTD010000087.1:0-42133 GCF_035565035.1 Oxalicibacterium sp. | reverse complement strand
TCGCTCATTTCTCACTGCCAAAAAACGGCCGTCTTTTTCTACAGAAAAGAATGCAGACGGCAAAACTAATCAATCAAATTCTGCTTGATCGCGTAATAGATGATGCCGGCGTTGTTTTCCATGTTCATCTTCTGCAATACGCGGGCGCGATAGGTGCTTACTGTCTTCACGCTCAGGCAGAGGTCTTCTGCAATCTTCGTCACACCGTGCCCCTGGCACAGCTTGTAGAAAATTTCGTATTCGCGTTTCGACAGCGTTTCATGCAGAGGTTTCTCTGCATTCGCATCGAGTTCCGTCGTCAGCAGTTCGGCAACGGCGTGGCTAATGTATTTGTGGCCGCGAAGAATGGTCTGGATTGCATTGACCAGTTCATCTGCCAGCGCTTCCTTCTGTACATATCCGCTCGCGCCGCTGCGCAGGATCTGCACGGCATAACGGCTCTCCGGATGCATGCTCAGGATCAGCACAGGCAGGTCGGGTTTTTCGCGCTTGATCTGTTTCAGGACTTCGACACCGCTTTTGTCGGGCATGTTGATATCGAGCAGAACGATATCGAACTCCTGCGAACGGATGAGGCGAATCGCCTCCTGCGCGGTGGCCGCTTCTCCTTCGATCTTCATGTCCGGTACCTGGGCGATGAAATACTGCACACCGGCCCGGACTACTGCATGGTCATCGACTACGAGAATTTTTATCATTATGGATATGTGCTCACTATATTCAGGTCAATATAGGTTGATATCAATTGCGTCCCTGGATGCTGTACGGACGATGAACCGCATCCTGCAGGAACAACTTCGATTGATACTCGTTCAATCGATTGTAAAGGGTTTTCAGGCTCACACCCAACACTTCGGCTGTCATTGTCTTGTTGCCGCCGCAATGGTCGAGCGTGGCGCAGATCAGGCGTTGTTCCGCGTCTGCGAGCTTGCTGCCGAGTTGGACGGTGACACAGTCGCCCTGGCGTTCCGGCGCCACGGTTCTGGCCGGTCCGATGGCCGGGGCAATATCCAGTTCGCGGTCGGCCATGATGAAGGCGCGATGCACGACATTCTTCAACTCACGTACGTTACCAGGCCAGGCGTAGGCGTTCATCAGGCGTAGCGAAGTCTTGGAGAAGGTCTTGTTGCTGCCTTCTTCCTCATTCAGGCGATCGAGAAACAGTTTTGCCAGCAGGCGCACATCGTCGCCGCGTTCGCGCAACGCCGGCAGGCATACCGGGAAGACGGCGAGACGGTAATAGAGATCGCTGCGCAGTGCACCGGAGGCAACCGCTTCGGCCGGATCGCGATTGGTAGCAGCGACCACGCGTACGTGCACCTCGGATTCTTCGTCGGCACCGATGCGATAGAAGCGATTGGTTTCCAGCACACGCAGCAGCTTGACCTGCATGTCGAGCGACATTTCCGTTACTTCGTCGAGAAACAAGGTACCGCCGTTGGCGCGCTCAAAGCAGCCTTTTTGCATGCGAACCGCGCCGGTAAAGCTGCCCCGTTCGTGTCCGAACAACTCCGCTTCGATCAATTGTGGCGAAACAGCGCCGCAATTGAGAGCGACAAAGGGGCGAGCATCGGGACGCGAGTCCGAGCCGTTCGCGTCCTTGCTCATCTGATGAATGACGCTGGCGACAAGCTCCTTGCCGGTGCCGCTTTCGCCGACGATCAACACATTGGCGTTCGTCGGCGCAACCTTGCCGATCATCTTGAACAGGTGCTGCATGGGTTCCGATGCGCCGTACAGGTCACCGCAACGTGTGAGCTTGCCTGTCGGCAGATCGTGCGACATGTCGTGATGGGCATCACGCACGTCCTGCAATGCGGCAAGCGTCGGCAGGCCAACCACGTTGCTGCAAATATCCAATCCGTTCGACATTGGTTTCTCCTCTGTTGATGCAGCGCAAGAAGCGCGATGCAATTTTTACAGAGCGATTGTGATTGGTTTGCAAACATTGCAGAATCGGCGCTTTTCCGATTCTGCTGTGGGATTACGCTGACAAACTAACGCAATTTGAGAGGGAAAAGCAGTGGAAATCAGTCTTGTCGGGCCATCCAGACGGCGCTTTGACGGCGGACGACATCGCTCAACGAGCCGCTCTTTTCGTAGCTTGCACGCAACCAATCGGCGTCGGTCTGGGCGATTTGTACACGGTTGCGCAGCAGCATGATGGCGTCAGTAGTCCCAAGCACATCGGCAGCGTCGGCCAGCATGTCGAAGGTACGCAGGATGTCGTCCTGGATTGACGATTGCGTACCGCTGATCGGATCGATCAAAGCGCCGTTCAGGCCGAAGCGGCAAGCCTGGAAACGGTTGTATGAATAGGTGAGATAGGTGTCCTGCACCGGTTGCAGTTCCTGCCGCTCAAAGAAGTATTTGCTCAGGGTCTGCGCGTACGCGCCGAGCGCGACCGCCGTTTCGATTTCCAGCGGGGTGTCGCAGACGCGGATTTCGACAGTGCCGTATTCCGGCTTCGGCCGCAGGTCCCAGTAAAAGTCCTTCATGCTGGCAACAATGCCAAGCTGCGACATCTTGTTGAAGTAGGCATTGAATGCCTGCCAGTCGGTGACAAACGGCATGTAGCCGCTGAGCGGGAAGGCATTGATGCTGGTCAGTCGCGACGACTGGAACGTCGTGTCCACACCCTGATAGAACGGCGACGAGGCCGACAGTGTGATGAAGTGCGGAATGAAGCGCGCCAGCAGATGCGACAGGCGAATCGCCTGATCGCCATCCGGGCAGCCGATATGGATGTGCTGGCCATACACGGTGAACTGTTTGGCCAGATAGCCGTACAGATCGGAGACGAGGCGATACCGATCGGTCGGATAGATGCGCTGGTCTTCCCAATGCTGGAATGGATGTGCACCGCCGCCGGCAAGACCGAGATTCAATTTGTCTGCGGCCGAGACCAGCAGCGTACGCATGGCGGTCAGTTCGGCCAGCATCTCCTTGTGATCGGTATGCACGGAGGTCGCGATCTCGATCATGCTTTCGGTGATTTCCGGCTTGATGTCGTAACCGTGCTTCGTCTTGTTGATGATCTGCAGCAGGTCATCGGAGCCGCGTGTCAGGTTGTAGTCGCGGCGGTTGACGATCTGTAGTTCGAGTTCCACACCCATAGTGAGCGGTGTCGAGTTATTGAATTCCAGCATGAGGTTCCTTGATCGATTCTGTGGTGCTGCGTTGCCTGTGCTTCAATTCTTCGCTTCGCCCGATGCGGTCAATGCATAGCGTGTGCAGATCGGGCCAAGCAGTTCGAGGATGACGAGAATGGAGACTACCAGTGCGCTCAACTGCGCGCCGAACTGCGGATAGTCGCCGACGGCGTGCTGCACCATGATGATGTTGAAACCGGATAGCGGAACCAGTCCGACGCCGAGCAACGCACCCTTGCGGATTGTCATGCCGTTCAGACGTGCGAGTCCCGTACTTGTTGCGAGCGCCACGGCCAATCGCAATGCAATGAAGGCGAGCACTGCCGGCCATAGCGTCAACAGGTGACCTAGTTCCAGCTTGGCACCGGCGAAAACGAACAGTGCGACGTAGAACAGGCCGCTGAACTGGCTCAGGTCGGGCTCGACGATCGCATGACGCGCGTCCTGGTTGCGGCTGGAAATACCGAAGAACAGCAGGGCGATCAATGCAGACAGCTTGAACATGACGGCGATGCCGACCGTGGCGGCGATCAGTGCCAGCACGAGGATCAACTGCGCCTGCGTATCGCGTCCCAGCCATTGTCCGATCCAAACCAGCAAACGGCTGATGATCCAGCCGAGCAAGGCCGAACCTAACAGCAGGTACAGCGGATGCAGAAGATAACTTTTCCAGCCGGCCTGATACTCCACGTGTACGGCAGCGAGCCCCATCGAAAATACGACAAACGCCAGTGCATTGCCGATGACGACGATGTTGAGCATGCGCTCGGTAAGCTGGCCTTCCGCTTTCACTTCACGCACGACATTCAGGATCACAGCCGGTGAGGTCGCCATGCCAAGCGCGGCTACCATGCAGGCCACCAGTTTGCCGACGCCGAATTGCACCAGTAGCGTGAACAACGCGAAGAACATGATCGTGCTCATCGCGATGCCGGTGATGAGTAATCCTTTTTCTCGCAACAACCACTTATAGTCGACACGCCGGCCGAGCTCGAACAACACCAAGCCGAGCGCCAGATCGACCAGTACACTGATGTCGTCAAGCAGCGATGCATCGAGCAGATTCAATACGGACGGCCCGATCAGCAGACCGGTCAGCACATAACCGGTGATTGCAGGAATCTGCGGAAAGAAGCGGCGCAGCAGACGCGCGCCGAGCAAACCGACAATCAGCAGCAGGCCGGTTGCTGTCAGTACGTTCAGCGCATGCGGCATGGAAGGAAAAAAACTGTGTGGCGTCATGTTGGTTCCGGCAGTTTAAAAAAGGCGCACCGGCAAATAGAGCGTGATGCGCATGATTGAAGCTGGCGTCCTGCCGAGGTATCAAGGTATGACAACGCTTGTTGCAATACTTCGGCAGTGCGACATGGCGACAGGAAGATGAATCGTCCAGCGCGTTTTTGCAAGTGCGTTCGGGAATACGGTTGAAGCGACTTGCATTGCTGCAATAACCGCCCGGTTCGGCAGGTCAGGCATGCGTTGCATCATTCGATGCGTCAGCGAACACGGCGATTGCGGCGACTGCTATTAATTAAAGAAGTACTTCGAGGTACCGTTTATAAATCGCAGTTATAAGTTACGTTGCTGATTCACGTTTATAAAATCGCATCATCATTGCATTGCTGAAATCGCATCATCCGGCTGCAAGAATCGGCTGCAAAGTGTAGCAGCAGTTTCGGCAAAAAGTCGCGTGTATTTTATTGTCGATGCAGGCGAGCATTTTTCGGACGGCGATTATATACAAAGAACAGGAACGGGGCGAACGCGTAAGAAGCGTGAACAAGTCCGTCCACTGCTTCTTCATCCTCGTCGTCGACAGATGATCAATGCAGCTTGACGCGTGGCGACGTTCTTCTTTGCAACCATTGCCCGAGAGAGTCGGCCATCGTGCGCACAATGCCGTGCAGCGCCGCCAGATGCATCTTGTAAAGCGACAGATACAGCAGGCGAGCCAGTAACCCCTCGATGAATAGCGTGCTGCCGACCAGCGGCCCCATCAGATTGCCGACGGCGTCGAAGCGACCGAGAGACACCAGCGAGCCGAGATCGCGATAGGTGAACGACGGCAATGTTTCGCCGGCCATTTTCTTTTTCAACGCGTCGAAAAGAAAGCTGGCTTGCTGGTGCGCGGCTTGCGCACGTGGCGGGACCGTGCTGTCTTTTTCCGGCCAAGGGCAGGCGGCACAATCGCCGAACGCGAAAATATCGGGATCGATTTCCGTTTGCAGCGTCTGGCGCACGACGATCTGACCCAGCCGATTCACCGGAAGATTCAACTCACTCAATACCTGCGGCGCGCGGATGCCCGCGGCCCAGACTGTGAGATCGGCGGGAAGGCTGTTGCCGTTTGCCATCAGTACTTCGTTCGCCTTCACTTCCGAAACCTTGGCATCGGTCAGCACATCGATATTCAGTTTGTTGAGCAGGGATGTCGTCTTGGCCGAAACTTTTTCCGGCAAGGCAGACAGGATGCGTGGCGCTGCTTCGATCACAGTGATGCGAATGTCGCGTTGCGGGTCGAGATGATGCAGACCGTAGGCACCCAGTACTTCAGCGGTGTTGCGTAATTCGGCCGACAGTTCAACGCCGGTTGCGCCGCCGCCGATGATGGCGATATTCAACTGAGGACGCGTCTGATTGCCATCGGCGGTGATGCCGCGATCGGCGCGCATGCACAGACTGATCATGCGAC
The DNA here is from genome assembly GCF_035565035.1 of Oxalicibacterium sp. Lineage (GTDB taxonomy): Bacteria > Pseudomonadota > Gammaproteobacteria > Burkholderiales > Burkholderiaceae_D > Oxalicibacterium. Next base: position 36,289 of record NZ_DATMTD010000087.1, on the reverse strand, counting down.
GACGGAAATGTTCGGCCTGGTGCAGCGCGTCGAGCGCGATCGCGTTTTGTTCTGCGCCGGGGACGTTGAAGAAATTGGTGACGCTGCCGATTGCCAGCACCAGTGTGTCGTATTCAATCTGACGCTGCGGAATCAGTTCCAGTCCGTTCTCGTCGAGCAGGTTGCCGATGGTAATCGTCTTGCGTACACGATCCAGCCCGCGCAATTCGCCTTGCTGAAAAACGAAACGATGCCAGCGCGCCTGCGCTGCATATTCAAGCTGGTGGGCATTGGCGTCCATGCTGCCGGCGGCGACTTCATGCAGCAGCGGCTTCCAGATGTGCGCGGACGCGCGATCGACCAGTACAACGCTGGCGCGGCCGGACATTTTGTTGCCCAGCGCCGTCGCCAGTTCGAGTCCGCCGGCGCCACCGCCGACGATGACGATGCGATGCAGGGCCTTCGAGGTGGATGACGCGGATGTGTTTGCATTGAGGCCTTCGCTATCGGTGCTGGTCGACATTTTTTCTCCCTTTATGATGAAGGCGACGACATGCATTCTGCCACCGTCCCCCCAACTGATTGTTCATGCTGTCCGACAACAAAAAACCATCAGTCGTTCCGTACAGCATCACATAATGTTCAATCGAATGCAAAGTTGTAGAACAGCGACAAGGCGCTGCGTGTGCCGGCCTCGGCTTCCACGGTGACGCGCGGCGTCAGTGTGTAGCGCAACAGCAGCACGCTGCTCGCATTCTCGAGTCCCTGCTGATAACTGACGTAGAGGCGTGACGAAATTTTCTTGCCGAGCGTGACGATGCGCTCCTGCAAATTGCCGGTGTTCTCCGTGCCGACGCTGAAATCGTCCAGGCCGAACATCGTGGCGATCTGCGATTGCAGACCGGATGCCGCACCTTGCGCCAGCAGTGAACTGGCGGCCGTCTGCAATGCGCCGATATCGCTGTCACCGACGCCGGACAAACCATGCCCCAGCACCAGCCACGACAGTTTTTCCGCGTCGGCGACCGTCGGGTCCGATACCAGCGTGATGCGCGGCGACAGCACTGTGCCACCGACCGAGACGCCGGCTTCCACTTCCTGTCCGCGCCGCATCGCGATGATGTTCAGCGCAGGATTGTTCAACGGTCCGCTGAAGTGCAGGATTCCCTGTTCGATCGCCAGTTCGCGTCCGTAGGCCTTGAACGTACCGGATGCAATCCGCAGATCGCCCAGCGCACGCAGCGTGTCTCCGGCGCTGGCGAGCAGATTGATTTCCCCGGCCAGCATCGCATCGAGTCCGCGTCCCTGCAAATGAATGCCTTTGCCGAGATTCAGCTTCAGGTCCAGTGCTATGACGGTTTTCGTTCCCTGTTTGGCATTGCGACCGACGATCACGACGTCGTCGGACAGTTGCGGTGTATCCGTACTGCCGATGTCAAAATAACCGGAGTCGGCGGTGAACATGCCGTTTGCCTTCGCCTGCCCGTTGCGCCATCCGATCACGCTGCTGCCGCTGACGACCAGCTTGCGGTCGGAACGATCGATCAGTTTGTATTTCGACGCGGAGACCGACAGTTCCAGCGCCAGCTGTTCACGCACCATGCTGAGCGGTCCGGTAATGGACAAGGTCCCGTCATTCTGGAAACCGAGTTGGCTGATGACCAGTTGATCGCCGCGGAATTCGCTTCGCAATGTGCCATGTCGCAGATCGACGCCGGTATCGGCGAACAGCACGCGCAAGTTATCGGCATTGATTTGTCCGGAAAACTGCGGTCGGCCGAAGGTTCCACCGAGTGCGACATTGCCGTTCAGGCTGCCTTCCGTTACCAGCGTCGGGGAAATCATCGGCCCCAGCCAGGTCAGTGTCGGCGTCGCGATGCGCGCGGTGCCAATCAGCGGTGCACCGGGCGCAATCGTGAACCACGTCCTGTTTCCGGCGATCGTCGTATTGAGATTGACGTCGATGCGGCCGACCTGACTGCCTTCGGCAAGAAACGCCAACGCAAGACGGCCATTGCCCGCAGAGCCGTTGATGCTCAGGTTTGTCAGGCCGAGTTTGACGGGGGCATTGCTGAGCATGGCGATGTCGCCGGTTTCACGCCGCAGCGCGAAGCTGCCGTCGAGACGATTGCCGAGCTTGATATCCCATTCGCCGGCCAGCGTCAGATCGGTGCTGAGCGGTGCGTCCGGCTTCAGGTAACGCAACAGTTCGCCAATCTGCACGTGTTCAAGACGTCCGCGCGTGGCAATGCCGCGATCATTGCGCAGGAATTGCTCGATGGCGATGATCGCGTTGTTGCCACCATTGCCAACGTTGATATCTGCCTGATCGAGCTGCACCTGGCGCTGTGATATCAGCAACGGTGCGGCCGCTGCGAGGTGTGCATTCAGCCGACCGGCCGCATCGAAGGTGTCGATCCTGCCTTGCCAGCGCGGCATGCGTGCCAACTCCTGCAGGCCGCCGCTGGCGGTCAGCTTCCAGGTCTGGTTTTGTTCGTTCAGCGTTGCAACCAGTGTGTGCTGTGCAGTCGTGCCATTCGCGTCGATGCCGAAATTTTCCGCTTCGAGCAGATTGCCGCCAATACCGTCACCGCGTATATGGAGTGAAAGCGGCGCACTGGCCTGCGCGCCGTAACGTGCATTGATCGCCAGCCTTTTCAATTGTTGTTCACCGATGTGCAGCCCCTGCGCCGTTGCGTCGATATCGACGCTGTTGACAAGCGGATTGTTTGTGCGCCGATCGAACGTCACATCGGCCTTGCCCTGCAGAATGGCGAACTGCATCTGCGCCGGTGTGCGGATGCGGCTGCCGTTCCAGTTCGCGGCAATATGCGGCTGTTGAATGTTGCCGCGAACTTCGCCATCGATTTTCAGTGCACCGCCAAAACCTGCGCCAAGCTGTTCCAGTTTTGACGCGTCCACGATGAAAACGATGCGCGAATCGCGCTGCGCAAGTTTCCCTTGCGCGCTGATGCGATTGACGCCGGCGTTCAGCGACAGCGCCGGAATTGTCAGTGCGTCGGCACGTAATTGCGCGCGCCCTTCACCGGTCAGCGCGTTGCCGGCCAGTTTGCTGTCGGCGATGCGGAACGCGGCGTCGGCTTCCAGTGTCGGGTGACGCGAGCCGCTGGCGGAGAATTCGCCGTTGACCAGCAAGGTCGGCAGTTGCGCAAAATCCCCGAAGTCGCGCGGATTGAATGTACGGATCCGGCCTTTGGTATCGAATGCCTGATTGCCGCTCAATGCGATGCGGGCGGATAGATCGATCGCGCTGTTGCCGGCGCGCAGTTCGGCCTTGTCGACGTTGACGGCGTCGTCCGCGACGGTGGCATGCGCGTTCAGTGTCAACGGATTCTTTTTCAGCGGTTCGCTCAGGGCAAGGGCGAAAGTCTGCTTGCCGTCCGCGTGACGAATATCGAGATTGCCGGCAAGTTGTGTTGCACGTACGCGTTGATCGATTTGCTGCAGATTGAGTGCGGCGGTTTTCAGCGTCAGTGCAAGCGTGCCGTTAGCCAGCTTGCCATTGCCTTCTATCGTGCCTGCCGCCTGTTTTGCACTGCCGAGTGCAACGGTAATGCGATTGAAACTGAATGCATCATCTTTCTGTGCAAACGCGATGCGTAATCGTTCAAGCGGTATGCGTCCTTCGTTGTACAGACCGGCGGCGGGATTGGTGACGATCAGCGTACCTTCTCCGTTCTCCGTCGCATGCAGATCGACATTCAATGCCGTTTTCGGCAGGCTTGCTGCAATCAGCGACAGGTCGAGTGCACGTGCCGTTACATCGGCCTTTCCCAATGGTTTTTCCGAGAATGGCCGCAAGGCGACGGTGCCGCTCATCGTCGCTTCGGCGATGTGCAGATCGACATCGGCCAGCATTTCGTCAAGCGATCCGTGCAATGCCAGTTGGCCTTTCGCATTGATGCTGCGACCGTCGGTGACGGTTTCCCCGTTGCTGGAAAGCGTTGCCTGCAACGGATACGGGCTTGTAGTCGATAGCGTCGCCTGACCACTGAGAGTGCCGCTGAAGACAGTCTTGTCCGATTGCGAGCGCGCACTGAATTCATCGAGATTCAACAGATAGCGTTTGCCATCGAAATCCAGCTTGAAAGCGAACGCGCCAAGCGCGATGACGTTCAGCGGTCCCCAGGCGATGTCGCCGCTATCGACTTGTACTCTGTCGATTTGTACGCGAATCGGCAACGCAATGCTGGCGGGCAGCCTGGAAGGCTCATCGTCCTGTGCAATCTTGCTGACGATGCCGAGCTTGCCGACATGCAGCAGATTGACATGCAGTTTGCCGGTCAGCAGTTGCGCAAGTTGCAGATCGAGTGCAATGTTGTCGGCAACGATTTTCTGGTTTTTCAGATGGACGGTCAGTTTGTCGATATGCAGCGCGTCACTCCACGTGCCGCTGACACCGTCGATCTGCAGTACGCCACTCGACAAGCCCGCCGCGAACGACAGTGAAGACTGCGTACCGCGTTCGCTGTGCGTGATCCAGAGCAGGCAGGCAAACAGGATCGGCAACACGACTGCGACAAACAGCAGCGGCCGGCGCCACCATCGTTTGCGTGCGATGGGCAGTTGCGGCTTCCCTTGCATATCGTCGTCAGAATCCATAGCCGATCGAGAAGTGAAGACGTATGTCGTGCGTGTCGTGGCCGTAGGCGAGATCGAGATTGACCGGGCCGATCGGGCTGCGCCAGCGCGCGCCGATGCCGCTGCCTTGTGCGAAGTGGAAATTCTTCCAGGTATCGGCGGCATTGCCTGCATCGTGGAAGACGGCTGCGCCCCATTGCGGCGTGATGCGATAAACCATTTCTGCACTGAAGACGGCAGTCACCGTGCCGCCGACGATGGCGCCGTCCTGTTCGACACCGAGTTTTTCGTATCCGTAGCCGCGTACTGTCTGGTCGCCGCCGGTACGGAACAGCAGGTCGGCCGGCACCGATTCACGCCCAGCGCCGGAAACCTGGCCGACCTGACCGCGCAGCACGGCTTGCCAGCGCTTGTAATAAGGCGACAGATACGTGACGCGGCCAACGGCGCGTGCCAGAGCTTCGCCGTCGCCGGTCGGGCCGGCGCCGAGATCGATGGACGCGACATAGCCGTGTCGCGGCGACAGCAGATTGTCGACGCGACGGCGTGTATAGGTGAACGAACCGACTACCGCTTCACGATGATTTGTGTAGTCGCTGTCGTCGAGACGCTGGTGGTCGGTGTAAAGCGTTGTCGCCCAGATCATTTCGTTGTTCTTGTCGGGACTGGTCAGGCGCGCGGCGGTGGCGGTCTTGTCGTTCATCTCGCCGGCGCTGTTCGTGTATTCGTAACGCGTACCGAAACTTGGCCGCCAGTCATTGCGCAACGGCGGCAGAAAAACTTCGGCGCCGAGCAGCCGGTTGTCGCGGTCGACCAGCAGCTTCGATTCCAGTCGCCAGTCGCGGCCGAGAAAATTGCGATCCAGCCATTTGATCTGCCCGCGCGCACCGGAGTCGGTGGAAAAGCCGAGACCGAGCGACAGGCGTTTGCGTTCGTTCTCGTTCAGTTCGAGACGGATTGGCACGCTGGTCGGATGGGCGGGATCGATATCGACGGTGGCGAAGGCGGAACGGAAGTAGCCGGTATCCTGCACGCGCGCTTGCAGTTCGTTGAGTTTTTCCTGAGAGTACGGTTCCCCCGGCGTGATCGGATTCAAGTCGGTCACGATGCGGCTTGCATAACGTTGCAGGCCCTTGATCTGCAATTCGCCGAAAGTGAATGCGGGACCGGAATCGATTTCCACCGTCAATGCGGCGCTGTTCGTCGTCGGCTCGATGCGCGCCTCGCTTTGCGTGATTGCAGCCGCCGGATAATCACGTACCAGCAGTGATTTCAACAGATCGTTCTTTGCATCGTCCCAGGCCTTTTGCTGGAAGATGCCGCCGACCGGCAAGCCCCAACGACGACGCAGACGTTCGATGCGTTGCGGATTTTCTTCGACGATTGCGCCCTTGAAAACGATATTCACCGAGTCGATCAATGTGCGAGGACCAAGATCGATGATGAAACGTGCGGTCCAGGTCGCGTCCTGCTGATCGAGTTCATGTGTGACTTGCGCGGAAAAATAGCCTTCGGTTGCGAGCAACGAACGGATCTGGTTCGGTGCGCTTCCGGCCAGACGCTGGATTTCGTCATCGCTCAATGCGCCGGACGATTGTCTGCGGCTGATTTCAAGATTGTCTTTCAGCATCGGGGTCAGGCCGCCGGCACCGCTGATGGTGACTGTGTAGGTGTGCGAACCGGTCGTCGCAGGCTGGGCAAGCACATGCGCCGGCAGCAACACTGATGCGAACAGGAATGTGATAACAAAAAACGCCGTACGCCACGCATGGCCGGGGCAGCGGATCGAGATGATTCTCTTCAGCACTATGTCGGCGAATAAAAAACGGTTTGAAGACGGCATGAAGTAGTCAAATTGAGGCATGGCGTTGCCGATTGTGCAACGGTTGTGCAATCTTATCAGCAGTTACCATCGCAGCGATGGCGAGTATGACCACCGGAGTCCGACCAGCCTGCGCGAACGAAGGTTCCGGCGCGGGTCGTTGCGGCTTGCCGGTCGTCCGCAAAGTCCCTATAGTGGGCGCACACAGGATTTCCGGGTTTTGCACGATGAGCCGCAACAGCAACAAAAGCGAAAAGAACGACAACAGCAACAACAGCACCGATATGCAGCAGGCGCATGACATACGTCCAGGTCAATCGATCGAATTGCTGAAGGAACTGCATATCCTGACGCGTGACGGAAAACTGAATCAGGACAGCCGCCGCAAGCTCAAGCAGGTCTATCACCTGTACCATTTCATCGAGCCTTTGCTGCTGGAAATTCTCAACGAAAAACAGACCGTCACCCTGGCCGATCATGGTGCGGGAAAATCGTATCTCGGCTTCATCCTGTACGACCTGTTCTTCAAGTCGCGTCATGACGTTGCGCACGCCGGCTCGCATATTTACGGCATCGAAACGCGCGATGAGCTTGTACAGAAATCGGAAGCGCTGGCGAAGAAACTGGAATTTTCCGGCATGTCTTTCCTGAATCTGTCCGTTGCGGAATCGATCACGTCGGATCGTCTGCCGTCAAATATCGACGTGGTAACGGCGCTGCACGCCTGCAATACGGCGACCGACGACGCCATTCGCTTTGCGCTCGAGAAGCAGGCGAAATTCATCGTGCTGGTTCCGTGCTGCCAGGCCGAAGTCGCATCGGTACTGAAGAAGAACAAGGGAAAAACGCTGGCGAAAAATGCATTGACAGAAATCTGGCGTCATCCGTTGCACACGCGAGAATTCGGCAGCCAGGTCACCAACGTATTGCGCTGCCTGCAACTGGAGGCGCATGGTTATCAGGTCAATGTGACCGAACTGGTGGGTTGGGAGCATTCGATGAAGAACGAACTGATCATCGCCAGCTACAAGGACCTGCCGCGCCGCAAGCCAACCGAACGTCTGCAGGAAGTACTGCAAACGCTCGGCCTGGAAGAAATGCAGCCGCGCTTTTTTACTCCGGCCTGACCGGCGTTTTCTGCCTGGCTATTTGACGCAGATAGGCAAGCAGATCGTCCAGCTGCACGCTGCTCAATGTGCTTTCGGAAAATCCCGGCATCACTGATTGCGGCCATGTTCGCACCGACGCCGGATCGCGAATCAGTTTGCGCAGGAAATCCTCTTGAAAATATTCGGTCGGATTGAACGGCTTGTTCAGGTCCGGCCCGATCGTGCCATCCCCACCACCATTGATACGATGACAGACGGCGCATTGCATGGCGAAGACCTGCATGCCGCGATAGGCGGGGCTGTCCGTCGCGGCATCCGGCACGATCTGTGGATAACGCTGCTGCAGCGGTGCGACATCGCTGATGGACACAATCTGGAACGGCCATTGCTCCGGTGTGATGCCACTTTTTTCCGGCGCCAGCCAGACCAGATAAAATGCGCCGGCACTCGGTCCGCCGGGTTTGACTTCAGGCCAGGGTTTGCCGGCCGGTTCGATCGCGATCCACGGTTCTGATGCTGACAGCAGCAGATTGACGGGGATGTCGGCGGCAAAGCCATCTGCAGCCTTGAACTGCAATGAATGGAAGCTGCGAATGTCGCGCAGGATCGCCGACAGCGGCACTGCCGTGTAGGTCATCGTGCGCTTGTAAACGGGATCGTCGGGGATCGTGATCGTACGCGTGGCGGGGAGTCGCAGCAGATCGGCGCGCGCCAGTTTCTGCTTCTGGTTGTTCAACTGCAGCTGCAGGACAGGATCGTTTGCTGCGTGAACGGTAACGCCGATCAACAGCGCGACGCAGAGCAGCAGACGAAGAGCGCGAAAAATGATGGAATGCATGATGAGCCGATCGCAGGAATATCGTCGGCCGAGTATAACGAATCCTTTTCGCATCATGCAGCAAGCAAAGGTCCGGACAGGCGACAGCCAAAACAGGAAGACGTACGGAGGCAGCAACGATGGCGTGGTTTCTCTATCTGATCGAATGCAATGACGGCAGCATCTACACGGGCATTGCCGTCGATGTGGCGGCACGTTTTGCCGCACATGCGAGCGGCAAGGGAGCGCGTTACACGCGTTCGCGTCCGCCGCGTCGCGTGCTCGCCATCGTTGCGTATCCGGATCGCTCGACGGCATCGAAAGCCGAGTATGCGATGAAGCGTTTGAGCGCGGCAGAGAAGCGGCGCTTCTGCCTGCGCCGCGAAGGAATGTGGTGTGTTGTGCAGTCCGTGCCGGGCGTTACTTCGACGGTTCGTCCAAAGGCGTCAATGGATCGGCACGACAACCCTTGTAGCTGACGCCGTTCATTTCAAACAGTGCCGTATCGCCCTTGTTCCAGAAAGTTGTGGAGCCGTCCGCATAACGTGCGCCGGAACCCGAGACAACCTGCGGCAGCTTGAGCGTGCGACCAGGCAGCATGATCTCCACACTTTCCTTGCCGAATCGGGCAATCAGTGAAATGTCGTCGCATTTGAACGGCATCGTGATTATTTTTGTCGGCGGCGGCACGGCTGTATTCGGGTTGACGGCGCGTTCCATAAGAATCGTGACGGGCTTGTCCTGTTCATTGAATGAAACGGGAATCGATTCCGATGTCCACAGCACTTCGTCGCGATTGTCGAGAATGGAGGCGCTGATCGCATAACGATGGCTGCGGTCGATGGTTTGCGGCAGATAGCGCAGATCGAACGGAATCGGGACCTGCGTTTTCGGCTGCAGCGTCTGCTGCGCAACAAATCCGCCGGTGCGGTTGGCGCGCGTTACATCTTCCAGGCTGACAATGACTTTGGTATCAGGCGGCAATGCAACGCGTTCGCGATAGGTCACGTTACCGGCAATGTGTCCTGATAATTCGGGACCGGTATTGCGCTTGAAGAGACTGCTGCACCCGCTTGCCGTCACGCACAATGCGAGTAGAAGGATGAAGGAACGAAACGATGTCATGGAGAGGCCTTGAAAAAGAATGCAGCGTGAATAAGGAAATCGGCGTGAGCTGGATCGGCAGGTATTCGGGTATCAATCTGTGTAAATCAGGAACGATGAATCGGTTGCTCGTGTAATTTCTACACGCGACACGCAATGGGCGTGGCATCGTACGTCTCCCGTGCGTCAGCGCCTTGACGCGGACTGAAGCCGCAAGTAGGCTTTCGACAACTCAACAGCACGCGCCGGATTTTCATTTCAATGCCTACCCATCGTTTTGTCAAAACCGGATTGCTTCATTGTGCCATTGCTGCGTCGCTCACCGTATTCTGTTCTGCTGCTCTGGCAGAGGCAGACGAAAACGGCGAGTGCACTTCCAAGCCGGGGATTCGCGAGCTGAAGAAGTATCCGGACGTCTACAACTTCTATTACGAGAACGACCTGTTTGCCGGCACGGACAACAACTATACCAACGGTATCAAATTGTCGTGGGTATCGGCCAATCTGGAAGACTATATTAACGATCCTTGTCTGCCGAACTGGGTAAGACAGCTGAACCGTTTTTCGGAAAAGCTGCATCCGGGACCTTTCGATTCACGCAACATGGTAGTCAGCCTCGGTCAGGAAATGTATACGCCGACCGATCACACGCGTCGCGACCTGATCGTCGATGATCGTCCTTATGCAGGCTGGCTGTACCTGGGTTTTGCGTATAACGCGCGGAACGACAAGCAGATGGATACGACGGAAATCGATGTCGGCATGGTTGGTCCGGCATCGCTGGCACATCAGGCGCAGGATTTTATTCACGACTTGCGTGGCATCGATCGCTTCGAAGGCTGGAGCAATCAGTTGAACAATGAACTGGGACTGATGTTCGTGCGCGAAAGGAAGAACCGTATTCTGTCGATTTCCGGCACGGACGGTCCGAAGATCGACGCGATCTCCCATTACGGTTATGCGCTCGGCAATGTGAAAACCTATCTGAATGCCGGGATGGAATTCCGTATCGGCAGCTTCCTGCCGAACGACTTCGGCACATCGCCGATCCGGCCGGCCAGTGACAGCAACGCGCCATTGCCGGCAACGTCATCACGGCGTCTGCTGCAGACCGGTCTGCATGCGTTCATTTCCTTCGATGCGCGTGTGGTCGCCCGCAATATTTTCCTCGACGGGAATACGTTCTCGGACAGTCACAGCGTCGACAAGAAATATCTGGTCGGTGATGTGGCGGCCGGTATTGCATGGCAATGGGTGGGTGGAAAAGTCACTTATGCGCAATATTTGCGCAGCAAGGAATTCGACGGGCAGGACAAGGCGCAGAGCTACGGATCGATCACCGTCAGTCTTGAATATTGACCAGGATGCGCGGGCATCGGTGCGATCGCGCGTTGCCGATGTCATTCATGAATGCAAGCCATCCATACAGTTCGTCAATACGGCAGCGATGATTGTTGCTGTATTGACGACTTCATGCTCAGTTCGGTATGCCGTCGAAGAATTCGACCATGCCGGTTTCAAGCGAATATTCTGCACCGACAACCAGCAGTCCTTCATTCTGTATCAGGTCTTCCAGTAATTCCGAACCGTGGCGCAGATGATTGGCAGATGCACGAATATTCGCGCGTACCGATTGGTGGACCAATGCGTCGTGATCGTGCTTCAGGTCGGTATCGAGCAGGGTTTCGACAGACGGGCGAATGCGATCGACAATCGATTTCAGATTGCGCGACTGATTTTCATTCGGACGCTTGAGTTCTTCCAGTGTGGCGAGGATGGCGCCGCATTGGGAGTGTCCGAGCACGACGACCAATTTGGTGCGATAGCGCTCGGCGGCAAATTCCACGCTGCCGATTTGAGACGGTGCGACGACATTGCCGGCGACACGGATGACAAACAGATCCCCAAGCCCCTGATCGAATACCATTTCGGCCGGCACGCGCGAATCGGAGCAGCCGAGGATGATGGCAAATGGTTCTTGTCCATCGACGACTTCGCGGCGGCGCTCCTGAACCGATGTGCCGGCGTTGCTTTTATCGGCGACGAAACGGCGGTTGCCTTCGCGCAAACGGTCGAGTGCTTCTTTTGCTGAATTCATGACGATGATCCCTGTGTTCTGTCAATGCTGTCCGGCGCATCGTGGCGCACGGTGACCGCTACTTTAAAGCATTCCCCGATCCCGCGTCTTTTCAAACGATGAAAACGATCGTGTTCCGAATGAAAAAAGGGCAGTCCCGGAAACCGGAGACTGCCCTGAGAGGTCACACAAGAGAGAATCAGAAATCAAATAATTCGGACAGCAGGTTTTTCTTGCGCTTCTGGCCGTACCCATCCTTGTTGTAGCCATAGCGCGGATCCTGCTGATACTGACGATCATCACGATAGCCCGGTTGCTGCGGATGTCGAACCGGTGCAGGTGGTTCCGGCGGCAGGGCGCTGATCGAACGCTCAATCAGTTTGTCCAGTTCGCCACGATCCAGCCAGACACCGCGGCATTGCGGACAGTAATCGATTTCAATGCCGTGACGATCCGACATGATCAGGTTCATTTCACTGCATACAGGACATTTCATTTGCTGGCCTTTCGGTCTGGAAAATGTGAACCGGATTACTCGTTACTGTTCGCAAAGCCCAGCAACTGCAGCAGGCTCAGGAACAGGTTGTAGATGGATACGTACAGCGTGACTGTCGCCATTACGTAGTTGGTTTCACCGCCGTGGATCAGATTGCTGGTTTCGTACAGGATCAGGCCGGACATCAGCAACACGAAAACTGCCGATACTGCCAGCGACAACGCAGGAATCTCAAAGAACACCGCACCCAGCGATGCTAGGAACGCGATCAGGATGCCGGCAGTCAGGAAGCCGCCCATGAAGCTGAAATCCTTGCGAGTCGTCAGCGCATAGGCGGACAGGCCGACAAAGATCGCGGCAGTTGCACCGAATGCCATCATCACGGTTTGTCCACCGTTCGGCAGGCCGAGATACATGTTCAGGATCGGACCGAGCGTATAACCCATGAAGCCGGTCAGTGCAAAAACGAATGCGATGCCGAGCCCCTGGTTGCGGAATTTCGTCGTCAGGAACAGCAGTCCGAAATAGCCGACCATCGTGACGATGAGACCCGGATGGGGCAGATTCAGTGCCATCGACACGCCTGCGGTCAACGCGGTAAACAACAGCGTCATCGACAACAACATGTACGTATTGCGAATGACCTTGTTGGATGAAATGGTGGAAATCGCCGGACGCGCCGAATACGACGGATTACGCGTTTGATCGATCGGGTTCATATCGATACTCCTCAAGTGTGAATTGTTTGTCCTGAGCTGCAACATTTGCGGTGCTTTCCAATGTTCCGGTCGCACTCTCCTTACTCTTGGACACGATCACTTTAGAACGAGTTCTTTATCTTGAAAATTCGAATATAATTAATTTTTAATTCGTAAAAACGGATGTATTCGTTACGACCATGAGCGCGATCAATTACAAGCATCTGCATTACTTTTGGGTGGTGGCAAAGGCTGGCGGCATTGGGCGCGCCAGCGAAAGATTGCATCTGACGCCACAGACGATCAGTGGCCAGATTGCGCTGTTTGAAGATGTGCTTGGCTACAAGCTGTTCAATCGCGTCGGACGCCGCCTCGAATTGAACGATGCGGGCCGGGTCGTGCTCGGTTATGCCGATGAAATTTTCACACTCGGCGAAGAGTTGCAGGAAGTGCTGCGGTTCCGCCCGGGCGGCTGGCCGCTGCAGTTGCGCGTCGGTGTGGCCGATGCGGTACCGAAAGCCATCGCCTATCTGCTGCTGGAGCCTGCAATGGAGTTGCCTGAATCGCTGCGCATCGTCTGCCGCGAGGGCAAGCTGACGAACTTGCTGGCCGATCTGGCAATTCATCGTCTCGACATCGTGATTGCGGACAGTCCAATGCCGGCCAACATCGATGTGCGCGGCTATAACCACTTGCTGGGCGAATGCGGTGTGGCGTTCTTCGCGACGGATGAACTGGCAAAACAGTACAAAAAAGGTTTTCCGAAGAGTCTGGATGATGCACCGTTCCTGATGCCGGGTGAAGATGCTGCGGTGCGTCCGCGGCTGTTGCGCTGGTTTGAAAAGGAACGCGTGCATCCGCGCATCGTCGGCGAATTCGACGACGGCGCATTGCTGCAGGCATTCGGCGAAGCCGGCAAGGGGATTTTTGCCGCACCGTCCGCCGTCGCTGATCAGATCCGGAAACAATACGGCGTGACGGAAATCGGTCGTACGACGCTGGTCACGGAACAGTTCTACGCCATCTCGGTGGAGCGGCAACTGACGCATCCGGCGGTGGTGGCGATCAGTTCTGCTGCGCGTGAAAGTCTGATTCGCTAACGTGTGGATAGTCGCGGAATATTGATGGCACTCCAAAGAGGACGTATTGCACGTCCTCTTTTTTATTTGGCCGATGCGTCTTGTTCAATCAACGCCGCAAGCCATTCCATGAAAGTCCGTACGCGTTGCGATAGATGCCTGCGATGTGCATACAGCAAGGAAATCGGCATGGGTGCCGGGACATGGTCGGGCAGCAGTTGCACCAGCGCGCCGCTGACGAGATGGGCGCGCAGACCGGAAAGTGGTGACTGCACCAGGCCGAGCCCGTTTAGACAGGCAGCTTCATACGCGTCTGCGTTATTGACCGTCACGTTGCCGGCCATCGGCAACTCGCAGGATTGGCCATCCATGACATATTCGAATCCTGCGGGCCGTGCACCGAGGATCGGACTGTAGTGAATCAGTTTGTGTTGCGCGAGATCTTCCAGCTTTTTCGGTACGCCATGGATTTTCAAATAGGCCGGACTTGCTGCATTGGCCATGACGAGCGCGCCAAGCGGTCGTGCGATCAATGACGGTTCGTTGACGTCCCCGACACGCACGACGCAATCGAAGCCTTCGCGAACCAGATCGACCCTGCGATCGGTGCTGCTGAGTTCGATGCGTATATGCGGATACTTGTTCAGGAAGGATGCAAGGTGGGGGAGCACCGTCTTGCGCGCGAAGACAGTCGGCATGTCGACGCGCAGGCGACCTTCCAGCGCAGCGCCGTCATGGCGAAACATGCCTTCCAGTTCATCCATATCGGACAACAGGTCCTTGCTGCGTTCAAGCAGTGCGATGCCGTCATGCGTCGGTTGCACCTTGCGTGTCGTCCGATGCAGCAAGCGCGCGCCGACCAGATTTTCCAGCGTCCGTACGTGTTCCGACACGCTGGCTTTCTGCAAGCCGAGGCTGGCGGCAGCTTGCGTGAAACTGCCTGCTTCAGCGACGCGGACAAAGGTTCGCAACAGCTCAATTTTATTCATGAAATCTCGGATTGGTATGTTTTACTTGAACAGTTAATTCGTTAATTGATTATTTATCTTATATATATCGAACAATATACTTGATTCATCCCTTCAACCAGACAGGAATGAACATGAATCGGAAAATTGCCCTCATCACTGGCGCCAGCCGCGGGCTGGGAAAAAACGCAGCATTGCATCTGTCCGCGCAAGGTGTTTCCATCATCGGCACCTACAACAGTAACAAGGCAGAAGCAGATGCTGTCGTACAGGAAATTGAAAGTCGCGGTGGACAGGCCGCGATGCTGCAGCTGGACGTCGGTAACAGCACAGCTTTTGCACGCTTTGCGGAGAAGGTTGCGGAAGTCCTGCAATCGAAATTCAAAACCGACCGATTCGATTTTTTGATCAATAACGCCGGCATCGGCTTGCATGTAGCGATCGCGGAAACGACGGAATCGCAGTTCGACCAGCTGATGAACATTCATCTGAAAGGACCGTTCTTCCTGACGCAGAAGCTGCTGCCTCTGATTGCGGACGGCGGTCGCATCCTCAACGTATCAAGCGGACTGGCGCGATTCAGTTTCCCCGGTCAGGCTGCCTACGCGATGATGAAAGGCGGCGTTGAAGTGATGACGCGTTACATGGCGAAGGAATTCGGTGCACGCCGCATCAGCGTGAACACCATCGCGCCCGGCGCGATTGCGACTGATTTCGGCGGTGGCGCAGTACGCGATACCAAGGAAATCAATGACCATGTCGCATCGGTGACGGCACTGGGCCGCGCCGGTTTGCCGGACGATATCGGCGGCGCGATTGCCATGCTGCTGTCGGAAGGAAGCGGCTGGGTGAACGCGCAACGTATCGAGGTGTCCGGCGGCATGTGCCTGTGATGCTGCGATGGACGCGACCGGATGATGAAGGCCATTTCGATCGCGACGGTGATGTCAGGGGCAAGGGGTGACGATCGGACTATGCACGTGTTCCGGACGCACGCCGATACCGACTGCATAGGCAGGAAGCGTGCGCAGCCACGGCCACCGATCCAGCATTTTGACAGGCCACGGCACACCAAGCGGTTGATCCTGTTGCCGACCGACGACCGGCATCAGAATGCGGTTCTGTATCGCGACCTGGGCCGCTTGTGTTGCACGTGCGGGAAAAAAGCGGCGCTGCTGCACGCGTTGCAGCAGGGGCGTCAGTTGCGTTGCGTCGATTGCCGGTGTCGCCAGCGCAGACGCGAGAATGTTTGCGCTGGCGACAGCATCCTGGATCGCCAGATTGATGCCGACACCACCGATCGGCGACATTGCATGGGCTGCATCGCCGATGCAGAGCAGACCGGGTTTCCACCAGCGCTCCAGTCTGTCCACCGTCACGCTCAGCAATTTGATATCGTCCCATTGCAACGCGCGGACACGATCGGCGAATAGCGGTGCAGCTGTTGCCAGTGCATTGTGAAATTCGACCAGTCCGCGTGCGCGGATGGCATCGAAACCGCCTTTCGGAATCACATAAGCGCATTGCCAGTAAGTGCCGCGATGGATCATCACGAAGAAGCGGCCGGTTTCCAGTCGTGCACCTGTATTGACAGGATCGGTGGGCGCTGTCGGCAGACGCATCCACAACACGTCGATCGGCGCGCCAAGATCGCGCACGGTCAATCCGGCGGCCCTGCGCACGGTTGAATGCCTGCCGTCGGCACCGATGACCAGATCTGCGTGAATGTGCAGCTCGCCTTCGCATGTTGTGACACGCACGCCTGTCGTACATTCTCCCTCTTCCAGCAACCCTGTCACTTCCGCATTCTTCAGCAGATGAAAACCGGAGTAATTCATCGCATGATCGCGCAGAAAATCGAGGAAGTCCCACTGCGGCATCAGCGCAATGAAATTGCATTGCGTTTTCAACCGGGAAAAATCGGCGACTGCCAGTTCACGTCCTGCAATGGCGATGCGTAATTCACGTGCCTTGTCGTGAGGACGTCGCAGGAAATCCTGTAGCAAGTCGAGTTCTTGCATGACTTGCAGTGTGGACGGATGAACGGTGTCGCCGCGAAAATCGCGCAGAAAATCGCCATGCTTTTCCAGCACGATGACGTCCACGCCGGCACGTGCGAGCAGCAAGCCGAGCATCATGCCTGCCGGACCGCCACCGGCTATGCAACAGCGGGTTCGCATCTTGTTTTGCATGCATTCCTCTCGCAAAGAAACGGCTGTCCGCTCGTCGCGCGTGGCGATGACCCGCCGTCGTTCGACAATTATGACAACGACTGCAAGAGAGGCAAGATTTTATTGCGGATGAAAGCCGGAAAGTGTGCGGCAACCTGATTGGTTGCCTGGCGGGAATGAAGCAGAGGCCAGATCGATTGTATCGATCCGGCCTCTTTATTTATTTACTGGAATGAGCCGGTTTGGGTGGTGCTGAACGGGACGACCGTAATGTGGCTCGGTTCGGCGTTATTGTCCTGTTCGCCATCTGGATCATGCTGGATGTTTTCCTGATCGTCGGCCTGGCTGTCTGCTTGCATGAACAGTGTTGGGTTGGCGATTTCATCGTGATTCTTGTACATGATCGATTCCTTTTTATCGAGGCGGAAAGTCAATGCATCGACCGTCTTGCGTGGTCATTGCGTTTTCATCCGTTGGCAAAAAATTCTTCGCGACGTCGAGTGGCGAGAATAGAGGAGCCTTCATTTGATGGCGATCAGCGATTTCCTTGAACGTCGGTAGGAATACGCTGACACATGATGTGAACGGCATGGAGACCATTCGAATGCTGGAGGGAGAGCGTGTCTTCCTTTCAACAGAGCCGCGAGTCTATCATCGACTCGCAGAGAATGCGACGCTTGCTTTTATTGCACGCCTTGCGACGACAGATTGTATTGCTGCATGGAAATTTAAGGCGTGCGATCAAGCCGCGCGAATATCGACTGCATCGGCGTCGGCTTCCCGTCGTTCCTGTCGCCACTCCATCAGCGTTTTCAATACGAGCGTCACCAGCGCCATGCAGGCGAGCAGAGCGGCAGCAGTGAAGGCCGCAGCGGTCTTGTAATCGTTGTTCAACTGTTCGACCAGCAACGGCAGCGTCAGTGTCTGGTTCATGATGGTGCCGGATACAACCGCAACCGCGCCGAACTCACCGACTGCACGCGCGTTCGTGATCACTGCGCCGTACAGCAGCGCCCATTTGATATTGGGTAGCGTCACGTGCCAGAAAATCTTCCAGCCGCTGGCGCCGAGTGAGAGGGCGGCGATTTCCTCTTCCGTTCCCTGCTTCTGCATCAGTGGCATCAGGATGCGCGCGATGTAAGGCGCGGTGACGAACACGGTGACCATGATGATGCCGGGCCAGGCAAACATCAGTTGAATGTCTTCGGCGTACAGCCATTTCCCGATGGTGCCTTCCAGTCCGTAGACGACCAGATAGCAGAAGCCGGCCACGACCGGCGATGTCGCATACGGAATTTCGACCAGCGTGATCAGGAGGCGACGACCGAAGAAGTCGTAGTGTGTGACGCACCACGCCAGCAAAATGCCGAACACCAGATTGATCGGCACCGTCATCACCGCGGCCAGCAGCGTCAGGCTGATCGCGTGCAGCATGTAGTCTTCACGGACGTTCTGCCACAGCAGCGCGAGGCCGCCGCTCAATGCCTGCGTGAAGATCAGGATCAGCGGCAGCACCAGCAGCATGACTGCGAGCAGGATGCCGACACCGATCAATATCCATTGATGCGCTTCGGCAGGGCGTTTGATTGTGCGTGCCATCCTTGCGCTCCCTTACGATTTGTTGAACAGTCGGCTCTGCACCAGCTGCAGCAGGAACAGCAGTGTCAGCGAAGCCAGCAGCACCACTGACGCGATGGCGGCGGCGGCAGGATAGTTGTATTCCTGCAGACGCACGAACAGCATCAGCGACGTCACTTCGGTTTCGAACGGGATGTTCCCCGCAATCATGATGACGGCACCGAACTCACCGAGGCTGCGGATAAAGGCTTGCGACGAACCGGTGATCAGTGCCGGCAGCAATGTCGGAAAAATCACGCGCGAGAAAATCTGCCACTTGTTTGCACCCAGCATCAATGCGGCTTCTTCCAGTTCGGCTTCCATGTCTTCCAGTACCGGTTGAACCGAACGCACGATGAAAGGAATACTGGTGAAGATCATCGCCACCACGATGCCGGGGAAGGCATAGGAAATCTTGATGCCGAATGTTTCGAATGCCTGACCGAGCCAGCCGGTCGGAATGAACAGCGCCGACAGCGTGATGCCGGCTACCGAGGTCGGCAGTGCGAACGGCAGATCGACGAGCGAATCGAGCAAACGTCTTCCGGGAAAATCGTAGCGGGTGATGATCCATGCCCAGAGAAAGCCGATCACCGTGACGGTGATGGTTGAGTAAAACGCAGCCAGGAGCGTGACCTTGTAACTCTGGATCAGACGTGCGTCGCTGATGGCAAACCAGTATTGCGACCACGTCATGCCGCTGACGTAAAGCAGCAGGGCGGAAATAGGCAGCAGGATGACGAGGCTGATGTACAGCGTCGAAAAGCCGAAGCTGATCGAGAAGCCCGGCAGGACCGGCGTGCTGCGGAAAAAGCGGAATGGCAGGTTCACGATAGGCGATGGTCAGAACGGCGCGACGTCAGCGCAAATGGGTGGTACAAAACAAACGACCATCCGGACGGATGGTCGTGTGGACGGGTGGCATTGTAAACCACCGTCGGGCTGGATGCCAAAGCGGCCGGCAAATCAGTGCAACTAAAGCCGCATGACTCGCCTCCGATCAGACATGCCGATCAGCGACGCTGCGCGAGCAACTGGTCGAGGATGCCGCCGCTGGCGAAATGCGTGTCCTGAATGGTGTCCCACGAGCCGAGTACCTTGACCGGATCGATCAGGCGCACTTTCGGGTACTTGTCAGCCATGACCTTGGCGATGTCCGGATGATTGACGCGATAGTTGAATGTCGTCAGCAGCAACTGGATTTCGCGGGTGTACTCATAGTTCAGGTACGCAGTGGCAACCTTGCGCGTGCCTTTGTCATCGACGACCTTGTCGACGACAGCAACCGGAAACTCTGCCAGAACGGAAACCGGCGGCGTCACGACTTCATAACCGCCGGACTTGAACTCGTCGCTCTTCGCGATGTTGATTACTTCCGATTCGAAGGTCAGCAGTGCATCGCCCTGATTGTTCTGTGCAAAAGCCACCGTTGCGCCACGGCCGCCGGTCGGGAAGTTCACGACGTTGTGCAGCAGCTTGCCGACAAATTCCTTGGTCTTGGCCTGGTCGCCCTTGAATTTTTCGTTCGCATACAGCCATGCGCCGAGATAGGTGTAACGTGCATTGCCGGAGGTTTTCGGATTCGGGAACACGACTTTCACATCGTCACGGACCAGATCGTCCCAGGTCTTGATGTTCTTGGGGTTGCCCTTGCGAACCAGGAAAGCGATCGTGCTGTAATAAGGCGACGAGTTGTTCGGGAAGGCTTTTTGCCAATCCTTGTGGATCAGGCCGCGCTTGGCGAGGATGTCGATGTCGGTGACCTGATTGAAGGTAACGGTATCGACTTTCTTGCCTTGCAAAATGTCCTGTGCCTGACGCGAGGTACCGGCGAACGATTGGTCGATTTTCAGATCCTGGCCGGACTCCTTTTTCCAGTAAGCCTGGAATTTAGGATTGATGGCCGCAAAAACTTCGCGTGCCACGTCGTAAGACGCGTTCAACAGCGGTTTTTCCTGAGCGTGGGCGGTGCCGGACAACAGCGTTGCCGTTGCAGCAAGCAGGACGATTTTCTTGAACATTGTTCACTCCATGTTTTTGTTGAAACGGTATCGGGCGGCCGCTGTTCTTGTCTGACGCAATGAATCGATGCGAAGCGGAAAACGACTATAACAAAGTTCCTTATTCGTTCAAACGATATCTTTTGTATTAAAGCATGCTGAAAAAGCATAAGGAGCATGTGGCCTCTATATGGCGGTAGCTATATGAATATCGCGGCCGCAGTCGTGCCTGCATCACATCCCAAACAAAAAAGCCCCTGCCGATTCGGCAGGGGCTTTTTGTGTGAATCCGGATGAACGGATGCGAACGGAATTACGCCAGGTTTTTCGAAGCGAAATCCCAGTTGACCAGCGCCCAGAACGCTTCCAGGTATTTCGGACGTGCGTTGCGGTAGTCGATGTAGTAAGCATGTTCCCAGACGTCGCAGGTCAGCAATGGCTTGTCCGTTGTGGTCAGCGGCGTTGCAGCGTTCGACGTGTTGACGATGTCGACGGAGCCATCAGCCTTCTTGACCAGCCAGGTCCAGCCGGAACCGAAGTTGCCGACGCACGACTTGGTGAATTCTTCCTTGAACTTGTCGAACGAACCCCATTTCTTGTTGATCGCATCGGCGATCGCACCGGTTGCAGCGCCGCCGCCGTTTGGCTTCAAGCCGTTCCAGTAGAACGTGTGGTTCCAGACTTGTGCTGCATTGTTGAACACGCCGCCGGAGGATTTCTTGATGATGTCTTCGAGCGACATGTTTTCGAATTCGGTGCCCTTGATCAGGTTGTTCAAATTCGTCACATAGGTTTGATGATGCTTGCCGTAATGGAATTCAAGCGTCTCTTTCGAGATATGTGGAGCAAGTGCATCCAACGCATAGGGCAGTGCCGGCAGGGTATGTTCCATGGTCGTCCTTTGTGAGGTTAAAAATAAGATGTTCTTTTTGAAAGGGCCTTATTGTAAAGCGGTTATGCCCTCTCTGCATACGATCCTGCCAATTTCCGCCCGGCATGTGACGGTGCGATGACTGCGCTTATTCCGTATCCAGCGTCTGCTGCACGCTGGCGATGCCGATCTGGGCGGCCCCTGCGGCCAGACGCACGGTCACGTTTTGCCGCGGATGCAATTCCTGCGGCGCGCGGACGATCCTGCCCTTGTCATCGGTGACGATCGCGTAGCCGCGTTCCAGCGTGCGTTGGGGGTTCAGCATTTCCAGTTGTGCCGTCAAGGCATTCAGCCTGTGCTGTTGTCGTGCGACGTGGGCATGAACGCAATTCGTCAGGCGCCGCGCATTTCCGGCGACATGCAGACGCTGCGTGCGGGTATCCGGCAGTTGCGTCTGCCAGCGATTGCGCAGATGTGCGAGCGCAAAGCGTGCGTGATCGAGCGGCATGCGCGTGGCGTGGCGCAGACGCGCCTGCAGGTTTTGCAGCTTGACGCGCTCATGCGCGATGTATGCCGCCGGACTGATCAGGCGGCGCGACATCCAGTCGAGGGTCTGTCCCGCATCGCTCAACTGCTTCTTCAGCAGATAACCGAGATCGTCGGTATGCGCTTCCAGTTGCGCCAGCCATTCCGTGCGTGGCAGCGTTGCCAGTTCTGCGGCAGCGGTCGGTGTGGGTGCACGCAGGTCTGCAGCGAAATCGGCAATCGTGAAATCGGTTTCATGGCCGATGCCGGCGATGACGGGAATGTCGCAACCGGCAATCGTGCGCGCGACGATTTCGTGATTGAACGACCACAGGTCTTCAATGCTGCCGCCGCCGCGACAGACCAGCAGCACATCGCATTCGGCGCGGGCGGAGGCGGTGGCGATCGCCTGTGCGATTTTGTTGGCCGATCCTTCACCCTGCACCGGAGTCGGATAGAGAATGGCGCGCACATGCGGTGCACGTCGTTTCAGCGTGGTGAGAATGTCGCGCAGCGCGGCCGCTTGCGGACTGGTGACAATGCCGATGGTGCGCACGAACGTCGGCAGCGGGCGCTTGCGATCAGCGTCAAACAGGCCCTCCGCCGCCAGTTTTTCCTTCAACTGCAAAAAGGCTTCATACAGATTGCCGACGCCTGCACGACGAATGGATTCCACGCTCAACTGGTAATCGCCGCGCGGTGCATATAACGTGACGAGTGCACGTACTTCCACCTTGTCGCCTTCGCGCGGTGTGAAGTCTGCATATTGCGAACGGCCGCGGAACATCACGGCACGCACCTGAGCGGCATCATCCTTCAGTGTGAAATACCAATGACCGGATGCAGCACGCGTGAAATTGGAAATCTCGCCGCCTATCCACGACAGCGGGAAGCTGCGTTCCATCATGCGCGAAACGGCCTGGTTGAGCGCTGAAACGGTCAGTACGGGAGCGGCGGATGATTCTTTCATGGAGTGACCTGATGCGTTACGGGATTGCACGATATCGACGGAATGCGGACACCATGCGATCGA
This sequence comes from Oxalicibacterium sp., assembly GCF_035565035.1. Taxonomy (GTDB): domain Bacteria; phylum Pseudomonadota; class Gammaproteobacteria; order Burkholderiales; family Burkholderiaceae_D; genus Oxalicibacterium. The sequence continues at coordinate 13,321 of NZ_DATMTD010000087.1, read as the reverse complement.
AGACAGATGGTAAAGGAAATGCGCGACTTTCACGCATGGATGCGGTTTCTGTCGTCATTGAATCTTAATTCCGCGGCGTCATGGCGCGAGCGCGCAGGCCGATAATGCCTTCGACGATCAACAGCACTACGGCGAGCCAGACAGGAATATAGGTCAGCCACGCGCTCCCGCTGATGCTTTCGCCGAGCAACAATGCAACGAATACCAGCAGCACCGGTTCCACATAACCGAGCAGTCCGAACAGGCTGAGACTCAGCATCTGGCTGGCCAGCATGTAGAACACCAGTGCAACCGAACTGAGAATGCCGAGTAGCGGGATCAGCCACAGCAATGCGCGATGATCGCCCACGGCATCCAGACCAACAGTGCCATTGGCGATAAACCATAATCCGACCGGCAGCAGCAGTGTCATGTCGAACCACAGGCCGCCGAGATTGTTCGCGTCCATTCTGCGCCGCAGAACGAAGTAGACCGGATAGCCAAAGGCGACGACCAGCGTTTCCCAGGAAAAACTGCCGACCTGGATGAATTCATTGACGACACCGAATGTGGCACAGACGGCTGCCAGATTCTGCAGGCGCGACAGGCGTTCGCCATACACCAGTCTTCCGGTCAACAGCATCGTCAGCGGCAGCAAAAAATAGCCAAGCGAGACATGCAATGCACGACCGTGCAACGGCGCCCACATGAACAGCCACAATTGAATACCGAGAAAGGCCGATGTCGCGAACGCACCGACAATCAGCAGCGGACTGCGTGGCATGCGTCGCGCGAGATCACGCACCATGTGCTGCCGGCCGCCGAACCAGATGAATGCGGTCAGAAAAGGAAACGTCAACAGCGTGCGCCAGCCGAAAATCTGTTCGCCATCGAGCGGTGTCAGCAGTGTCGAATAAAAATACAGCAGCGCGAACAGCATCGAGCCGATGACGGAAAACAGAACGCCCTTGGACACCGCGACTCCATGAGATTGCGCAGGCATCGCGCGATGCGCAAGTATAAGATCATTCCCAAGATCATCCGCCTATCGGATCTTGTTTTTCGCGTGAAAACGCTGTCGGTACCGCGTCTTCGCATGTCATGGCCGGATTTGCCATCAGGATGTCCGTTTTTGCATGGTGATAGGCTGTCATACAGCCATAAGCTGTCTTCCAATGGCATGTTTATTCATTTATGATGACCCCAGGATGACAGCAGGAGCCACTCTCCGGCAGCAGCGACATGTCTTTGATGAAAAGACAACACGGGATTGGCCGCACAAGGCGTCGATTGCGGCCTTGAAAAACAGCAGGACGCGGCTTCCAGAGATGGAGGCCGTTTTCTTTTGTTGCACGAAGAGTGGCCTGCAGTATTGAAATGCCGTTTCATCGGCAGCATTTATCTACATATGTCCCGTATTGATCGGGACGGCGCAAGCGGACCGCACATCGCTGCGGAACGACACTGGAGCTGTAATGGATTTTGAAATACCGGAATCGCTGGTCAGCGTATTGCTGGAGATGATCGAGTCCGATTCGCCATTGGCGAAGCGACTGTCCGAACATGGCATCTGTCACGGTCGCACGATTGTATCGAGCAAGCTGTTTGACGCAAAGGCGATGAACACGCTGTACAGCCTGTGCAAGGCGCAAGACGAGCGTGCATTGCTGTTCCAGATGCTGGCGCTCGACAATATTCACAATGCGCCGCAGGCGCGCAAGATCCCCGATCTGGAAAAACTGGTTCCGGGACTGGCTGCCTATTTTGCGCGTGACGTGATCGACGGCTGGCTCTACAAGCGCAACAAGGATGGCGTGATGCTGCCTTGGTTGATCCATCGCCTGCGTCATGTGGTACCGGATCAGGGCGCGCCGTACGTCGTGATTGATCTGATCGCCAACACTGTGCAGGCGGCCAGCAAGGAAGAGTCGTCCGACATGCGGATGCGCCGCGCCGGCATGACCAACGCAATCGTCATCAACAGACACGACATCATCAATCGCACGATTCCGGAGTTGCTCGGCGAGTTCGGTTACTTCAAGGAATGTGCCGAGTTCAAGCAGGAATACGAGCTGCATGCCAAGCGCTTCATCAAGCATCAGCGCGAATTCGGCAAGCAGTTCATTGCGCGCCATGCCGCATTCACCATTGACGACAAATCGCGTATCGCGATGCTGGCGTTGAAAGAAGGCGTCGTCGCCAAATGTGTCAACGATGAGGAAGTCCTCGAACGCCGTTTCGAGATGGTGGCCGATGCAGAATTCTGGCGCGATGCCGGTTATGAAACCGCATTCGAAAAAATTCCGCTGCATTGCTACATCCATCTATTCCACTTGGAACTGCACCAGAACATCTGGGTGCACGTGCAGAACCTGACCGAATACAAGTACAAGCCGGAACTGCGCGACAAGCTGATTCTGCCATTGCATCATCGCGACCTGATCGACATCCTGACGGCCGACATGAGCGTGCTGATGGAAGATATCGTCGAAGGCAAGTCGGGTGGCACCACGATTTTGTGCAAGGGTGCGCCGGGCCTGGGCAAGACGCTGACTGCCGAAGTGTATTCGGAAGTGGTCGGCAAGCCGCTGTATCGCGTGCACTCCGGCCAGCTCGGCATTACTGCCGCGTCGGTGGAAGAGAATCTTTCATCGATTCTGCGCCGCGCCGCGCGCTGGGATGCGATCCTGCTGCTGGACGAAGCGGACGTCTACATCCGTTGCCGCGATAACGACCTGCAGCACAATGCGATCGTTGCCGAATTCCTGCGTACGCTGGAATACTTCAAAGGCCTGTTGTTCATGACGACGAACCGCATCGAGGACGTCGACGATGCGATCCTCTCGCGCTGCATTGCGACGATCCAGTACGAGGTTCCGCCGAAGGAAGATGCGATGCGCCTGTGGAAATCGTTGTCGACACAGTTCCATGCCGATCTGTCGGACGAATTGATCGACAAGCTCAGCGACATCTACGCGAAGTGCAGCGGGCGCGACATCAAGGAGCTGCTGAAGCTGACGTCGAAATATTGCAAAAGCAAGCAGATTCCGTTCTCGGAAGATACCTTCCGTCAGTGCGCGATCTTCCGCGGCATCAAGTAAAACGAAAGGACGGCCGCGCAAACAGCGAACGGCCTTTTTTTTCAAAACGCACCGCGAGTCGGTGCGTTTTTTATTGGTCGAGCGGTTGATGCGGTGTGCAATCGAAAGCGGATAGGTCTGTCCGTGGCCGCGGTTATGCACCGCCTCTTTTCGAGGCAATGAAAAAAATCGCTTTGAAATCAATCGCTTCGATCGTCTATCCACGGTTACGCACAATGTTATCCACAGAAAATGTGCACAACCCTTATTTGCATCATTCAACGGATGAATAGGGGTGACGCCAGACAGTGTGCATCCATGCCGACAGCCGATGCACGCTACTTGCTCTCGCTGCGTCAAACCGTTACATTCTCCATCCGTAGCGCTCGAATCATTTACCGAATCAAAGAAGGAGCTCCCTTTGCTCGCCATTATTCACGCAGCAGGCTGGCCGATCTGGCTGTTGCTGATTGCATCCATCATCGCATTGACCCTGATTATCGAGCGCAGCCTGTATCTTCGCCGTCGCCGCATTCTGCCGCCGACGCTGCTGGAAGAAGTCATTCGCGTCTATCACAACGGCAAGATCGACGGCAATGTCATCGCCACGCTGGAACAGAATTCACCACTCGGTCGCGTCCTCGCTGCGGGTTTGCGCAATGTCAATGCACCGCGCGACGTGATGAAGGAATCGATCGAAGAAGCCGGACAAGGTACGGCACACGAACTGGAACGCTTTCTCACCACGCTCGGCACGATCGCCACGCTGGCGCCGCTGATGGGCCTGTTCGGAACCGTGGTCGGCATGATTGAAATCTTCGGTTCGCAGAACGCGACCGGCACCGGTTCCAACCCGGCGCAACTGGCGCACGGGATTTCGATCGCGCTGTACAACACCGGTTTCGGCCTGGCGATCGCGATGCCTTCGCTGGTGTTCTACCGCCACTTCCGCGCGCTCATCGACAGCTTCATCGTGGACATGGAACAGCAGGCGATCAAGTTCGTCGATATCGTGCATGGCGTTCGTCGGTAACCGGAGCACAGGCGCATGAATTTCCGCAAAGGGCAGGGCCGCGAAGATCCCGAGATCAACCTGATCGCCTTCATCGACGTGCTGCTGGTGATTCTCATCTTCCTGATGGTATCGACCAGCTACAGCAAGTTCACTGCGCTGCAGATCACGCTGCCGACCGCCGATGCGGAAAAAGCGATGGAGCGTCCGCAGGAAATCAATGTCGGCGTCGATGCGCAAAATCGCTACCTGATCAACAACAATCGCGTCGCCGTGCAGAATCCGGAGGGTCTCGCCGCTGAACTGACCGCCGCGGCCAATGCTTCCGGCAAGGCGAATCCCGACCCTGTGATCATCATTGCCGCCGACGCGACCGCAACCCATCAGACGGTGATCAATGTACTGGAAGCCGCGCGCATTGCCGGTTTTTCAAAAGTAACGTTCGCGGCACAAAGCAAGAAGTAAACGAAGTTATTTCAGCCTGACCATCAGGGCCGCGATCGCGGCCTTGTCCATTCAAGGAAGTCGCCCTTGGCCCTGCAGCGTTCCACCATCGAAGAATTCCTGACAAAAACGTGGACGCAACGCGAAGCAGCGGCGCGTTTTCTGCTGCCATTGTCCTGGCTGTTCGGCGCATTGACAGCACTGCGACGTCTGGCCTATCGCTGCGGTATCGCACGCGCGCATCGTCTGCCGGTGCCGGTCATTGTGGTTGGCAATATCTTTGTCGGCGGCACCGGAAAGACGCCGCTGACGATCTGGCTGGTACAGGCTCTGCGTCAGGCCGGTTTTCATCCGGGCGTGGTTTCGCGCGGCTATGGTTCGACCGGCGATGGGCCACGCGCGGTAACGGCGCAATCGCTGGCACAGGAGGTGGGCGACGAGCCTTTGCTGATCGCCGGCAGAACGCACTGTCCGGTCGTGGTCAGCCGCGACCGCGTCGGTGCCGCGCGGATGTTGCTTGCCGCGCACCCGGAAACCGACATCATCGTTGCCGACGACGGCTTGCAGCATTACCGGCTGGCGCGCGATATCGAAGTCGTGCTGTTCGATAGTCGCGGCGTCGGCAACGGCTGGTTGTTGCCGGCCGGTCCGTTGCGCGAACCGGCGTCGCGTCGTCGCGACTTTACCGTCGTCAACGGGTCGCATGAAGAGGCCGAAGGGTTGTCTGGCGCATTCCGCATGCGGCTGGCCGGGCTGATGGCCGAACACCTGATCTCATCTGAAGAAACCACGCCGCGCGCACTGCGTTCTTTCGCGCAAACGGTCAGCGGTTATTCGCCGGTGCAGATCGTTGCTGCAGCCGGCATCGGCAATCCGGCGCGCTTTTTCACGTTGCTGCGCGAGGCTGGTCTGCAGTTCCGTGAGATGCCGCTGCCGGATCATTACGATTTTTCCGACAATCCGTTCGCCGGCGTCACGGCGGAAGTCATCCTGATTACGGAGAAGGATGCAGTAAAATGTCGGCAAAACGCAGCATTGAAAAACGACCCGCGCATCTGGGTCGTGCCCGTGACGGCGCAGATCGATCGCGCCCTCGCCGAACAAATTGTGGAGAAACTCCGTGGACACTCGACTGCTTGATATTCTGGTTTGCCCGATCTGCAAAGGTCCGCTTGAGCATGACAAAAAGGCGCAGGAACTGATCTGCAACGCCGACAAGCTGGCCTATCCGATTCGCGACGGCATTCCGATCATGTGGGCCGATCAGGCTCGCGATCTTGCAGCGGCCGCACCTTCATCGAACTGACGATTCGTTTCATCATCGCTGCATAAGGTTTCCGAAGTTCGTATGTCTTTCATTGTCATCATTCCCGCGCGTCTCGCTTCCACCCGATTGCCGAACAAGCCGCTGGCCGATCTGGGCGGCAAACCGATGATCGTGCGCGTTGCGCAGCGTGCCGCGCAGTCCGGTGCATCGCGTGTCATTGTCGCGACCGATCATGCAGACATCTTCGATGCGTGTCGGCAGAACGATATTGCGGTGCAAATGACGCGTGCCAATCATCCGTCGGGTACCGATCGCATTGCCGAAGTCGCTGCGGCGATCGGCTTGCCGGACGATGCAGTGGTGGTCAACGTGCAGGGTGATGAACCGTTGATCGATCCTTCATTGATTGCCGCGACGGCGGCCCTGGTTGCACGCGATGTGCCGATGGCAACAGCCGCACATGCGATTCAGGAGACAGCGGATATATTCAATCCGAACGTCGTGAAAGTTGTGCTCGACAAGAATCAGCGCGCATTGTATTTCTCGCGTGCAACGATTCCGTGGCATCGCGACGGCTTTGCGCAGAGCAAGGAAGTATTGCCGAAAGGGTATGCGCCATTGCGACATATCGGCCTGTACGCCTATCGCAACGCATTTTTGCAGGCGTATCCGGAATTGCCTGTTTCTCCATTGGAACAAATTGAAGCGCTCGAGCAACTGCGTGTGCTGTGGCATGGTTTTCCTATTGCGGTGCACGTTACCGACCATGCGCCGGCAGCCGGCGTCGATACGCCGGAAGATCTCGAACGCGTGCGCCGTCACTACAATCTGTAAAGCGCAATGATGCGCCGCATCAAAATCAATGGGTGGTTTTGACGTCATTTTGTGGTAACTTTCGGGCACTGTTCACAAGCAGCATCCGTTAATCAAACACTCTCTCGCCGGTGTGCGCACTGCGCACCTTCAGCCACAAGAATTCAAAAATTCGTTTTTTTTAGGGAAATTTCATGCGCCTCATCCTTCTAGGAGCGCCTGGTGCCGGTAAAGGCACGCAAGCTGGTTTCATCAAGGAAAAATTCAACATTCCGCAAATCTCGACGGGCGACATGCTGCGCGCCGCCGTCAAGGCCGACACGCCGCTCGGTCTCGCCGCCAAGAAAATCATGGACGAAGGCGGCCTGGTGTCGGACGACATCATCATCGGTCTCGTCAAGGATCGCCTGAAGCAGCCGGACTGCGCACAAGGTTATCTGTTCGACGGTTTCCCGCGCACGATTCCGCAAGCCGACGCCATGAAGGAAGCCGGCGTTGCGATCGACTACGTACTCGAGATCGACGTGCCGGACGCAGCCATCGTCGAACGCATGAGCGGTCGTCGCGTGCATCCGGCATCGGGCCGTACCTATCACGTCACCTTCAATCCGCCGAAAGCGGAAGGCAAGGACGACGTCACCGGCGAAGAGCTGATCCAGCGCGACGACGACAAGGAAGAAACGGTTAAGAAGCGTCTCGCCGTCTATCACGATCAAACCGAAGTGCTGGTCGACTACTACAACAAGTGGGCCGCATCGGGACAGCCCGGTGCGCCGAAGTACCGGAAGATCGCCGGTGTCGGACCGGTGGAGCAAATTCGCGACAGCGCCTTCGCTGCACTGCAAGGCTGACAGAGCAAAACAAGCGGACCATGTGTCCGCTTTTTTCTTGCCTGCTTCCTTGTCTGTCTTTTGCCGACTTGTTTGAACCTGCAACTCGATATAGCATCAAATCAGCCAGCCCAGGCTCGCACAATAAAAAGGGCGACGGAAGTCTTGCAGTACGCAGCACGACGGACGACTTTGATGTCCGCCGGAATGTCGTAGCGGTCAATTCTTTGTCGTGACAACAAGAGGAGTCGATATGTCCATCTCCATATGGCTGGTCATTGCGTGCGGTGTCGTTGCGGTGGTCTACGGGCTGGTGTCGCGCAGCTGGATTCTCGGACTCGATCCGGGCAATGCGCGCATGCAGGAAATCGCGTCGGCAGTGCAGCAGGGTGCAGCGGCCTATCTTGCGCGGCAATATCGAACCATCGCCATCGTCGGCGTCATCCTGTTCATCATCATCGCTTTCGCACTCGGCTGGCTGACTGCGGCAGGCTTCCTGGTCGGTGCAGTGTTGTCCGGCGCCTGCGGGTTCATCGGGATGAACGTCTCGGTACGCGCCAACGTGCGTACCGCGCAAGCTGCGACCAAGGGAATGAGCGAAGCGCTGGACGTGGCATTCAAGGGCGGTGCGATCACCGGCATGTTGGTGGTGGGCCTCGGCCTGCTCGGTGTGGCGATCTTCTTCCTGATACTTATCCTGTCTGCACAGCACGGTTCCTTCGTCGGCACATTGCACGATGCGATCGTACCGCTGGTAGGACTCGCATTCGGCGCATCGCTGATCTCGATCTTCGCGCGTCTCGGCGGCGGCATCTTCACGAAAGGCGCGGACGTCGGCGCCGATCTGGTCGGCAAGGTCGAAGCCGGCATTCCTGAAGACGATCCGCGCAACCCGGCCGTGATCGCGGACAACGTAGGTGACAACGTCGGCGATTGCGCCGGCATGGCGGCCGATCTGTTCGAAACCTATGTCGTCACGCTGATCGCGACCATGCTGCTGGGTTCGCTGATGATGACCGGCATGGAATTCACTGCAGCGATTTATCCGCTGCTGCTGGGCGCCGTATCCATCATTGCTTCCATCGTCGGTTGTGCGATGGTGAAAGCGAAGGAGGGCAAGAAGATCATGTCGGCGCTGTACACCGGATTGTGGTGGGCGGCCGGCCTGTCGCTGATCGGCTTCGCCATCGTGACGTGGCTGGTGATGCCGCCGCCGCTGTTCGTGCCGATGCTCTGTGCAGCTGCGACCGGCATCGTGCTGACGGCGGTGATGGTCTACGTGACCGAGTACTACACCGGCACCGATTACAAGCCGGTGCGCCATGTCGCGCAGGCGTCGACGACCGGGCACGGCACCAACATCATCGCCGGCCTCGGCGTATCGATGAAGGCGACCGCGTGGCCGGTGGTGGCGGTCTGCGTGGCGATTTTCGTTTCCTACTGGTTCGGCGGACTCTACGGCATTGCAATCGCAGCGACGGCGATGCTGTCGATGGCCGGCATCATCGTCGCGCTCGATGCCTACGGTCCGATCACCGACAACGCCGGCGGCATCGCCGAAATGGCCGGCATGCCGGAATCGGTACGCGCGATCACCGATCCGCTGGATGCAGTCGGCAACACGACGAAGGCGGTGACCAAGGGTTATGCGATCGGTTCCGCCGGTCTTGCCGCACTGGTGCTGTTCGCCGATTACACGCATGCGCTGGATTCGGTCGGCAAGGGCACTTTCTTCGATCTGTCGAATCCGATGGTCATCATCGGCCTGTTCATCGGCGGCCTGATTCCGTATCTGTTCGGTGCGATGGCGATGGAAGCGGTCGGCCGTGCTGCCGGTGCCGTCGTCGTCGAAGTGCGCCGCCAGTTCAGCGAGATCAAGGGCATCATGGACGGCAGCGGCAAGCCGGAGTACGACAAGGCCGTCGACATGCTGACCTCGGCGGCGATCCGCGAGATGGTGATTCCGTCGCTGCTGCCGGTCGTGATTCCGATCGCGGTCGGCGTGCTGCTCGGCCCGGCTGCATTGGGCGGCCTGCTGATGGGTGCGATCGTCACCGGCATCTTCGTCGCGATCTCGATGACGACCGGCGGCGGCGCGTGGGACAACGCGAAGAAATTCATCGAAGACGGCAACCACGGCGGCAAGGGTTCCGAAGCGCACAAGGCGGCGGTGACCGGCGATACCGTCGGCGATCCGTACAAGGATACGGCCGGCCCGGCTGTCAATCCGCTGATCAAGATCATCAACATCGTTGCGCTACTGCTGGTGCCGTTGCTGCCGTTGTCCGGCATGGATGTGGCGGCTGTCCATGAAGAGACATCGATGGTCGTCGTCGCGCCGAACAGCGTTGCGCAACAGCAGGAAGATGCGTCGCAGAATAATGCGCAGTGAAGTGCATAAGGTGCGTGAAGTGTATGTAATGAGGTGCATGCAATGAGACGCATGCAATGAAGTAGGGTTTGCCTGCTTCTGTCCTCTGAAGACGATGCAAGAAAAGGCAGCTGCGGCTGCCTTTTCATTTGTGACCATTTATGGCGGCATCGGACTGCACATCGATGCGCATAAGCTGGTGCGCTGCGGAGTAGGCGCAACGCGATTACACTGCTGCAGGTTATCTTCTGGCCTTTCTGCGGAGCCTGCATGTCCCGATTCGTCGTTGCCGTCATCCTGTGTGCCGCCTTTGCCGGCACACAGGCCGAAACCGTTCTGCGCGAACCGCTGCCGGTCACGCCGGAAGCGGCCAGCGGCTACAGCGCCAAGCCGGGATGGACGGCGCAGAAATTCATGGTCGCTGCCGCCAATCCGCTGGCGGTCGATGCCGGATACCAAATGCTGAAGCAGGGCGGATCGGCCGTCGATGCGGCCATTGCCGTGCAGATGGTGCTGACGCTGGTGGAGCCGCAGTCGTCCGGTATCGGCGGCGGCGCTTTCCTGCTGTATTTCGACGGCAAGGATGTGCGTGCTTTCGATGGACGTGAGACGGCGCCCGCGTCAGCCACCGAGAAACTGTTCCTCAATGCTGACGGCAAGCCGATGCCGTTCTTCGATGCCGTCGTCGGCGGCCGCTCGGTCGGTGTACCGGGCGTGCTGCGCATGTTGGAAATGGCGCATCGCCAATACGGCAAGCTGCCGTGGCATGCGCTGTTCGAACCGGCGATCCGGCTGGCGGAAGACGGCTTCGTCGTCAGCCCGCGACTGGCGATGCTGCTGAAGGAAGAGCCGTACCTGAAGAAGGATGCGACAGCAGTGGCTTACTTTTACGACGGCAACGGCCAGCCGTGGCCGGCCGGACATGTGTTGAAGAACCCCGCACTGGCACGGACGCTGCGGCAGATTGCCGAAGGCGGCGCCGATGCCTTTTACACAGGCCGCATCGCACGCGATATTGCCGACAAGGTCGCGCACCATCCGACCAACCCCGGCGGCATGACGACGGCCGATCTGGCCGGTTATCGCGCGAAGGTGCGCACGCCGGTCTGCAGTGCTTACCGCATCTGGATGGTCTGCGGCATGCCGCCACCGTCGTCGGGCGGTATCGCCATCGCGCAGATGCTCGGCATTCTGGCGCAGACGGACATGGCGATGTTGAAGCCGAGCGGTGGCGAATGGAATCCGCAGGCCGCACATCTCTTTACCGAAGCAGGCCGGCTGGCCTATGCCGATCGCAACCGCTATGTTGCCGATACCGATTTCGTTCCGCTTCCCGGCAACAGTTACGCGCCGTTGCTGGACAAGACGTATCTGTCGCAGCGTGCCGCACTGATCGGCGAACGCTCGATGGGCCATGCGGAGGCCGGCGTGCCGCGCGGCTGGCAACTGGCATGGGGCGACGATGCGTCACCGGAACTGCCGTCGACGTCGCACATGTCGATCGTCGATGCGGACGGCCATGCGGTCGCGATGACGACGACGATCGAGAATGCCTTCGGCTCGCGGCTGATGGTGGACGGTTTTCTGCTGAACAACGAACTGACGGATTTTTCCGCAGTGGCGGAAGACGAACACGGACCGGTCGCCAATCGCGTGCAGCCCGGCAAGCGGCCGCGCAGCACGATGGCGCCGACCCTCGTCTTCGACAAATCGAACCGCCTGATCCTGGCGATCGGTTCGCCGGGCGGCTCGTCCATCGTCAATTACGTGGCGAAGGTATTGATCGGCACCTTGGACTGGGGACTGGATATGCAGCGGGCGATCGATCTGCCGAACGTCGGCAGCCGCAACGGCCCGACAGAGCTGGAACAGGGCCGGATATCGCCGGCGCTGATCGCCGCATTGACGGCGCGCGGCCATGAAGTACTGATCGAAGAACAAACTTCGGGATTGCACGGCATCATGCGTACGCGAAACGGTGCCGGCTGGTTCGGCGGTGCAGATCCGCGGCGTGAAGGAATCGCGCGCGGCGACTGAGTGCGGCGATGCTGCGACCAATGGGACAGCCGATGCCACCGCAGCCAATGCAACGACAGCAGACGCTTGCTTGCCCGAAACCGCAAACGCCCTAATAATGGATCGTATGCAAGATCGGAAAAAAATCGCATTGATCCTGACCGGCGGCGGCGCGCGCGCTGCCTACCAGATGGGCGTTCTGCAAAGCGTGTCCGCGATTCTGCTGGAGGCAGGATGGTCGGCTGACCGCAATCCCTACGACATCATCTGCGGCACATCCGCCGGCGCGATCAACGCCACCGCGCTGGCCTGTCATGCCGACGATTTCAGCAATGGCGTGGAGCGCATTACCAACGTCTGGGAAAACTTCACGGCGGAACAGGTCTATCGTGCCGATTCGCTGGGCGTGTTGCGGTCCGGTGCGCGCTGGCTGTCGCTGCTGTCGTTCGGCTGGCTGATGCGAACATGGCGGGCGAATCCGCCGATGTCGCTGCTGGACAATACGCCGCTGGTCAATCTGCTGAACCGGATGCTGAACCTGCCGAAGCTGGACAAGGCGCTGGCGGAAGGCAAGCTGCATGCGCTGGCGGTGACGGCATCGTCCTATACGGCTGGCCAGCACATCACCTTCTACCAGAGCGAAGCCGACATCGAACCGTGGGTACGTACGCAGCGCAGTGCGGTGCGTGCGCAGATCGGCATCGAGCATCTGCTGGCGTCGTCGGCGATTCCGCTGATCTTCCCGGCCACGCCGATTTTCTGCGCTGGCCGCCGCGAATATTTCGGCGACGGATCGATGCGTCAGCTGGCACCGATCTCGCCGGCCATCCATCTCGGTGCGGACAAGGTACTGGTGATCGGCTCCGGCCGCCTGCTGGAACCGGCGATCGATCCTGCCGCGCATGCGCAGTATCCGACGCTGGCGCAGATTGCCGGCCATGCGATGTCCAGCATCTTCCTTGACAGTATCGCCGGCGATGTCGAACGCCTGAACCGGATCAACGAGACGCTGTCGTTCCTGACGCCGGAGCAACTGGCGCGTACGCCGTTGCGGCCGATCCAGATGTTGTCGATTTCGCCGTCGGAACGGCTGGACACGATCGCCAGCCGCCATATCGGTAGCCTGCCGCGGCCGGTGCGCATGCTGCTGGCCGCTATCGGTGCGACCGAAGTACGCGGTGCGGCGCTGGCATCCTATCTGTTGTTCGAAAAAAGTTACACGTCGGAGCTGATTGCACTCGGTCGCCAGGATGCATTGGCTCACAAGGCGGAGATACTTGCCTTTTTTGCACAAGAGCAGGGCGATACCATGACGCCGGCTTTGCGCGCCGCCAGCTGATCCGCGTTTGCTTGCGGACTCCAGCGCCTGTCTATTGCTTCGTTGCCGGCAACACGGTACGCTCGATGCCGAAATGTGGCTGAATTGATAAAAACAGCTCTTGAAACAAGGAAAAGATTCGTGAAAACCAAATTTATTCGGCGTTTTGGGCTGTTTTTCGCTACATTACT
>NZ_DATMTD010000086.1:0-36420 GCF_035565035.1 Oxalicibacterium sp. | reverse complement strand
TGCTCGTGTCTTGGATAGAAAAGACCTGCAGCAAAAATAAAAAATCGCCCGTCAGGCGGGCGATTCTTAAAAATTTCCGGTGGCTGGTTGGTCCGCTTGACCATTCAGCGATACGTTACTTGAAATTGGTGAGACGTTCCTTTGCCGTTTGAGCTGCCGGCGTATTCGGATATTTTGCTACCAGTGATTCCAGCGTTTTTTTCGCTGCCGTACGATCCTTCATTTCCATGTACGAGCTTGCGATGTTCAACATGGCATCGGCTGCTTTCGGGTTATCCGGATATTTTTTTACCAGCGACTGCTGCGCACTGATCGCATTGCGATAATCGCGTTGCGCATAAAGAGCATTGCCGACCCAGTATTGCGCGGAGGGGGCATACGCAGATTGCGGATAACGCTGGACGAAATCGTTAAACGCCGCCCCCGCCTTCTTGTAGTCGCCGCTCTTGAAAAGCGCCAATGCATCGTCATAGCTGCGCTGCTCGGATTGACCTACCAGTGCATCCTGTCCATCGACGCTGACATTTTGCGGTTCCAGTTTGCGCAGCCGATTATCGAGATCGGTGTAGAAATCCTTCTGCCGCTGTTGCACATTGGCCAGCTCGTTCGTCAGGACTTCGATCTGACCATTGAGTCGTGCGATTTCCTGCCGCAATTGCTCGTTCTGATTCGACAGATCGAGTACCGCGGAGGTTTCGGCTTTCGATTGTTGCATCGCATCGACCTTGGTGCGTACATCAAGGATGGCGCGACGCGCTTCATCGTCGCCGAAAAGCGCGGCATGCGCTTGCAGCGACCCCAAAGAAAATGCGGCCATGAAGGCCGCAGCAAGCGTTTTTTTAATCATCGGTTCAGATTAATAAACGATGTCGGCACGGCGGTTTTCTGCCCATGCTGCTTCGTCATTGCCCATTGCTTTTGGTTTTTCCTTGCCCAGCGAAACGGCTTCCATCTGCGATTCAGGAACGCCTAGCAGCGACAACGATTTACGAACGGCTTCTGCACGCTTCTGGCCGAGAGCCAGGTTGTATTCCGAACCGCCGCGGTTATCGGTATTGCCCTGGATGATGATTTTGCGGCCGCGATTGCTTTGCAGGTATTTGGCGTGGTTCTCAACAACTTGCTGGTATTCAGGCTTGACGATGTAGCTGTCGTAGTCGAAGTAGACGCTGCGTTTTGCCAGCACGCCTTGCGGATCGTTCAATGGATCACCGGAAGCATTGACGGTACCGACCGAGCGTGCATCGGCAGCGCCGGTGCGATCTTCGACAGGAGCCTTGTCGTCCAGTTTGGTCGACGAGCAGGCAGCCAGCAGCATGGCGCTGGACAGGATGAGAACGGAAGTGAGTGAGCGCATTATTAATCCCCTTATTGGAAAGCGAGTAAGTTTAGAAAAACAGCAGCATTATTTCATAAACGGACCCCAAGTGGGCTCCTGAATATCGCCCGCCTGCATGGTGAGTGTCTGTCTGACGCGGCCATCGGTGGAAACCACCGCCAGGCTGCCGCGCCCGCCGGATTGCGTGGCGTACAGCAGATATTTACCGTTAGGCGAAAAACTCGGTGATTCGTCTTTGACGGTATCCGACAGGCGTTGTTCCTGACCATTGGTCAGATCAAGCATGTAAAGCTGGAATTTGCCGTCACGGCGCGAAATATAGGCCAGCGTTTTGCCATCTGCCGAGATGCGCGGGCTGATGTTGTAACTACCGGTGAAGGTGACGCGACGAGCTTCGCCGCCGTTTGCACTCATTTTGTAAATCTGCGGACCGCCGCTGCGATCACTGGTGAAATAGATACTTTGACCGTCAGCGGAAAATTGCGGTTCGGTATCGATGCCACTGGAATTACTCAGGCGGCGCAGGCCGGTGCCGTCGGTATTGACGACGTAGACCTGCGTCATGCCGTCGCGCGACAGGGCGACAGCCAGCTTGCTGCCGTCAGGCGACCAGGATGGTGCGGAGTTGCTGCCCTTGTAGTTGGCGGCGACCGTACGCTGTCTGGTAACGAGGTTCTGTACGTAGACGATCGGCTTCTTGTTTTCGAACGAGACATAGGCAACCTTGGTGCCGTCCGGCGACCAGGAAGGAGAAATGATCGGTTCGTTCGAGCGCAAGGCGACTTGCGTGCCTTGACCGTCAGAGTCGGCAACTTCCAGATGATATTCGCGACCGTTGCGCGTCACATAGGCGATGCGCGTTGCGAAAATGCCCGGAATGCCGGTCAGTTTTTCGTAAATGTCGTCGGCAACCTTGTGCGCTGCCACGCGCAGGAATTGCGGTTGCGAAGCCAGTGCCAGCGAAGAAAGCTGCCCGCCTTTGACGGTATCGAACAGGCGGTATTTCACATCGAAACGACCGTCGGGCAATTTTGTCACGCTGCCGACGACGACCGCGTTTGCTCCGCGCGTTTTCCAGTCGGCGAGGTCAACTGGGGAATTTTCCGTCAATACCGTGCTGGTATCGATGACTTTGAAATAACCGCTGCGCGTCAGGTCCCCCTTGATGATGGCGCTGACCTGTTGCGGTGCAATCGATTCGTTGCCGAAGGCAGCGATGGCGATCGGAATCTGATTGGCGCCGACCCCGGCGATTTCAACGCGTAATTGCGCATGTGCAATGCTCGCGGTAAGGAGCGCTACTGTGGCGACAAGTGCTGCGAAGAAACGTGTGAACATGCGTGAAAAAGGAGTATTTATCATGGGTTTCACTGGTCTTTAGGTTTGTGAACAACAGTTAAGCGGCCGGGTACGGTGCCGGTCTGATCCGGCGGGAAGGGCTGCGAGCGTTCGATTGCACGTTTGACGGCCTCGTCGAACGCATCGATACCGGACGATTTGCGCATGCGCAAGCCGCGTAGCGAACCGTCGGGCAGGAGTTCGACATCGAATTCGACCGCAGGATTCCCCGTTAGTGTCTCCGGTACGTTGAATATCGTGTTGGAGCGGATTTTTGCCGCAATTTTCTGCATGTAGCTGGCATCGGCGCGGCCGCTACCCTGCGATTTGGCAGCCTGGCCGGTACCGCCGCTGCCTACCGCGCCGGTCAGACGTTTCATTTCGTCGGCACGCGCCTGTTCGCGCAGTTTGGCATCAAGCGCGTCCTGCTTTTTCTTTTTCTCAAGCTCAGCCTGCTTCTGCTGATCGGCCTTTTCCTTTTCCTTCTGTTTTTTCTCCTCGGCCAGCTTCTTGTCCTGCGCAGCTTTCTTTTCCTTTTCCTGCTGGGCGAGTTTGTCCTTGCGTTCCTGTTCCTTGCGCTTCTTTTCCTGCTCCAGAGCGATATCGACTTTGGGTGGAGGCGGCGTATCCGGTTCGGCTTTCGGCGGTTCTTTCACGACCGGTTTCGGTTCGGGCTTGGGTTCTGGTTTCGGTTCCGGGGCCGTCGGCAAGGGCGCGGCTTCGCGCGCCTGCGGATCCCAGATTTCAGCCTGGATGGCCTGTGGGGTTTCGCTCTGCCAGTCGATGCCGATCCAGAAAAAAATCAGCAGCGCGAGATGGACGACTGCCGCCAGCGTGATGGCACGCCAGCGGCCTGGTTCTTTCGGTACGGAGTAAGGCTTGTGATCGATCATGGAACCTGTTTCATCGGGTTGCGAGCCCGACGCGTTCTATCCCCATTTTTTTCGCTTCAGAGATGGCCTGGATCACTTCGTCGTACTTGATTTCCTTGTCGGCGGCGATCATGACAGGCATGTCGGGATTGTTTGCATGCAGCGCCTGCAATTTCTGTGCAAGTTCGCTGCGGTTGGCGGCAGTGTCCTTCGATCCTGCACCGTTCTTGCCGCCGCTGACGACCAGCGTGGCCGATGCGTCGGGTTTGAGATCGATACGAATGTATTCGGTCGGCGGTTGCGTGGTCTGGGCGGCGTTCGGCAACTTGATTTCGCCAGGATCCTTCATCGGTGCAGAGACCATGAAGATGATCAGCAGCACCAGCATGACGTCGATGTAGGGCACGACGTTGATCTCGGACTTGAATTTGCGTCCGCGTCCGCCACGCATGCTTCCGGAAGAGAATGACATGGCGTGTCCTTATCGCGTTTGGCGCTGCAGGATGTTCGAGAACTCTTCGACGAAGGTTTCGAAGCGGATCGCCAGACGGTCGATATCGTGCGAATAGCGGTTATAGGCGACAACTGCCGGAATCGCGGCGAACAGGCCAATGGCGGTGGCGATCAGGGCTTCGGCAATGCCAGGTGCGACGGCCGCCAGCGTGGCCGACTGCACGTTGGCCAGCCCGCGGAAGGCGTTCATGATGCCCCAGACGGTGCCGAACAAACCGACATACGGTGAAACCGAGCCGACCGACGCGAGAAAGGCGAGGTGCGATTCCAGCGCATCCATTTCGCGCTGGTAGGCGGCGCGCATCGCACGGCGTGCGCCGTCCAGACGGGCGCTCGATTGCAGCGCCTCGCCGCCCTTGATCTTGCTGAATTCGCTCATGCCGGATTCGAAGATGCGTTCCAGCGCACCGGTCGAGCCGTTGCTCTTGCGACGGTTTGACGACGCTTCTGCATACAAGGTATTCAGATTTCCACCGGACCAGAATGCACGTTCGAATTCTTCGGTTTGCGCGTTGGCGTTTCGGATCGCGAACATCTTGCGGAAGATGTAGGTCCAGCTCATGACGGAAACACCCATCAGGAGCACCATGACGAGCTGAACGAGAACCGAAGCGTTGGTGATGAGGTGGACAAAGGAAAGATCTTGGGTGACGGTCATGTTGTGCTTGCTTGGTCGATTTTGATCAATTTGTATTCGTTAGTGCCGAGGGCAGGCCGCCGGCGCATCCGCCATTTTACGCGCTGTCGCTGCCGTGATGGCATATCGAATGCGTTATTCCGTGCATCAAGCGGCAACGAAGACTTCAGCGTGCATCGATTTGCCTGATGCCGGCGAGAACTTCCTGCGGAATTTCGCTTGGCTTGAAGCGTTTTGCATCCACGCAACCAACCTTGATGCGCCCGGTTGCGAGCAACTCTTCACGGTCGCCTTGTTCATTCCGGGTGATGCGCCAGGCCTGCTGCACGAACTGCACGGAAGCGCGGCCCATGCGTTCGACTACGACGGTCAGCTTCAGTTCATCGTCGAGGCGTGCCGGTGCGTGATAGTCGAGTGCGGTGCTTTTGACGACGAACATGACCTCGTGCGTTTCGGTCATGGCTTGCTGGCCCACGCCGGCGGCACGCAGCCATTCGGTACGGGCACGTTCGAAGAATTTCAGATAGTTGGCGTAGAAGACGACGCCGCCGGCGTCGGTATCTTCATAGTAGACACGAATGGTCCACGCAAAATCGGACATGGTGTTCTTTGCTGGTTGCGAATCGGATGGCATCAACGCCGCTTGATATTCATCGGGCCGAAACCCTGGCAGGTCGGCATGACCTCGATGTGGTTCACGTTGACGTGAGGCGGCAGCGTGGCGATCCAGTAGGCGGTTTCCGCAATATCGGCTGCGCTGAGTGGCGTCGTGCCTTCGTACACTTTTGCGGCTGCGGTATCGTCCTTCAGGCGAACGTTGGAAAATTCGGTACCGCCGGCCAGGCCGGGAGCGATATTGGATGAACGCACGTTGGTGCCGACCAGATCGGCACGCAGGTTGCGGGAGAACTGGTCGACAAACGCCTTGGTCGCACCATAGACATTCCCGCCCGGATAGGGATGCGCACCGGCACCCGAGCTGATGTTGATGATGTGACCGCGATCGCGCTTCAGCATTTCCGGCAGCAGCAGACGCGTGATGGTGACGAGGCCTTTGCAGTTGGTCGCAATCATGGTTTCCCACTCATCCAGCGAAGCGGACTGGGCGGGCGCAACACCGAGTGCAAGGCCGGCATTGTTGATCAGGATGTCGATCTCTTTCCAGTCGGCCGGCAAGCTGTCCAGGGCGGATTGAATCGATGCCTTGTCGGTCACGTCCATCACGACCGGCAGCAGGGCCGTACCGATCTCGGCCGCCAGCGCTTCCAGCCTGTCCTTGCGTCGTCCGGCCGCGATGACGCGATGGCCGTGACGAGCAAATTTGCGCGCCATTTCAGCGCCGAAACCGGACGTGGCGCCGGTGACGAGAACGATCATGATTGCCCCTGCAAGAAATTGAGCCGAAAGAAGAACGACGGCTGCGGAAAAATCGCATCTGCCGCGCAGGCAGATGCGGGGTTGCTATCGATTGTTATCGAGCTGCCTGCGCGCGATTGATCAGAAAGGTCGTCAGCAGCGGAACCGGCCGACCGGTTGAACCTTTGGCGGCGCCGCTTTTCCACGCGGTGCCGGCGATATCCAGATGCGCCCAGGTGTATTTCTTCGTGTAGCGCTCGAGGAAGCAGGCGGCCGTGACGGCACCTGCCGGCGGGCCGCCGATATTGGCCATGTCCGCAAAATTGGATTTCAACTGTTCCTGATAGCTGTCTTCGATCGGCATGCGCCATGCGGTGTCGCCAGCCTGCTTGCCGGCGGCCAGCAATTCGTTTGCCAATGCGTCGTGTGCTTCATCGCTGCGCGTGAACAGGCCCGAATTGTGATGACCAAGCGCCGTGATGCAGGCGCCGGTCAGTGTGGCAACGTCGACCACGGCAGCCGGTTTAAAGCGCTCAGCGTAGGTCAGAGCGTCGCACAGCACCAGACGGCCCTCGGCATCTGTGTTGAGAATTTCGATTGTCTGGCCGGACATCGAGGTGACGATGTCGCCTGGTTTGGTGGCGCTGCCCGACGGCATGTTTTCGCAGGTCGGGATGACGACGATCACATTCAACTTCAGCTTCATCTCGGCGATGGCGCGCATCGTGCCGAGTACGGACGCTGCACCGCCCATGTCGTATTTCATCTCGTCCATTGCCGAGCCCGGTTTCAGCGAAATACCGCCGGAATCGAAGGTGATACCTTTGCCGACCAGCACGACAGGCGCGTCCTTGGATTTGCCGCCGAGATGTTTCAGGACGATGAATTTTGGTGGTTCGACACTGCCGTTGGTGACGGACAGGAAGCTGCCCATCTTCAAGGCCTGCAACTGTTTGCGGTCGAGAATCTCGACGTCGAGCTTGAATTCGCCGGCCATTTTCTTCGCGGTCTTGGCGAGATAGGTCGGCGTGCAGACATTCGCCGGATAGTTGCCGAGATCCTTGGTCAGATCGATGCCGTTGGCGACGGCAACTGCCTGTGTGACAGCGTGCTTTGCCACGTCGGCCGCTGTCGCCGGGACGGCAAATGCAATCTTGCGAACACCGGTCGGAGCCGGTTCCTTCTTGCTTTTCATCGCGTCGAAACGGTAGGCGCCATCGCGTGCAGCGAGGACATAGCTGCGTACAGCCCAGGCGGTATCGCGGGTTTTGACGATGTCGAATGGCAGGGCAACGACGGCATCGGCAGCGCCGAGTGCGGCGAAGGTGCGAGCGGTTGCCTGCATGGCGGAGAGCAGGTCTTTTTCGCCGACGGCGTCTTCCTTGCCGAGGCCGACCAGCAACACGCGTTCGGCAGCGCCGCCGGTCACGCCGCGCAGCAACAGGGTGGAGCCGGGTTTGCCGGTGATATCGCCGGACTTCAGGGCGGCGTTGATTTCGCCTTTTTTATCCAGCGCACGAGCAGCGGAAGAGAGTGTCTTGTTTTCAAAAACGGCGACGGCGAGACATCCGGTTTTCAGACTGGCGATACCGGTTTTTGCGTCCAATGATTTTATGCTAAAGTCCATGCGTTACTCTCCTTGTCGATCCCACGATTATAGCCCTCCAATGATTTTTCAGCGTGCGCTTCGACGCGACTTGCTTGGTACCGCCGGCGCAGTCTTCACCACACTTTTCACGATTACGATCACGATTACGCTGATTCGTATTCTGGGACAGGCTGCGGGCGGCAAGATCGCATCCGGCGACGTTGTTGCGCTGCTCGGGTTTTCCGCGCTGAACTATCTC
The DNA here is from genome assembly GCF_035565035.1 of Oxalicibacterium sp. Taxonomy (GTDB): domain Bacteria; phylum Pseudomonadota; class Gammaproteobacteria; order Burkholderiales; family Burkholderiaceae_D; genus Oxalicibacterium. Next base: position 28,518 of record NZ_DATMTD010000086.1, on the reverse strand, counting down.
CCCATTATTCTGAATCTGACCGGCTTCGTTTCGGTGCTGCTGGTCGTGACCCGCAGTTATCAGGATTCGGAAATGGTCGTGTGGTTTGCCTCCGGCCTCAGCCTGTCGCGCTGGATACGACCGGTGCTGATGTTCGCGTTGCCGCTGGTGGTCATGACCACGACGCTGAGTTTCTTCCTTACGCCATGGTCCAACCAGCAGAGCGCGATCTACAAAGAGCGTTATGCGAACCGTGAAGATATCGCGCGCGTTTCACCCGGCAAGTTTCAGGAATCGTCGTCTGCCGATCGCGTGTTTTTCGTGGAAGGCGTTTCGGGAGACACGACCAAGGTCAAGAATGTTTTCGTCAGCAGCATTCGCAATGGCAAGACCAGCGTGGTGGTGGCGAAGGAGGGAACCATCGACATCGATGCGAACGGCGACAAGTTTCTAGTGATGATCAACGGGCGCCGTTACGATGGTGTACCGACCCAATCCGATTTTCAGTTGATGGAGTTCGACCGTTACGGCGTGCTGGTCGGCAGGAAGTCGCAGGTGTCCGTTGGTGATACTTCGGCACGCGCACTGTCGACGATCGATCTGATCCAGAACCGTTCCAATTTCAACGATGGCGAGTTGCTGTGGCGGATGTCGCTGCCACTGATGGGGGTCCTGATGATGTTGCTGGCGATTCCGCTCGGTTTCGTCAATCCGCGTGGCGGCCGATCTGCCAATCTGTTGATCGCGCTGTTCCTGTTCGTTTTCTACAGCAATATGCTCAGTTATGCGCAGGCGACGGTCGTGCAGCAGAAATCGACGTTGCCGCTGGCCTGGTGGCCGGTGCATCTGGCGGCAGGAATCGTGATCACGATCTTTTTCATGTGGCGATTGAAGGTCAATAGTCGCTACCATCCGCTGGCAATGTGGGCGATGTTCAAGCGTTCCCTGTTTGGACGGAGGCAGGCGGCATGAAGATTCTGCAGAAATACTTTGCGCGCGAAATCGGCCGCTCGGTCGTGTTCGTGCTGATCGCCTTCCTCGCGCTGTTTGCCTTCTTCGATCTGGTCGGTGAACTGAAATCGGTCGGTCGCGGCGGTTACACGCTGCAGCAGGCGTTCCTGTACGTGATGATGGGCATGCCCGGCTATGTGTATGAATTGATGCCGATTGCCGCGCTGATCGGAACGATCTGGGCGTTGTCGCAATTTGCCGCGCGTTCGGAATTCACGATCATGCGCGCTTCCAGCATGTCGACGGCGATGGCCGGCATGATTCTGGTGAAAATCGGTGTGGTGTTCGCGCTTGCCACGTTCCTGTTCGGCGAATTCGTCGTGCCGTATACATCCACCGCCGCCGAGCGGATGCGGTTGCAGAATCAGGGGCGTTCGCTGTCGCAGGAATTCCGTTCGGGATTGTGGACCAAGGATGTGATTCGTGCGGACGGCATTACTGGGGAACAGACGGGATCGCGTTTTTTGAATATCCGGACCGTGAAGCCGAACGGCGAAATGCTCGGGATCAAGGTGTACGAGTTCAATCTCAATTTTCATCTGGTTTCGTTGACGACAGCAAAACGAGCGGAATACAAGGGCCACAATACGTGGACGTTGATCGACGGTTCGGAGGCGCGTTTCGGCGAAGGTGAGTTGCGTGGGGCAACAACGGCAGCCGAGATCACGACGGCGATTTCCACTTCGAGTTTCGCCAGCAAATCGATCATCTCCGAAGTGACACCGGAATTCCTGTCGGTCGGCTTTTCCGATCCGGAACGCATGTCCACCATCGACCTGGCGAGTTATACGAAATATCTCTCCGAAAACAATCGCGATGCTGCACGTTATGAAATCGCCTTCTGGAAAAAAGTCGTTTACCCGTTCGCTGTTTTCGTGATGATGGCGCTGGCGTTGCCTTTCGCCTATCTGCACTTCCGCTCTGGTGGTGTCAGCCTCAAGATTTTTACAGGCATCATGATTGGCGTGACCTTCCAGATGAGCAATAGCCTGTTCTCGCATCTTGGTTTGCTGAATACCTGGCCGCCGTTTGCGACGGCGATTCTGCCGAGTGCGCTATTCCTTTTGACGGCGATCGGTGCATTGCTTTGGGTGGAGCGTCACTGATGGCAGGCAAGCGCGCAATGGTGCTATTCGCGCATGGCGCTCGCGATCCGCGCTGGGCAGAACCTTTCCAGCGTTTGCAGGCGCTCGTGCAGAAGCAGGCGCCCGATCTAGTCGTGTCATTGGCCTTTCTGGAATTGATGTCGCCACGCTTGCCAGACCTGGCGAGCGAATTGGCTGCCGACGGTATCGATGCCGTGACGGTGGTACCGGTATTTTTGGGCCAAGGTGGGCATGTGATGCGCGATCTGCCGGTCATCGTCGATGAGTTGAAGCAGTCTTATCCAAACATGACGTTCAGAATCGCCGGCGCAGTTGGCGAGGACGACAGCGTATTGAATGCGATGGCGGCGTATTGCTTGAACAGCCTGACTTAAACAATCTGGACAGCACAAATACGCAGTTAGTTTTTCTCGTGGTCTGCCGATTTCGGGTGAACGGTACGCGTCGCCATCGCCTCTCCGATCATCACAAGTACCGGCCCCTGACGTTCTCCCAATCCCTGTTCCAGATCGCGCAAGGTCATGCGTGAAACGCGTTCGTTAACCAGACTGCAGTTTTCCACGATCACAACCGGCAGGGTTGGCGACCGTCCCTGTTCCAGCAGCTTCTGGGCAGTGACGATGGCTTCGCGTCCGCCCATGTATTGAACCAGCGTATCGCAGTCCGGCAGTGTCAATTGATCGGGCTGGTTCGGTGCAGTAGCGGAAGTAAAAAAGGCAATGCTGCGCGCGATGCCGCGTTTGGTCAGTGGCTGCAATGTGGAGGCAGCAGCGGCAAATGCCGTTGTGATGCCGGGCACGACCTCGACTTCAATACAGTGTGATTCCAGCGTCTGCAACTCTTCATCGGCACGGCCGAACAGCATGGGATCGCCACCTTTCAGGCGCACAACCAGTTTGTATTTGCGCGCACAATCGACCAGCAACTGGTTGATCGCAATCTGTGCGGTGGAGCGTTGCCCGCTGCGCTTTCCGACGGGGATTTTTTCGGCATGTATCGCGAGCGCCAGCATTTCGGCAGAAACCAGCGCGTCGTACAGCACAACGTCAGCCTGCGCCAGAATGCGCGCGCCGCGTACGGTAATCAGATCGACAGCACCGGGACCGGCGCCGATCAGGTAAACCTTGCCGTACGCGTGTTCCGATGCCATCGTGAGCAAGACGAAAAATCAGCCGAAATCAGGCCAGACGGATCATGCCGGCCGCAACCGTCTGATGCGTGACTTCATCAATCAGGATGAATGCGCCGGTCGAACGGCTTGCATCGTAAGCGTCCGCCGCCAGCGGTTGCTGCACGTTCAACGTTACGTTCGCAATGCCGTTCAGCTTGACCTCGTCGGCAGGACGCTTCTCCTGCGTGTTGATATCGAGCAGCGTATCGATCTTGGTAATGCGTGCGGCTACCTGACGCGTGGTGTGTTTCAACCAGTATTTGCGCCGTACGTCGAGCGGTTCTTCCGACAGCCAGCAGATGTCGGCGTTGACGGTTTTCAGCAGCGTCGCAGGACGTGCCGCCTCGGCCAGCATGTCGCCGCGCGAGATGTCGACGTATTCGTCCAGCAGAATCGTGACCGATTGTCCTGCAATGGCTGATTCAAGCGAGCCGTCCAGCGTCTGGATGTCCTTGACTGTTGCAGTTTGACCGCCTGGTTGCACAATCAGCTTGTCGCCTTTTGCGACCTTGCCGGCTTCGATGCGACCCATGTAGCCGCGGAAATCATTGGCTTCGTGGCCGTTGTGACGTGCGACCAGCTGGACCGGGAAACGGAATGGTTCGCCGCATGCTTCGTCGTAGACGGACAGCGATTCCAGCAATTCGATCAGCGTCGGACCTTGGTACCACGACAGATTGTCGCCGCGCGAGACGACGTTGTCGCCGGCCAATGCGGACAATGGAATCGGGCGAATGTCTTTCAGACCCAGCGTTTTCGCAAATTCGGCGTACGCAGCAACGATGCGGTCGTAGACGGTCTGGTCGTAGTTGACCAGATCCATCTTGTTGACGGCAACGATCACGTGTTCGATCTGCAGCAGATGCGCGATCGTCGAGTGACGCTTGGTCTGAATCAGCAATTCGACACTGCCGTCGTCACCGAGTTTGACCTTGGAGACGTCGATCAGAATGATGACGGCGTCGGCGGTCGATGCGCCGGTCACCATGTTGCGTGTGTATTGTTCGTGGCCCGGCGTGTCGGCGATGATGAACTTGCGTTTCGGCGTGGCGAAATAACGATACGCGACGTCGATCGTGATGCCTTGTTCACGTTCCGCTTCCAGGCCGTCGGTCAGCAGCGACAGGTCGATCGTGTCGCCGACCGTGCGCTTGTGCTTGGAGCGCGAGACGGCGTCCAGTTGATCGGCGAAGATGCCTTTGCTGTCGAACAGCAGGCGACCGATCAGCGTGCTCTTGCCATCGTCGACGGAACCGGCGGTGATGAAGCGCAGCAGGCCGCGTTCGGCGGATTGCTTCTCCGAATTGTTCACCATCGCTGCATTGTTCAATTGCGCGCTCATCAGAAATATCCTTCTTTTTTACGTTTTTCCATCGATGCTTCGGACGTTTGGTCGTCCATGCGGGTTGCGCCGCGCTCGGTGATTTGGGTGACTGCGGTTTCGGCAATGATTGCCGCGACGCTGCTGGCATCCGACGAAACAGGGCAGGTGCAGGAGATGTCGCCGACAGTGCGGAAACGGACGGTTTGCGTTTCCACCGTTTCGCCTTCTTTCGCCGGCGTCAATGGTGTCAGCGGGACCAGCAAACCGTTGCGTGGAATCACTTGGCGTTGATGCGCGAAATAGATCGACGGCAGTTCGAGTTTTTCGCGGGCGATGTACTGCCACACGTCGAGTTCGGTCCAGTTCGAGATCGGGAACACGCGCATGTTTTCACCCGGATGGACGCGCGTGTTGTACAGATCCCAGAGTTCGGGACGTTGCGCCTTCGGATTCCATTGGCCGAATTCGTCGCGGAACGAGAAGATACGTTCTTTCGCGCGGGCTTTTTCTTCATCGCGACGGGCGCCGCCGATGCAGGCGTCGAACTTGTGTTCGGCGATCGTTTCCAGCAGCGTGACCGCTTGCGCAGCATTACGCGAATCGGTATCCGGATTGCGCAGACGCACGGTGCCGCGCTTCATCGAATCTTCGACATGACCGACGATCAGACGCTCGCCGAGTTCGGCTGCGCGCTTGTCGCGGAAAGCGATGACTTCATCGAAGTTGTGACCGGTATCGATATGCACCAGCGGGAACGGGAATTTGCCTGGGCGGAATGCCTTCTCGGCCAGTCGCAGCAGCACGACGGAGTCCTTGCCTCCGGAAAACAGCAGCGCAGGGTTCGAGCATTCGGCGGCGACTTCGCGCATGATGTGGATCGCTTCCGATTCCAGCCAGTCCAGGTGCTTGTTGCTGGCGGCGTCGAGGAAGTGTTGGTCGACTGCAGTGTTCATAGGTTTCTCAAACAAGATTAAGCTGCGGATTTTTTAGCTGTGAATAGAATTAAAAGCGGCGATTAAAAGCTGGTCGCGGTTACCGACTTGATGCGTACCAGTTTGCCGTCGACGACGTGCAGGCCGCATTCCTTCGATTCCGGCGTTTCCCACCACCAACGGCCGGCGCGGACATCTTCGCCTGGCTGAACTGCGCGCGTGCAGGGTTCGCAACCGATCGATGGAAAGCCGCGATCGTGCAGCGGGTTGTACGGCACGTTGTTGCTGTGGATGTAGTGCCAGACGTCTTCTTCCGACCAGTCCGCGAGCGGATTGAACTTGACCATGTTGTGCGCATCATCCTGCTCCTGCACCGCGAGTTCGGCGCGGGTCGACGACTGCGCACGACGCTGTCCGGTAATCCACGCGCGCTTGCCTTGCAATGCACGATTCAGCGGCTCAACCTTGCGAATGTGGCAGCACTCTTTACGCAATTCCACACTGTCGTAAAAGGCGTTCAAGCCCTTGTTCTTGACGTAGGCTTCAACGGCTTCCGGTTGCGGACGATACAGTTCGACGTCGTAGCCGTAGGTTTCCTTGATGCGATCGAGCACGCTCAATGTTTCTGCATGCAGGCGACCGGTTTCCAGTGTGAAGATGCCGATGCGATCCTGCAGCTTGCCGCGCAGGATCATGTCGGTCAGCACCTGGTCTTCGGCGGCCAGACTGGACGCGAACACGGCCGGCGTGAATTCGTCCGCAACCTGCTGCAATGTGGCGATGGTGGCTTTGACCAGATCGTCGAAATTGTCGCTGATCATTTTGCGCTTTCGGCAGCCTGACGATTGACGCGACGGAATAATGGATTCTTCTGGTCCCACGAGTGCTGGTAGGTTTCCGAAAAATCGTTCAGGCTCTTCACCGCATCGTGCGCATCGCGGTCGGCACGCACTGCAAACGAGTTGAAACCGACGCGCTGCATGTAGAACAATTGATCGCGCAACACGTCGCCGATAGCACGCAATTCGCCGGTGTAATTCAGGCGCGCGCGCAAATTGAAGGCGATCGAATAGCCGCGACCGTCTGCAAATTTCGGGAAGTCGACAGCGATGATTGGAAGCCTGGCGACATCGTCCTTTAACGCTTCCGGACGTTCGTCGCTGGCAAGCCATACGCCGACATCGCTGCGCGATTGCAGCACGGATTTCTGCGCCTGCCACACCGTCAGCGGCACGATGACCTTGCCTTCTGGGACGACAATAGTTTCCGGTTTGTCTGCGGCTTGCGGCTCTGCGCCTTCTGTGCCGGCAGGGATTTCCGCTTTCAATCGCAGCAATGCCCAGTCATCATCACCGATGACGACTCTATCCTTGATGATGTTATGCATATGCATCTTCTCCTGTCGCGTGCGCCGTCTTGATCGGCGTGGCGTACACGTGTTCCTTGAATGGTGCGACGCCGATGCGGTGCACGGTATCGATAAAGCGTTCGTCTTCGATGCGGTCGCGTACATACACTTGCAGTACGCGTTCGATCACGGTCGGCATCTGGTGCGCAGAGAAAGACGGACCGATGATCTTGCCGATCGATGCGTTGTTGCCTTGCGCGCCGCCGAGCGACACTTGATACCATTCCGCGCCGTCTTTATCGACGCCGAGAATGCCGATGTTGCCGACGTGGTGATGACCACATGCGTTGATGCAACCGGAAATATTCAGTTCGATATCGCCGATGTCATGCTGGAAGTCGAGGTTGTCGAAACGCTCTGCGATCGCCTCGGCGATCGGGATCGATTTCGCATTCGCCAGCGAGCAGAAGTCGCCGCCCGGGCAGCAGATGATGTCGGTCAGCAGGCCGATGTTCGGTGTTGCCAGGCCTTGCGATTTGGCTTCCTGCCAGACCGTATACAGATCGCTGATCCTGACGTCGGACAGCACGATGTTCTGTTCGTGCGTCACGCGCAGTTCGCCGAAGCTGTACTTGTCGGCCAGATCTGCCATGAAGTCGAGTTGCTTGTCGGTTGCATCGCCCGGCGGAAATCCGGTCTTCTTCAGCGACAGCACGACGGCGGCGTAGCCCGGCACCTTGTGCGGCTTGACGTTGCGCTTGAGCCAGTTGCCGAATGCCTTGTCTTCTGCTTTCTTCTGTTCGAAGTCGGCGTCGGTCGCCGGCAGGGTTTCGTACGCGGGCATCGTGAAGTAGGCGGCGACGCGGTTCAGTTCGTCCTGCGTCAGCGTGCCCGGACCATCCTTGGTGTGCTGCCATTCTTCTTCGACCTGGCGGCGATATTCTTCGATGCCGATTGCCTTGACCAGAATCTTGATGCGCGCCTTGTAGATGTTGTCGCGGCGGCCGTACTGGTTGTACACCCGCAGGATCGCTTCCAGGTACGTCATGATGTGCTGCCACGGCAGGAATTCGCAAATCACGCTGCCGAGAATCGGCGTGCGGCCCATGCCGCCACCGACCATCACGCGGAAGCCGATTTCACCTTGTTCGTTCTTGATCACGTGCAGGCCGATGTCGTGCACGGCAGTCGCCGCACGATCTTCGACCGCGCCGTTGATCGCGATCTTGAACTTGCGTGGCAGGTAGGCGAATTCCGGATGGAAGGTGCTCCATTCGCGGATGATTTCTGCGTATGGGCGTGGATCGATGATTTCGTCCGCAGCCACGCCGGCCAGTTCGTCGGAAGTCGTGTTGCGGATGCAGTTGCCGGAGGTCTGGATCGCGTGCATCTCGACCGAAGCAAGATGTTCAAGGATTTCCGGTGTCTGTTCCAGATTGATCCAGTTGAACTGGATGTTCTGGCGCGTGGTGAAGTGGCCATAGCCGCGATCGTACGTGCGTGCGATGTGCGCGAACATGCGCATCTGTTTGGACGCCAGCAGGCCGTACGGCACGGCGATGCGCAGCATGTATGCGTGGCGCTGCAGGTACAGGCCGTTCTGCAGGCGCAGGATACGGAATTCGTCTTCCGCCAGTTCATCCGACAGGCGACGACGCACCTGATCGCGATATTGCGCGATGCGCTCCTTGACGATTTGATGGTCGTATTGGTCGTAGCGATACATCTTGTATGTCCCTTAAAAAACGAGCTTCACTGCAACGGTCGTCAGCGTGGTCGCCAGCAGCACGCGCAGTATTTTTTCCGGTATGGCCTTCGACACCAGCGAGCCGAGCGTGATACCCGGTACGGAGCCGATCAGCAACATCAGCAGCAAATCCCAATGAATTGAACCGAGCCACCAGTGGCCGAGCGCCGCGATCGCGGTCAACGGCACGGCGTACGCGATATCGGTACCGGCGATTTCGGCCGGTGTCAGGCGGGGATAAAGCAGAACCAGTATCGTGGCGCCAATTGCACCGGCGCCGATAGACGAGATTGTAACCAATGTACCGAGGATCGCACCAGACAGGATCGTCGCAAAAACCAGTTTGCCGCCGTGCAGTTGGCGATTCGGATGCTGCGCCATCCAGTTTTGCAGACGGGTGCGGAAAATCAGCGCGATCACGGTCAAAAAGACCGAACCGGCGATCGAATAACGAATGATGTGCGACGCCTCCGCGCCCAGCCCGCCAAAGTACTTGAGCGCGATGGCGGTCAGCACGGCTGCAGGCAGCGCTCCCATGCACAGGTGCTTGACGATGGCCCAGTGCACATTGCCCTTGGAACGGTGCGCAACGGTGCCGGCAATCTTGGTGATCGAGGCGAACGCGAGGTCTGTTCCGACGGCAGTGGTCGGCGCGACGCCGAACAGCAGCGTCAGCAACGGCGTCATCAGCGAGCCGCCGCCGACCCCGGTCAATCCGACGAGCACGCCAACAGCAAAACCCGAAACAATATAAGAAACAGACATAAGACCTCGCGCAAAGTAGGGCGAATGGTAATAAACTTATGTCTTATTCCAAACTACATACTAATTATTTGCTTATATGCGTTTTGTGTATAAGCAACAATGGAAAACAATGAAGCGGAACCGCCCGGGGAGACCAACATGAATCTTCATCAACTTCGTTTCGTTCGCGAAGCCGTACGGCAAAACTTCAATCTGACCGAAGCCGCAAAAGCGCTGTTCACGTCGCAGCCCGGTGTGTCGAAGGCGATCATCGAGCTTGAGGAAGAACTGGGTGTTGATATTTTTACACGCCACGGCAAACGGATTCGCGGCCTGACCGAGCCAGGTCGGGCGGTCCTGAAATCGGTCGAGCTGATCATGCAGGAGATCGACGGCCTCAAGCGCATCGGCAACGAATTCGCCGCGCACGACAGCGGCAGCTTCACGATTGCGACCACGCATACGCAAGCGCGTTATGCGCTGCCGAAAGTGGTGCAGGCGTTCACGCAGAAATTCCCGAAGGTGCGACTGTCCCTGTTGCAGGGCAATCCACGTCAGGTTGCCGACATGGTGTTGATGGGGCACGCCGATCTGGCGATTGCAACCGAATCGATCGCCGATGTCGACGGCCTGATTTCGCTGCCTTGCTATCAGTGGGAACATCAGGTTGTGGTGCCGCCCGATCATCCGCTGCTCAAATCGAAGCAGGTCACACTGGAAGAGATTGCCGAATTTCCGCTCATTACTTACGACAGTGCCTTCAGCGGCCGCAACAAGATCGATCACGCTTTCACGCTACGCAATTTGAAACCCGATATCCTGCTGGAAGCGATCGATGCTGATGTCATCAAAACCTATGTCGAACTCGGGCTTGGCGTCGGTATCATCGCCGGCATGGCGTTCGATGCGGAACGCGATAAAAACCTGCGGGCGATTCCGGTTGCGCATCTGTTCGGTACCAATGTCTCGCGTCTTGCGTTGAAGCAGGGCGCTTATTTGCGCGGATATGTCTTTACCTTCATCGAACTGTTGGCGCCAATGCTCAATCGCAAGCTGGTGGAGCAGGTGCTGAGTGGTGAAAAAGACGTCTACGAACTGTGATCGACGATCGATCACCCCTTTTTGAAATGAAAGCATGACAAATCCGGTAAACACCGACATGGCCGCGTATTACGCGCTGCGCAACAATTTCGACGAGGAAGATGTCGAAAATCCGGATGCAATGGATGCGCTCGACGACATCATGGACAACCTGCGTGAGCTGATGACCGGCCAGCGCGTGCTGGAACTTGCTTGCGGCGACGGTTACTGGACCGACGAACTGGCGGAATATGCAGAATTTGTTCTCGCCACCGACATCAATCCCAATCTGCTGGAGCAGGCAAAGGGCAGGGAACTGCCGGAAGACGTCGTGCAATTTGCGGTTGCCGATGCGCTGGATCCGCAGGTGGACGGTGAGTTTACTGCCTGCTTTGCAGGTTTCTGGTGGTCGCATGTCAAACGTCAGGATCAGGCAGATGTGATTGCACGCCTGAAAAAAATCATTGGCAAGGATGGCTTGCTGGTGCTGGTCGACAATTCGCAGGTTGAAAGCGAGAAAACGGTCATCGCCCGCACCGATCAGGAAGGCAATACCTACCAGATACATGCGCTGCCGAATGGCGAGCGGTATGAAATTCTCAAGAATTACTATACTGACAGCACGTTGCGCAAGCGCCTCGGGCCGTTGCTGCGCGACATGCGCGTTCATCGGTTTGAACATTACTGGATGCTGACGGCGCGCTTGCGATGAGCGCGACGATACGCAAGGAGCAGACAACATGAGATCAACCAGAGCCACTGCCGCCGTTGAACGTTTGAAGGAACGCAGCGGCAACGAGCACTACGCAATGGTGCGCACCGGCGACGAATCTTTCTATCTTGTCGATAATTCGCCGGAAGGCGAGCCGCTGGTCGTCAGCGAGCGCCTGCCGCTGGACGAGTTCGTGGCATTCGTCAAGGCTTTCGGCCCGCAAAAGCCGCGCAAGGCAACCAAATCCGATCTTGCATTCGAAAAGCAATTGATAAAGAAATGAATGCGGTTCGCTCCGGCCTGCTTGCGGACACGGTCAGCATCGACCCGCTATCGGGTGAATGCAAGCTGACCATTTTCGAATACATGCCGTGGAACGACTCGTTGCTGTCGGAGCTGCAAAATCGCATCAACGCGTGCCTGAAATTTGTCGAGAGCGGTGAAATCTATCTTGCGTATCCGCAGACGCAGAATCGAGACTTCGTCATCGAGATCCGCTGCATTTATGCGCCGGATCGCCAGGCACAGGATTTTCTCGTCGCTGCGCAACAGGCGCTGGATGAGGTCGGATACCTGTTGCGTTATGCCCCGCTCGGCTCAAGCTATGCCGACGACACCAAAGCGCCTTAGCATTTCTGCTCCGCATCATTGCAGGTCCATGCTTCAGAGCATTTGTCGATAAAAGTTGCACATCGGTGGTGTAAGCGCGGTGACAGGAAGTTCGGTTATTCTTGTCGCGTATCAAACAACACAGCAGCAGTACAGGCGCACCGTACGCCTGCCGGGGCTTGCGTTGACGGACTCGATGTCGTCCCGCAAGCCGGAACAAAAATTCAATGAGGTGACACATGAAGCGACCTTCTCGCGGCAGCAAACTCCTTCTTTGTGCATTCGCAGCCGTCAGCTTTTCCGCAAGCGCGCTGGCACAAACCTGGCCGAATTCCACCGTAACCGTTGTCGTGCCGTGGCCGCCGGGCGGACCGTCCGACATCGCAGCGCGTCCGATCGCCAAGCGTCTGACCGAAGATCTGCATCAACCTTTCGTCATCGATAATCGCGGCGGCGGTGGCGGCAATATTGGCAGTGCGGCAGTAGCGCGCGCCAATCCGGACGGCAATACGCTGTTGATCACTTCCAGTGCGCCGATCGTGATCAATCCGAGCCTGTACAAGAAAATGCCGTTCGATCCGAGCACGGATCTGATCCCGATTACCAACCTGTTGCGCGTGCCGCTGGTGCTGGTTGCCAATCCCGCCGTACCCGCCAACAACCTGAAGGAACTGATCGCCTATATCAAATCGAAAAAAGGCGATTTCTCTTACGCATCCGCAGGTTCGGGGACGCCGCAGCACATGACGGGTGAACTGTTCCGCAGCACGACCGGACTGGAAATGACCCACGTCCCGTATAAGGGCTCGGCACCGGCCATTTCCGATCTGCTGGGCGGACATATTCCAATCATGTTCGACAGCATGATTGCGATCATGCCGCACATCAAGAGCGGCAAGGTCAAGGTGATCGCGGTGTCCGGTGACAAGCGTTCCGCGCTGTTGCCGAACGTGCCGACGTTTGCCGAATCGGGTTTCCCGACGCTGGTGTCCTATGCATGGTACGGCTTCTTTGCACCAGCCGGCACGCCAAAACCGATCATCGACAAGATCAACGCCGAAACGCTGAAGGCCATGAAACAGCCTGACTTCCAGCGCGTGCTGAACGATACCGGATCGGATTTCGTTGGCGACACGCCGGAAAATTTTGCCAAGTTCGTCAAGGATGAATCGGTGAAGTGGTCGAAGGTTGTGAAGGAAAGCGGCGCGACAGTGGATTAATGTCGGTCGAACACGGCGAGTGACCGCCATGAAAAACGGCTGCATGGAAATGCAGCCGTTTTTTATTTGGAGCGCGTCGTTGATGCTTTGGACGATTTACATTTCAACGGCAGCCAGTTCTGATCAACCGTGGATCAGCCAGGAATCACCCGCTGGGTGACGATGATGTCTTCTGCGGTGAGAACACGTCCGTCTTCCGCCCTTAACTCCAGTTTGCGCAACGGACGTCTTTTCTTGACGTCCAGAATCACGGAACCGTATTCGCCGGGTTTGAACATGTGGTCGGCGCCCCATTGCCCCAGTGCGACCAGCACGGGCATCAATGCTCGTCCTTTTTCAGTCAACACGTATTCCTGATAGGCGCTGCCGTCCGATGCGGCTTCCACAGTCATGATGCCTTGCTCGACCATTGCCTTCAGCCGCGTGCTGAGAATGTTCTTTGCCATGCCGAGGCTGCGCTGAAATTCGCCGAAACGACGCAGACCGCCCAGCGCATCGCGAATGATCAGCAGCGACCACCAGTCGCCGATGATGTCGAGCGATCGCGCAATCGAGCACACATTGCCTTCCAGACTTTTGCGTTTCATTTCAATTCCTTCCCGTAAAGCCCTGCGGCTATCGCATTGATATAAAAAATTTTAACTTAATCGGTTGTTTTATGAAACTAGTTTGTGTATATTCTGGTTTCAATATTAAACTTATTACGAAAAGAGAAGAATGCAGCTTCTCTCAACGTGGGGCCGCTGAAACGGTCGTTCTTTTTAAGATATTTGGTTGCATTATTAAACTTTATTAATTCACTGAAAGGTTGATCATCATGAGACTCAATGGAAAAACAGCGTTCATCACGGGTGGTAATAGCGGAATCGGCCTGGCAACTGCACGTCGTTTTATTGCAGAAGGAGCGAAAGTGGCGATCACGGGACGCAGTCAGAAAACGCTGGATGCCGCATCCGCGGAACTTGGTCCCAATCTGCTGGCGATTCAGGCGGATTTGGCCGACATGCAGGAAGTCGACCGTGCTGTCAAAAAAGCGGCGCAGGCATTCGGTCATATCGATATTGTTTTTGCCAATGCAGGTATCGGTGGCGATACGCCAGTAGGCAGCACCACGCTGGATGTATTCGAAAACATCATCAAGACCAACCTGACGAGTGTCTTTTTCACGGTGCAGTCGGCGCTGCCGTATCTGGGCCCGAAGGCATCGATCGTTCTGAATGGATCGGTGCTGGCCTTCACCGGCAATCCGGGATCGTCCGCCTATGCGGCCACCAAGGGCGCTGTGCGTTCCATGACCAGCGTTCTTGCGGCAGAGCTTGCGCCACGCGGTATTCGCGTCAATCAGGTTTCGCCCGGTGCAACGCGTACCCCGATCTGGGATGCAAGAGCGCCAAGTCCGGAGCAGCGTGCGGTGCTGGACAACTATCTGACGAAAGGCATTCCATCGGGCCGCCTGGGCGAGCCGGAAGAGATTGCCAATACCGTACTGTTCCTTGCTTCCGACGAATCATCCAATATCACGGCAGCCGATATCGCCGTCGATGGTGGCGCAGCAGGTGCTCCGCTTGGTGCCCTGATTTATCGTTCGTAATGCGTCAATCGTTCAGCGTCGCGATCACCGGTGCGTGATCCGACGGTTGCTCCCACTTGCGGGGTACTTTGTCGATCACGCATGAAATGCAGCGATCGGCCAGCGGTTGCGTCAGCAAAATGTGATCGATGCGCAGACCCATGTTGCGACGGAAGGCCATCTGCCGGTAGTCCCACCAGCTGTACAACTTTTCCGCCTGATCGAACATGCGGAATGCATCCTTCATGTTCAAGCCGAGCAGATCCTTGAATGCATTGCGTTCCGGTTCGGATACGTGCGTCTGTCCTTCCCATGCTGCGGGATCGCAGACGTCGCGATCTTCCGGCGCGATGTTGTAGTCGCCGAGCAGCGCCATTTGCGAATATTTTTCCGCTTCGCTTTTCAGCCAGTCGTGCAGCGCCTTCAGCCATTGCATCTTGTAGGTGAACTTGTCGGAATCCAGCGATTGCCCGTTCGGGATATAAACGCAAACGATGCGCATGCCTTCGATCGTGCCGGCAATGATGCGTTGATGATCGTCGGGAAACAGCGGATTGTTTTTCACCACGTCGCTGATTGGGTGCTTCGACAGGATCGCGACGCCGTTGTATGTTTTCTGTCCGGAGAACACTACGTGATAGCCGGCCGCCTCGATCTCGGCAACCGGGAATTTTTCATCGACGGTTTTCAATTCCTGCAGACACAGCACGTCGACCGGATTTTCTTCCAGCCATTTCAGGACGTGCGGCAGACGGACTTTCAGGGAGTTGACGTTCCAGGTGGCTAATTGCATGTTCATTTCCATTGCGTAAATGTTCGGCGGCGAGAGGGCAATCCGCCGCGCGCTGGTGCGGCCTGCATGCATGTCTCGCTCGAGGTGCGTAATGTAGCAGACCTGTTCGGATCAGGACTGGTTGCGCCGACGCGATGTCTATTGCTTGAACTTGAGGTCGGACGGCAGTTTTTCGGGCGCACGATCCATCTGCCACGCATACCAGAGACTTTGTGCAATGCGCTGGGCTGCAGCGGATGCCCGCTCGCGCATTGCGGCGTTCGGTTGCTTCGACAGCGTTTCGTTGAACAGCGACAGCCAGCGTTCGAACAGAGCGGGATTCAGTTCCGGCAGCGCAATATGCTTTTGCATCGGCGTGCCGGAGTAACGCCCCGTGCCGCGCAAAATCGACGACCAGAAATCCACCAGCCGCGCCAGATGATGATCCCAGTCATCGATATGCTGATTGAAAACCGGCCCGATCAAATCATCGCGACGGACCTCGGCATAAAAAGTATGTACGAGCGTCTTGATCTCTTCATCGGTACAGATATCGGGTGCCACATTGATCTCCTGAAAGGCGGTCGGCAGGTTCTGCCTGCCATCATTATGCGCGCCGAGAGAGGTGGCGTCCTTGACCTCAGGCGGCGACTTGCCCAAAAATCGGCGTTGCCGTAAAATCATTCGATCATTTTCGTCTCACGTAACTGGCGAAAAATCGCGAGGTTTTCCATGAAGTTAAAGGAAGATCGCGTAGGGAAAGGTGGATTTGTCCACCGTGGAGCGTGAGACTGCATTCGCCGTGCGCCTGGGCAGCCGAATGGGACGCAAGATTGAGGCTGCAGAATACCCAGTATATGTCCGCTGCATGTCCGTTCCGTCCTCATTCGCTTCCTGTACGTTGTTATCCGCCGGTCTTGCGCTGGACGATAACGGCGCCGACCATTTTTGAACGATTGGAGTCATTGCATGTTTTCAAAGGACCAAACCCTCGCAAAAGTTGATGCGGAGTTGTGGAGTGCGATTCAAAAAGAGAACAATCGCCAGCAGGAGCATATCGAGCTGATTGCGTCGGAAAACTACACGTCACCTGCCGTGATGGAGGCGCAGGGATCGCAACTGACGAACAAGTACGCGGAAGGCTATCCGGGCAAGCGCTATTACGGCGGCTGCGAATTTGTCGACATCGTCGAGCAACTGGCGATCGATCGTGTCAAGAAACTGTACGGTGCCGAAGCCGCCAACGTGCAACCGAATTCCGGTTCGCAAGCCAACCAGGGCGTCTTTCTCGCCGTGCTGAAGCCGGGCGACACCATCATGGGCATGTCACTGGCCGAAGGCGGTCACCTGACGCACGGCATGGCACTGAACATGTCGGGCAAATGGTTCAACGTCGTGTCCTACGGCCTGAACGAAAAAGAAGAAATCGACTATGAAGCGATGGAACGTCTGGCGCGTGAACACAAGCCGAAGCTCATCATCGCGGGCGCATCGGCCTACGCACTGCGCATCGATTTCGAACGCTTTGCAAAAATCGCCAGGGAAATCGGCGCCTATTTCATGGTCGACATGGCGCATTACGCCGGTCTGATCGCAGCCGGTCACTATCCGAATCCGGTGCCATTCGCCGATTTCGTCACGTCCACCACGCACAAGTCGCTGCGTGGTCCGCGCGGCGGCTTCATCCTGATGAAAGCCGAGCACGAAAAGATCATCAACTCGGCGATCTTCCCGGGTTTGCAAGGCGGCCCGTTGATGCACGTGATTGCCGGCAAGGCCACAGCGTTCAAGGAAGCACTGGCGCCGGAGTTCAAGACCTATCAGGAACAGGTCATCAAGAATGCAGACGCATTGGCCAAGGCACTGATCGCACGCGGCCTGCGCATCGTGTCCAATCGCACCGAATCGCATGTGATGCTGGTCGATCTGCGTGCCAAGAAAATCACCGGCAAGGATGCCGAAGCATTGCTCGGCACGGCGCATATCACCTGCAACAAGAATGCGATTCCAAACGATCCTGAAAAACCGTTCGTCACCTCCGGTATTCGTCTCGGCAGCCCGGCGATGACAACGCGCGGCTTCAAGGAAGCGGAAGCAACCAAGGTCGGCAACCTGATCGCCGACGTGCTGGACAATCCGAACAACGCGGCGACGATCGAACGCGTCAAGGCGGAAGTGAAGAAGTTGACTGACGCGTTTCCGGTCTACGGTTGATCGCAGGCTTTTGCGCGAGTTTTTGTTGTACCGCGATTGCTCTGAGCGACCTGCAAGGTCTGTGAGGTTGATGAAGAGCGATCGCTGAAGATGGCCTTGTCCGTGTCGATCGGACAAGGCCATTTTGGAATGTCGGACCGCGGTTGCCGGATGCGGCATGTAGCGCGCTGCAACTGCGTTGGGTTTCTTTTGCTGATGTTGCGATCTATACAGGATCATCCACGCAATGAAATGTCCTTTTTGCCAGTACGACGATACACAGGTCCTCGATACGCGCGTGTCGGAGGAGGGCGACAGTATTCGCCGTCGTCGTCGTTGCGTTAGTTGCGACAAGCGCTTTACGACGTATGAGCGAATCGAACTGGCGATGCCGGTGGTCGTGAAAAAGAACGGCAGCCGCACCGAATTCGATCCGAAGAAACTGCAAGGCAGTTTGCAGCTCGCGTTGCGCAAGCGACCGGTTTCTGCTGAAGCGGTCGATGCGGCGATTCACCGGATCGAACAGAAGCTGCTGTCCAGTGGCGCGCGTGAAGTCGTGTCGGGTCAGATCGGCGAACTGGTGATGCGCGAACTGCAGCGCCTGGACAAGATTGCCTACATTCGCTTTGCTTCCGTTTACAAAAGCTTCGAGGATGTGGCGGAATTTCAGGATGCGATTGCCGAAATGGGAAGCGAACGCAAGCCCAAGTCCCCTCAAAAGTAGGCAAGTCAGTCAACGGAAAATCGTGAACGGCGCTGTAATCAGCGCCGTTTCGCTTTCTTTTTCCCCAACAAATCGCTGATCTCCTCGGCGTTCCACAGTGACTGCTGCAGCGCTTTCATGTCGTTCTGCACAGGTCGATCGTTCAGGCGACTCGCGAGTCGTGCTGCATCGAACGGTGCACGAACCTTCTGGTCGTTGTCGAAGTAGCAGAACACATCGCGTGCCGTTTTTGCCTTCGGCGCCTTGGCGGCGATGCGTTGCGCATCGCGTGGTTCACTGCCGGATGACCATGTCTTGATACGTTGCGTCCAGCGATCGAGTGCTGCATCGCCGTATTCGCCTCCATACAGGGTTTCGGTGCCGTGCAGCCGCATGTAGATGAAATCCGATGTGACATCTTCCGCATACGGCCAGTCCGCCGTTGAATCGGAAAAAACCAATGCAGCATGATACTTGCGCAGCATTTGAATGAACGTTTCATCGCAAAAGCTGGCGTGACGGATTTCAATTGCATGGCGCATCGGTCGTTTGCGGTCGATGCTCAGGCAGGCATGCCGCACATGCGTGTCATGTTTGCGTGCAATCGCGACGGCCGAGGCAGTATCGGTCGGCAGCGAACGCAGAAAGCCTTCGAACAGGTCGGGATCGAAACGAAAACTGGGCGGGAATTGCCACAGGATGGGTCCCAGTTTTTCGCGCAGGTTGAAGATGCCGGAGGCAAAAAAATTGGCGATCGCCGTCGCGCATTCGTCACCGCGCAATCGAAGGATGTGGGTCACATAGCGGGGCGCTTTCACGCTGAACATGAAGTCTGCCGGCGTCGATTGATACCACTTCTGATAACTCTCGGGTTTTTGCAGCGCGTAGTGCGAACCGTTGATTTCGATGGTCTGCAATGCGCGTGAGGCGAAAGCCAGTTCTCGTGCCTGCGTCAATTGCGGTGGATAGAACGTGTCGCGCCAACCGGCATAGCGCCAGCCGGAAATGCCGGTTCGGATTGCAGCCATGAAATTCTCCCAAGCGCCGTTCAACGGCGAAAGCGTTTTGGTTTCTCTTCCTTTCTGTTGAGAGTCGAGACGAAGAATTGTTCCTTTATTCAGGTCGTGTAGCGAAAAAACGGTGTTTTCTGTAGCGATCTGTACAAATTCTGAAATTCTGCTATATTGCTGCCTAAGCAGTAATTGACTTTTACTGTAATTGATTAATACAGCAACTGACTTGGTAGTTATTGATACGACAAATATATGACCAACTTCAAGAAAATGTTCCCTTCGGGATCCTGGTGCATCGAGGAAAGCGTCGGCTACCTGCTGAAGCGCTCACAGATCAAGCTGGCCAAATCGGTCGATATCGATCTGGCGGCACATGACATCACGCATGCGCAGGGCAGCATTGTGCTGATGCTGTATTCGGGAAATTATTCGACGGCGGCTGAGCTGGCTCGCGAGCTGTATATCGATTCCGCATCGATCACCCGCATGCTGGACCGTCTGGAAAAGCGCGGCCTGATCATGCGGATGCCGCGCGGTGACGATCGCCGCGTCATTAACCTGAAGCTGACGGATGAAGGCAACAGACTGGCCGAACAATTGCCGACCTTGTATTCAGCAGTGTTGAACCGGCATTTCATCGATTTCAGCGCGGAAGAAGTCGCAACCTTGAAAACCCTGTTGCGCAAATTGCTTGCGACCGAAGTAGCCGACGGCAAGCAGGACATGAAATAAAAATCGATCAAGCCAAATAGCAAGACAAGCGGGAACGCACGATGAAAAATTCTTTACAGATCCAGACAGGCATTGCGGCGAAGCCGTTTCGCGGTTTGCTGGCCGCGAGTTGTGCAGCGGTGTTGCTGAACGCATGCGCCAGCTTCAGCGGTATCGAACCTGCGTCGCATCTGCAGCAGCCGGCCGATTACGCTGCGGCAGAAACGTTGCCCGGACAGCATGGACAGTGGCCGGATGTGGCATGGGCGAAAGAGCTGGGAGGCGACCAGTTGCAATCCCTGGTCGACGAGGCGATTGCAGGCAACCCGAATCTGCAGGTCGCGGCGGCGCGTGTGGCTGCAGCCAAGGCTGCGGCGCAAGTGGCCGGTGCCAATGGGGATCCGATCGCATCAGTCAATTTCAACGCGACGCGCCAACGGTATTCCGAATCCGGTCTGGTGCCGCCTCCATTTGCCGGAACCTATCAGACGGACAGTGCGCTTGAACTGAATTTTTCCTACGACTTCGATTTCTGGGGCAAGCATGCGGCGGAATTTCGCAGCGCGATTTCCCAGGACAAGGCCGCGCAGGCCGAGCAGTACAACGCGCGTCTCGTGATTGCAACGGCGGTTGCGCGCGCATGGGTACAACTGGCGCAGCAATACGAGCAACAGGATGTGAACGCGCAGCAACTGAAAGTCGGCGAGCAGTTGCTGCATCTGATGCAATTGCGTTACGACGCCGGGCTGGATGCAAAATCCGACGAGGAGCAGATTCGTCAGCTGGTAGCCAGCCTGCGTGCTTCGCAGGCCCAGCTCAATGAGGCGATTGCGCTGACACGCAATCAATTGGCTGCATTGCTCGGACAGGGGCCGGATCGCGGCCAGCGCATCGCGCGTCCTTCGTTGCCATCCGAAACAGCAATCGCATTGCCCGATGCATTGCCGCTGGCCTTGCTTGGGCGTCGCCCTGATGTCGTCGCCGCGCGCTGGCGCGTGGAAGCGGCACAAGGCGGTATCGATGCGGCCAAGACCGAGTTCTATCCGAACGTCAATCTGGTTGCCTTCGCCGGCTTTTCCAGCCTGGGACTCAGCAACCTGCTGGAAAGCGGCAGTCGTGTGGCCGGTATCGGTCCGGCTATCAGCATGCCGATTCTGGACAGCGATCGTCTGCGCGGCAATCTGAAGCAGCGTGTCGCTTCGTACGACGGCTTGGTGGCGACCTATAACCAGACATTGACCGAGGCGCTGCACGACGTTGCCGATCAGGTGCAATCGTTGCGTTCGGCATCGATACAAAGCAGCCAGCAGAAACTGGCGACGCAAGCCGCGAGCAACAGTTTGCAACTGGCGCGTGAACGTGAACGTATCGGCACCACCAACATGGTGCCGGTGCTGACGTCCGAACTGTTCTATCTGTTACAGAAGCGTGTCGATCTCGATTCGCAGGCGCGTCGCAGCGAAATGCATATCGGGCTGATCAAGGCACTGGGCGGCGGTTTCGACGCGCAGTCGCACGGCTTGTCTTACGAAAATCTCGAAAACAGTCATCCTTCAACGAATGTTTCCACCTCTGTGAGTAACGCATCATGAACACGACCAATACGGAAATCCAAGAAACCACGAACAGTGATGGCAAAAATAACGGCAAGCGTCGTCGCCGTCTGATGATCGCCACCGCCGTGGTGGCGTTGCTGGCAATTGCGTACGGCGCATGGTGGTTCATCTATGCACGTCATTTCGAAGATACCGACGATGCGTATGTCGCCGGCAATGTCGTGCAGGTCACGCCGCAGGTCGGTGGCACCGTGGTCGCGATTCATACCGACGATACCGAACTGGTACAGGCCGGCAAGCCGCTGGTGGAACTCGATCGCAGCGATGCCAAGGTCGCGCTGGAACAGGCCGAATCGCAACTGGCGCAAACGGTGCGCGAAGTACGCAAGTTGTTCGTCGATAACGCCACGCTGAATGCGAATATCGCCCTGCGCAGTTCCGATGTCGATCGTGCGCGCGCCGATCTGGCACGTCGCCAGCAGTTGATCGGTACCGGCGCTGTATCGAAGGAAGAACTGGAACATGCGCGCACTGCACTGGAATCGGCAGAATCCTCATTGCAGGCAACTCGCAAGCAACTGGCGTCGAATCAGGCGTTGACGGATCACACCTCGGTTGCGCAGCATCCGAATGTACTGGCGGCCGCGGCACAGGTACAGGCCGCTTATCTGGCATTGGCGCGCACGACATTGCCAGCCCCGATCACCGGTTACATCGCCAAGCGGTCGGTGCAGGTCGGCCAGCGCGTTGCACCGGGTACGCCATTGCTGGCAATCGTGCCGTTGAATTCGCTGTGGGTCGATGCCAACTTCAAGGAAGTCCAGGTCGCGAAAATGCGCATCGGTCAACCGGTGACGCTGGAGTCCGACGTTTATGGCGGCAAGGTTGAATATCACGGCAAGGTGGTAGGCCTCTCAGCCGGTACCGGCGCAGCATTTGCGCTGCTGCCGACGCAGAATGCGAGCGGTAACTGGATCAAGGTCGTGCAACGCATTCCGGTGCGTATCGCACTCGATCCGAAGGAACTGGAAACGCACCCGTTGCGCGTCGGTCTGTCGATGCTGGTGACCGTGGACGTCGCCAATTCGGACGGTACCTCGCTGACCTCGCATGAGCCGGTGCGTACGGCGGCTGCCTATGAAACGGCGGTGTTCGACAACATCGGTCGCGAAGCCGAAGCCCATGTGGCACAGATCATCGCAGCGAATAGCGAAACAAACGCAAAAACAGAAACGAGTGCAAAAGCACACTGATCATGAGCGCCACACCTAGCAAGCCAAACAACGCATTGCCGCCGCTGTCCGGTACGCCGCTGATTCTCGGCACGGTGGCCTTGTCGCTGGCGGTGTTCATGAACGTGCTCGATTCGTCGATTGCGAACGTGTCGATTCCGGCGATCTCCGGGGATCTCGGCGTGTCGCCGCAACAGGGCACATGGGTCATCACGTCCTTTGCTGTATCGAACGCGATCTCCGTTCCACTGACCGGTTGGCTGACGATGCGCTTCGGCCCGGTGAAGCTCTTCATCTCCTCGATCATTCTGTTCATCATCGCATCGGCATTGTGCGGACTGGCGCCAAGTATCGGCATCCTGATCGCTGCCCGTGTGATTCAGGGCGCGGTGGCCGGACCAATGATTCCGCTGTCGCAGGCCTTGCTGCTCGCCAGTTATCCGCCGGCGAAGAGTGGCATGGCGCTGGCGTTCTGGGGGATGACGACACTGGTGGCGCCGGTGGCAGGGCCGCTTCTCGGCGGCTGGATTTCGGACAACTACACATGGCCGTGGATTTTCTACATCAACATTCCGATCGGGCTGTTCGCGGCATGGGCGACCTGGTCGATCTACAAGCATCGCGAAGGCAAGACCGTCAAGCTGCCGATCGACAAGGTCGGTCTGGGATTGCTGGTGGTCTGGGTCGGCTGTTTGCAGGTGATGCTCGACAAGGGCAAGGAACTGGACTGGTTCAACTCAGGTGTCGTCTTGACGCTGGGTGTGATCGCTGTGGTTGCCTTCGTCTATTTCGTTATCTGGGAACTGGGCGAAAAACATCCGGTGGTCGATCTGTCGCTGTTCAAGGGCCGCAATTTCAGCGGCGGCGTGGTGGCGATTTCGGTCGGTTACGGTTTGTTCTTCGGCAGCCTGGTGATTCTGCCGCTTTGGTTGCAGACACAGCTCGGCTACACGGCGACCGAGGCAGGCAAGGTAATGGCACCGGTCGGTGTGCTGGCAGTCATCATGTCGCCGATTGTCGGCAAGATTCTGCCGAAGATCGATGCGCGCTGGGTAGCGACAACCGCCTTCCTGATCTTTGCGCTGGTGTTCTACATGCGGGCGCAATTTACGCAGGACGTCGATTTTTATACGTTGATGGTCCCGACCGTGATTCAGGGCGCGGCGATGGCGATGTTCTTCATTCCGCTGACGTCGATCATCCTGTCCGGTCTGTCACCGGACCGAATTCCGGCAGCAGCGGGTTTGTCGAACTTCGTCCGGATCATGTTCGGCGGCATGGGGACGTCGGTGGTCTCGACAATGTGGGACAACCGTTCGATCCTGCATCATGCGCAACTGGCTGAATACACTGGGGCGCATAATCCTGCATTCACGCAGGCAGTGAGCGGATTGATGGCGCGCGGCATGTCGGAGCAGGAAGCGTGGACTGTGGTCGAGCGGACAATGACGGTGCAGGCAAGCACGCTTGGCGCAACCGACATGTTCTGGATTTCGGCGATCCTGTTTCTGGTGCTGATCGGTTTCGTCTGGCTGACCAAGCCGAGCAAGTCGGCGGCACCGGTCGATGCGGGCGGCGCGCATTGATGCGCCGTTGCGGCATCGACTATCATGCGTGATTTGAATCACCGGTTGCCTGCATGACCTTTCCGCAATCCTTGCATCTCTTTTGCCGTGTCGTCGACAACTACGGCGACATCGGCATCTGCTGGCGTCTTGCGCGGCAATTGCAACGCGAACACGCTATCGACGTCACCCTGTTTGTCGACGACCTGTTGAGTTTCCGTCGCATCTGTCCGGACGTGAATATCGATTCCGATAGGCAGGAAATTTCCGGCGTGACGGTACGTCACTGGCGCGATCAGAATGGCGCGTTTTCAGCTGAAGACATCGCCGATATCGTCATCGAATTCTTTGCAGTCGATATTCCGCCGGGCTATATCGCAGCGATGGTCGATTGCGATCCGCGCCCGGTGTGGCTCAATCTGGAAGGCCTGAGCGCTGAAGAATGGGTCGAGGGCTGTCATGCCTTGCCCTCATCGCACCCGCGCCTGCCGCTGACGAAGCATTTTTTCTTTCCGGGCTTTACCAGCAAGACAGGCGGTTTGCTGCGTGAAGCAGCGCTGGAAGAAGAGCGCCGCAAGTTCCAGTCGGACCGAAGTGCAATGACCACCTTTCTTGCGCAACTTGGCGTCACGCCGGCAGAAATGTCGTCGTTGAAAGTCTCGCTGTTCTGTTATCCGCACGCTCCGATTGCAAAACTGTTCGACGCGTGGCAACACGGTGAGACTGCTGTGACCTGCCTGGTGCCGGAAGGCGTGGCGACCGACGCGATTCGGGGATTTCTTGGCGGCGAGGCGAAAACAGGAGCGGCACAGACGCGCGGTGCGTTGACGGTGCGTGTTCTGCCTTTTTTCGCACAACCCGATTACGACAAGCTGCTGTGGGCATGCGACCTCAATTTCGTGCGGGGCGAAGATTCCTGGGTGCGCGCGCAGTGGGCGGGCAAGCCGTTCATCTGGCATATTTATCCGCAGGATGAAAATCTGCATCACGTGAAGCTGCGCGCATTCCTGCAGCGATATGCAAAAGGGGCGGGCGGCATCGCAAGCCTGTCCACGTTGTCATTGCATTGGAACGGTGCGCCTGATGGCAATGCGGAAGAACCGGCAAGCTGGGCAGGAATCTGGTCGTCCTTCCAGTCCGACATGGCGGAAATAACCGCCAGATCCGTCGATTGGCAGCAACAGATGCAGGAAAACGGCGATCTTGCTGCCAATTTATTGAAATTTGCCGTCGCCTTGCGGTCAGACGCAGCAAAAAAATCGGTATAATGCGCGGTTGATCTCCAGCGCCTTTTTTCGATCAGGCATGAGCTGATGGCGCGGTTGACCGCGAGGCGACCGATGATTTTCGTGCAACCTATTTTTTACGACTACTCCCTATGAAATTCGCAAAAGAAGTTCGTGTCGGCAACATCATCATGGTTGATAGCAAGCCAATGATCGTATTGCGCTCCGACGTCAACGGTTCGAGCCGTACCGGTTTTACCTACAAGTGGAAGATGAAGAATCTTCTGACCAACAGCCCGCTGGAAAACGTGTTCCGCGGCGACGATAAGTTCGACGTCGTCGTGCTGGACAAGAAACCGGTGACCTATTCGTACTTCTCCGATCCGTCGTATGTGTTCATGGATACGGAATACAACCAGTACGAAATCGAAGAAGAAAACCTGGGCGATGCATTGCATTACCTGAAAGACGGCATGGAATGCGAAGCGGTGTTCTATGACGGCAAGGCGATCTCGGTTGAACTGCCGACCACCATCGCACGTCAGATCGTGTATTCGGAGCCTGCAGTCAAGGGCAATACTTCCGGTAACGTGTTGAAGGAAGCACGCATCGAAAACGCAATCGAAGCCTACCAGCACAGCGTGCAGGTTCCGCTGTTCGTCGATCAGGGCGACGTGATCGAAATCGATACGCGTACCAACGAGTACAAGAAGATCGTCCGCAACTAAGTTGCCGATCCAGAAAAAACGCTGCCGATTTCAACCGGCAGCGTTTTTTTTCGCCGATCGTCTTTGCAGCAGGCGACTTGAGAAATCAGCGCGCCTGCTCGATGCGTGCCATGCGTTCCGTCGTCGGCGGATGTGACGATAGATAGGAAGACAGTTCATCACCGTTGCCTGCTGCCGCTTTCAACTTGTCGAAACTGGCAATCAATTGTGTCAACGGAATGCCATTGGCCTTCATCATCGCGATCGCGTAATCGTCCGCTTCACGTTCGGCATCGCGCGAATATTTCATGTCCAGCATCAATGTCGGAATGTTGGCGACGATGGCCGATGCGTCGCCGAAGATGACCGTTGCCACTGCACCGATCGCCGAGCTTTGTATGATGCGTCGCATCAGATGACGTTCGTGCAGATGTCCGAGTTCGTGCGCGAGGATGCCGAGAATCTGCTCGTCGTTGCCCATCAATTCCACCAGTTCATCGGTCAGGATGATCTGGCCGGACGGCAGTGCAAACGCGTTCGGCCCGATCCGGCTTTTGCGAAACACGATGGTGTAATCCGGCGCATCCGGCCGTGGCGTCGTCAATAGCCTGAAACGCTCAACGATGGTCGCTTGTCTGGCCGGTGGCAGTGTGCTTGGTCGCAGGATCTTGTGATCGAGAAAATCCAGCATGCCGCTCCCGATCGAGCGCTCGACCTTTTCCGGTAATGCCTTGGCCACGGCTTCTGCCGCCAGCGGCAGACCGTACAGATACGCAAGTAGCAGAACCGCCACCGTGATGACGAAGGCGATCAGCGCACCGCGCCAGCTTTGCTGCATGCGTACCACGGTGGAATCGCGATAGCCGGTTTCCGCGAGCAAGGCATCGAAGGCCGGCTCATCCTGCACTTCAAGATAGGCGTCGTCGGGGAAGGTGACCTTGCGGCGCGTATGGCGTGCCCGTTCGGACACGCGTAATTCGCCGATCGGGCAACTGCGTTCGACATCGCCTGCAATGCTGGCGATTTCCGCATCGACGGTCAGCGTCACGCGATGCGCGCGCGACGTCTTGCCGTCGAAATAAATTGCGGAGATCGGGGCAGAAATCGCCATCGTTACAGCGACAGATCGAAGTCCAGCAGATCGGCCATGCCTTCGCCGGTGGCAGAAACCTGTTCCTGTTCGGCTGCGATGAAGTGGTCGAGGCTGTCTTCCGGTATCAGCGTCATCGATTCGATGCGGTATTTCATCGCGCGTATCGTGGCGAACGGCAGGAACAGGCCGAGCGTGCAGATGACGCCGATGATGTTGGTGATGACGATGAAGGTCATCCTCGTCCATTTCATGTTGCTGGTGAAACGATGCCGACCGAGTTGCGTATTGTTCCAGATCAGATTCTGGATCAGTGTTGCGAAAATCGGGAACAGCAGAAACATCCACAGATACAAAGCCATCACGAACACCAGGATGGCAAGCTGGCCAGCACTGGATGTTTCTGCGGCGATTGTGGCAAACAAGGCACCGCCGAGCGTGACGGAAATCGCCACGACGCCGATCAGCCAGATCACAAAAACCAGCAGATAGGCCAAATAAAAGCGACCGACCGTGCCGTGGAATGAGAAGTGCGTCGTGCCGAAACGGCTTTCCTCATGCTGGAATTTCTTCATGCGCTGGTGCGCCAGCGGTGCCGCAAGGAAGAGCGTAATCAGCGAAACCAGCGGCCAGAGCAGATAGGCGATGTAGGACTGCTTCATTGAACCGCGAAAACCGAAGCGAATGCCGCGATAGCTGGTATTGAACAATTTGAATTGCAGGCTTTTCCAGATCAGCCACGGCGATACCAGCATTGCTGCGATGACCATCAGGAAACCGGCGAGATCGGAAATCGAAAAGGCTACGTTGTACAGAGCGATCAAGGCGACGGCGACGATGCGGCCTTTCAGGATCGCAACCGCATTGCCGTGATATTCGAAGCTGGCGCCGGCAACGTTCGTGCTGCCGTAGAAATAGCGCGTGCGACGCACCTTGGCCCACGCAGAATAAATACCGAGCGTGACTATGGAGAGCAGCAGGTTGACAATCCAGATGCGGAAATATTCGCCGCCGGTTCCGTTAAAGGCGAAGCGTTGTGGTGCTTCCGGAGTGGGTGAATCGTTTACAGCTGCCGCGAAGGCTGATGGCTCGACCATGGTTGCTCCCCTGAGAAGGTTATTTTTATTTAGTGCCCGGGCAGGATTACCTGCCGGCAATCTCTTGTCAAGTTTCGACGCTTGTTCAAAAGCATTGCCG
>NZ_DATMTD010000085.1:0-22717 GCF_035565035.1 Oxalicibacterium sp. | reverse complement strand
CCACTCACCGCTCAGAATTTTCTCCAGCCAGAAAGTGCCGATGATGGTTTTTACGTCGGTGATCTTCCCTTCCTTGACCCATGTCGTCAGTTCATCGGCTCTGGCGTGAAAGATATCGAGGAACTCCTCTTCGTCCAGCTTGCGCTCACCCGCCGTTAGCCCTCTTGCAAGATACAAATCCAGATGTTCATCCGAATAGGCAATCGCATTGTGAATCGTGCAGACGAATTGCCAGTCGGTCGCTGAATAGCCGGTTTCTTCCAGCAGTTCACGTTTCGCGCACGCCAACGGGTCTTCACCAGGATCGATTTTTCCAGCGGGGAATTCAATGAAGACGCGATCCAGTGGATAACGGAACTGGCACTCCATCAACACGGTTCCATCGTCGAACACCGGCAATATGACGACCGCACCCGGATGACGAATATATTCGCGCGTTGCCGGCCGACCATTCGGTAGACGCACCGTATCCTTCTGTACTTTCAGGAAGGAGCCATTGTAGGCCAGCGTGCCGTCAATGCGGATTTCCTTCAGGTGATTATCCATGCCAACTCCATCTTATCAACGACATATGGCACCTGGTGCGATGCCGGTCAGCGACGATGCTTGCGCATGTAGCGCACGACAAAGCCCGGATAGGCCAGCACAAGAAATAGACAGGCAGTCACTGCATAAAATTCCCAGCCTTGCGGAAAAGCATTACCGATGCGCGATTCCAGCAAATGGGCAACGATGCCCACCACCCAGTACAGCGCGAACAATTCGATCAGTCGCAGCCAGACCGGCTTGACTGCCATCGGGAGGGAAATGGCGGCGAAAAGCCGCTCATTGAAGAAAGGAAGGTTGGCGCTGAACAGCGCCAACAGAATCACGAACCAGCTAGCCAGTGAGACATCCACGCGATCGGCGAACGCTGATCGTCAGGAAGCCAGCGTCTTGACGATTGCTGCAGTACAGGCTGCCATCAGCGGCCCTGGCATGATACCCAGCGCCAGTATGGCAACACCATTGATGCTCAAGGCAGCGCTGACATCCTTGCTCACTACCAGCTTCGACGTATCGACAGGTTCATCGAAATACATGACCTTGACGATACGCAAGTAGTAATAGGCGCCGATCAACGAGAACATGACGGCGATAACAGCCAGCCAGATTTGTCCGGTACTCAAGACTGCCTGCAGAACCGACAGCTTGGCGTAGAAGCCGACAACCGGAGGCACACCCGCCAGCGAGAACATCAGCAGCAACATGACCAGCGCAAACCACGGGCTGCGTTGATTCAGGCCCTTGAAATCGTCGATGTTTTCCGCTTCGAAGCCGGCACGCGACAACAGCATGATGACCCCAAAGACGCCCAACGTGGTCAGCACGTAAGAAATCGAATAGAACATCGCGGCACCATAGCCGTTGGTCGTCGAACCGTCGGCGCCTGTTACCACGCCGGACAACAGACCGAGCAGCAGGAAGCCCATCTGAGAAATCGTCGAATAGGCCAACATCCGCTTGATGTTGGTCTGCACGATCGCCGTGATATTACCGATCGCCATCGACAGCACAGCGAGAATCATCAGCATCTGCTGCCAGTCGACCGACAATGCAGACAGGCCCTCAACCAGCAAACGAATCGTGATGGCAAACGTCGCCAGTTTCGGCGCACCGCCCAGGAGCAGCGTAACGGCGGTCGGCGCACCCTGATAGACATCCGGCACCCACATGTGGAATGGCACGACGCCCAGTTTGAATGCCAGGCCGGCCACAACAAATACCACGCCGAATATCAGGACAGGCTTGTTGACCGCGCCGGTTGCAATCGCACGAGAAACTTCCGACAGATCGAGCGAACCGGTTGCACCGTACAGCATTGAAATCCCGTACAGCAGAAAGCCGGAGGCCAGAGCACCGAGCACGAAATACTTCATTGCCGCTTCTGTCGAGATCGCGTGATTGCGACGCATCGCGACCAATGCATACAGCGACAGCGACATCATTTCCAGACCGAGATAGATAATCAGGAAATTGTTGGCTGAAATCATCACCATCTGACCCAGCAACGAGAACAGCGATAGCAGATAAAACTCACCGCCCTGCTGGCCGTTGACCATCTGGCGATCGGTTGCGTACTGGCGCGAATAGATCAACGTCAGCGCGACGGCAACAAACGAGAACACCTTCATCAGGTTCGCCATCGGATCCGAGACAAACATGTTGTTGAATGCGTAGGATGTCGTGCCGCTGCTGAAGTCGCAAAAACTCATCGCACCGCAGACGACCATCGCAATGATCGACAATGCATACGTCACGTTGCGTTTTTCGTCCTTCAGGAACAGATCGACGAGCAGAATGCCCATGATCGCTACCGCGAGGAAGATTTCAGGAAGGACCGGTGTCAGATTCAGATTATTCATTTTGTCGCAATGTGTGTGCGTTCAGTTGCGTGGCCGCTCGTTAATTGAGTTTCGAAATCGCGACATGCTTGAGCAAGTCGGTCACGGAAGTCTGCATCGCATCGGTAAACGGTGCTGGATACAATCCCATTCCCAGCACTGCCAGAGCCAGTACGCCCAGCATCAGGAATTCTCGCTTGTTGAGATCGGTCAGCTCCGCAACGTGATGATTCGAGATTTCACCGAAAATCACGCGCTTGGCCAGCCACAGCGAATAGGCTGCGCCCAGAATCAACGCCGTTGCTGCCAGCATGCCGATCCAGCAGTTGAACTTGACCGCGCCCAGAATCACCATGAATTCGCCGATAAAACCGGAGGTAGCAGGCAGGCCGGCATTACCCATCGAAAACAGAATGAAAAAGGCTGCGAAACGCGGCATCGTATTGACGACGCCACCATAGTCCGCAATGTTGCGAGTATGCATACGGTCATACAGAACACCGATACACAGGAACATCGCGCCGGACACGAAGCCGTGCGAAATCATCTGGGCGATACCACCCTGCACCGCCATGTCATTGAACATGAAGAAGCCCAGCGTCACGAAGCCCATGTGTGCAATCGACGAATACGCAACCAGTTTCTTCATGTCGGTCTGCACCAATGCAACCAGACCGATGTAGATCACGGCAACCAGCGACAGCGTGATCATGAAGCCGGACAGATAGTGACTTGCATCCGGAGTGATCGGCAGCGAAAAACGCAGGAAGCCGTAAGCGCCCAGCTTCAGCATGATGGCAGCCAGCACGACGGAACCGCCGGTTGGCGCTTCAACGTGGGCATCCGGCAGCCAGGTATGCACCGGCCACATCGGCACCTTGACGGCGAATGCCATCAGGAACGCCAGGAAAATCAGGATCTGCGCATTCATCGGCAACGGTAACGCATGCCACGCCAGAATATCGAAGCTGTGGCCGGACTGAAAATACAGATACAGCATCGCCACCAGCATCAACAACGAACCCATGAACGTGTAAAGGAACAGCTTGATCGACGCATACACGCGATTCGCTCCGCCCCACACGCCGATGATGATGAACATCGGGATCAGGGTCGATTCAAAAAACACGTAGAACAGCAAGCCATCCAGTGCGCAGAACACACCGATCATGATGCCGGACAGAATCAGGAAGGAACCCAGATACTGCGATACGCGCTTCTCGATGACTTCCCATGCCGCAATCACGACAAAAATCGTGATGAAGGCAGTCAGTATCACGAACCACAGCGACATGCCGTCAATACCCAACGAGTAGTTGATATTGAAAATATCGATCCAGGCGCGCTTTTCGACAAACTGCATGCCGTGCGCCGCATTGTCGAAACCGGAAATCAACGGCAGTGTAACCAGGAAGCTGACAATCGAGCCGATCAGCGAAACCTTGCGCGACAAACCGGGATTGTCATCGCGACCAATGGCCAGGACCAGGACGCCAAACGCAATCGGCAACCAGATCGCGAGACTCAAAATAGGAAATGTTGACTGCATCATATTTTTATTTGCTTCGCTAACTTATTTGGCCAACAGAGGGAGCATGACGAAATAACTCATCAATCCCAACATGCCGAGGATCATGACAAACGCGTAGTGATAGATGTAACCGGTCTGCAATACACGGATGACGCGCGAGAACCAGCCGACTGCCTTGGCGCTGCCGTTCACGATGAGTCCATCGATCAGTGTCTTGTCACCGACACGAGACAAGCCGCCGCCCAACAGACGCGCACCACCCGCCCAGAAAAACTCGTTGAACTTGTCCATGTAGTACTTGTTATCCAGCAGCGTATGGATGGCGTGGAACTTGCTGAAGAACCATGCCGGAACGCGCGGATTGATCATGTAGCAGTAGTACGCGGCCACCACACCGGACAGCGCCAGCCAGAACGGCAAGGTGCTGAAGCCGTGCAAGGCCATTGCCAGTGCGCCGTGGAATTCTTCGTGCAGAACTTCCATCGCGCCGTGCGCTTCATTGACGGTAATCACACCGTTGAAGAAGCTGCCGTGCAACATCGGTTCAATCGCGAAATAACCGATCACCACCGAAGGAATCGCCAGCAAAATCAGTGGCAACGTCACAACCCATGGCGATTCGTGCGGTTTTTGACCTGGAGCCAAACCGTGATGTTCATCGTGGCCGTGATCATCGTCATGACCGTGTGCATCGTGAGCGTGGTCGTCGTGATGTGCATCAGCTTTTGCATGTGCGTGATCATCATGGTGAGCATGCGCCTTGCCGAAACGTTCTTCGCCGTGGAAAACCAGGAAGTACATACGGAACGAATAGAACGCAGTAACGAACACACCGGCCAGCACCGCGAAGTTCGCGAAGCTTGCGCCCCACAGATGCGTTTCATGGACTGCTTCAATAATGCTGTCCTTTGAATAGAAACCGGCAAAGAACGGTGTGCCGATCAGAGCCAGCGATCCCAGCAATGACGTGATCCAGGTGATCGGCATGTATTTGCGCAGGCCGCCCATGTTGCGGATGTCCTGATCGTGATGCATGCCGATGATGACCGAACCCGCGGCAAGGAACAGCAACGCCTTGAAGAATGCGTGCGTCATCAAGTGGAATACAGCAACCGAGTATGCCGACGCGCCCAGCGCGACCGTCATGTAACCGAGCTGCGACAGCGTCGAATACGCAACCACGCGTTTGATGTCGTTCTGGATAATGCCGAGGAAGCCCATGAACAACGCAGTGATCGAGCCGATGACGAGAATGAACGACAGCGCAGTATCAGACAGTTCAAACAGCGGCGACATGCGGGCGACCATGAAGATACCGGCCGTCACCATCGTTGCTGCATGGATCAGCGCGGAAATCGGGGTTGGACCTTCCATCGAATCAGGCAGCCACACGTGCAGCGGGAATTGTGCGGATTTACCCATCGCGCCGATGAACAGGCAGATACAGGCAACCGTCAGCAACATCCAGTCCGTGCCCGGCAATGTCATTTGAGCCAGGGCGTCTTTCTTTGCGAACACTTCGGCGTAATCCATCGAGCCGGCATATGCCAGCAACAGGCCAATGCCCAGAATGAAGCCGAAATCGCCGACGCGGTTGACCAGGAACGCTTTCATGTTGGCGAAAATCGCGGTCGGTTTCGTGTACCAGAAACCGATCAGCAGATACGAAACCAGGCCCACCGCTTCCCAGCCGAAGAACAGTTGCAGGAAGTTGTTGCTCATGACCAGCATCAACATCGCAAACGTGAACAGCGAGATGTAGGAGAAGAAGCGGTTATAGCCTTCGTCTTCTTCCATGTAGCCGATCGTGTAGATGTGCACCATCAGCGACACGAACGTCACAACACACATCATCATCGCGGTCAGGCTGTCCACCAGGAAACCGACTTCCAGTTTCAGGCCGGCGACCGTCATCCAGGTATAGACGCTGCCGTTATAGGTCGCACCGTCCAGCACGAGCGAGAACGTATGCGCCGACAACAGGAATGCAATCAACACACCGAGAATCGTCACGGTATGCGATGCGGTACGTCCGATGACGTTACCGAAGAATTTCGTGCCAAACAGGCCTGCGATCATGGAGCCGACAAGCGGCGCCAGAGGAATGACCAGAAGGAGGTTAGGGTTAAGTTGCCCCGCCATGATGAACCTTATTCGTTATTGTTCGGAATTAGCCTTTGAGGCCGTCAAGATCTTCGACATTGATGGTATCCAGAGTACGGAACATGGAAACCAGAATGGCAAGACCGATCGCAGCTTCAGCAGCAGCCACCGTCAGAATGAAGAAAACAAAAATCTGACCGGCTGCATCACCCAGGAAATAGGAAAAAGCGACGAAATTCATGTTCACTGCCAGCAGCATCAATTCGATGGCCATCAGCAGGATGATGATATTTTTACGGTTCAGAAAAATACCGACGATTGAGATCGCGAACAGGATCGCGCCAAGAATCAGATAATGTACGAGCGATAACTCCACAGCACTCCCCTTCTTACTTTTGTTCTGCTGCAGGTGCAGCTGGTTGGCTGTCGCCGTCGACGCGGGCTTCTGCTTTCATCTTGACGATACGCAGGCGATCGCTGGCTTTGACGCGTACGGCATCGCCCGGCGCGAAATACTTGCTGTCCTTGCGCTTGCGCATGGTCAATGCCACGGCGGCGATGATCGCCAGCAACAGCAGCAATGCCGCCAATTCAAATGCGTACAGATACTGGGTGTAGATCAGCTTGCCCAATTCTTTCGTGTTGCCGATATTGGCTGATACGGCAGGAACATCCGTATGCGCTCTCCAGAAACCACGGAACAACACGGCCGCCATTTCCAGCACGATCACGACACCAACTGTTGCTGCCAGCGGCAGATAGCCCCAGAAACCTTCGCGCACCTTGCTCAACTTGATGTCGATCATCATCACGACGAAAAGGAACAGCACCATGACCGCGCCAACGTAGACGAGGATCAACACGATGGAAAGGAATTCAGCCTTCAGCAACATCCACAGTGCGGAAGCCGAAGCAAACGACAGCACCAGAAACAACGCTGCATGCACCGGATTGCGATCGGTGATCACACGTATGGCAGCAAGCACGAGGATCGCTGAAAACACGTAAAACAGGACAGTTGTAAATTCCATAATCAACCAAAAAGTCAGTAAAAGTCAGCGCAATGCGGCTGCCAATACTATTAAATCAACGATAGGCCGCGTCGGCGGACCGCGCTGCAGCGATTTCAGGTTCGAAGCGATCACCGACTGCCAGCAGCATCTCTTTGGTGTAGTAGAGATCGCCACGTTTTTCGCCGTGATATTCGAGAATATGCGTCTCGACAATCGAATCGACCGGGCAGGATTCTTCGCAGAAGCCGCAGAAAATGCACTTGGTCAGATCGATGTCGTAACGGGTGGTACGACGCGAGCCGTCAGCGCGTTGATCCGATTCGATCGTGATTGCCATCGCCGGACATACTGCTTCACACAGTTTGCAGGCGATGCAGCGCTCTTCGCCATTTGGATAGCGACGCAATGCGTGCAAACCGCGAAAACGTGGCGACTGCGGTGTTTTCTCTTCCGGAAACTGC
This sequence comes from Oxalicibacterium sp., assembly GCF_035565035.1. Classification (GTDB taxonomy): domain Bacteria; phylum Pseudomonadota; class Gammaproteobacteria; order Burkholderiales; family Burkholderiaceae_D; genus Oxalicibacterium. Next base: position 15,225 of record NZ_DATMTD010000085.1, on the reverse strand, counting down.
ACGGTGATCTTGCGCGCAAACATATACCGGCCGGTTAGCGCCATGCCCTTGAACAGCTCGCGCAACATCAAGCTGCCGAAAAAATCCTTGATTGCTTCCATTTCTTGGCTTCCCTTTTTGCTCAGCCTTGCTGCATTAATTCCAGATATTCCATGGCGTCTTCATCCAGATCGCGACGATCAACAGATAAATCAGCGTCAGTGGAATGAACACTTTCCAGCCCAGGCGCATGATCTGGTCATAGCGATAGCGCGGGAATGACGCGCGGAACCAGATGAACAACGTCACGACAAACAGCGTCTTCGCTCCCAGCCAGATCCAACCCGGAATAAAGTCCAGGAACGCCACTGGTGACGACCAGCCTCCGAGGAACATCAAGGTGGCCATGATCGAGATCAGCCACATGTTGGCGTATTCCGCGAGGAAGAACATCGCGAACGACATGCCCGAATATTCGACCATGTGACCGGCAACGATTTCGGACTCGCCTTCCACCACGTCGAACGGATGGCGATTCAATTCAGCCGTACCGGAAACGATGTAGATGACGAACATCGGCAGCAGCGGCAACCAGTTCCACGACAGGAACGTCAGTCCCATGTCCGCGAAACGACCATGCGTTTGTGTCGTCACGATCTCCGTCAAATTCAAGCTGCCGGATACCATCAACACGACGCACAGTACGAAGCCCATCGCGATTTCATACGAAATCATCTGTGCCGAAGCGCGCATCGCACCGAGGAATGCATACTTCGAGTTCGACGCCCAGCCTGCAACGATCACGCCATACACTTCGAGCGAAGTGATTGCCATCACGAACAGCAAACCTGCGTTGACGTTGGCCAGAACAGTTTCCGGACCGAATGGAATCACGGCCCAAGCCGCCAGCGCCGGCATGATCGTCATGATCGGCGCAATGACAAACAATGCCTTGTTGGATTTCGACGGAACGACGATTTCCTTCAGCAGCAGTTTCACGCCGTCGGCGATCGGTTGCAGCAAGCCTGCAGGACCGACACGGTTCGGGCCATGACGCACGTGCATCCAGCCAATCACCTTGCGCTCCCACAGCGTCAGATAGGCAACGCAACCCATCAACGGCGCCACGATGGCGACGATCTTGACGATATTCCAGATCAGCGCCCAGTAAAAACCGAATACCGATTCACCCATTGCGTGAATGGATACGAACAATTGATCCATTACGCTTTCTCCACGCTGATAGAACCAAACATTGCACCGAGGCTTGCAGTCGATTGATGTCCTGCTGCCACGCGCACGACATTGGCTGGCAATGCAGCATCGATCGCAACCTCCAGCGTCACATTGCCAGTACCTTGAGCAACCTTGACACGATCGCCGTTGACGACACCGATTTTTGCAGCCAGATCTGATGACAACCACGCTTTCGGCGCTGCACCGTCAGTCGTTTGTTGCAGTGGTTGCGAACGGCGAACAATCGCATCGCTTGCATAGATCGAAACATCTGCCACACGCTCCAGCTGCGCGCCGGATGCAGCGACGATCGCTTGTGGCGCAATCTTGCCGAAGTTGTTCAGACGCGGTTGCAGGCTGGCTTCCGCCGGGGCATTTGCACCGATGATTTCGTTGCGAATCGCTTCCGATGTTTCATAATCGAAACCGCTCAAGTCCAGCAGGTTGCCGAGCACGCGCAACACTTTCCATGCCGGGCGTGTATCGCCCAAGGGCTTCACCGTACCATTGAAGCTTTGTGCACGGCCTTCCGCATTGACAAACGTACCCGAGGTTTCCGAAAACGGAGCGATTGGCAACATGACGTCGGCATAATCTGCACCATGCTTGAATGGCGACATGACGACAACCATCTCTGCTTGATTCAATGCACCGCGTGCAACTTGCGGATTGAAACTGTCGAACTCCGGCTCCGCGTTCAACAGAACGTAAGCCTTGCGCGGCTGTTCGAATGCTTGCGCAGCATTGGCACCGCTGGCGCCTGGCAAAGCGTTCGCCAGATAACCGCCGACTGTATTTGCCGCTTCTGTCAGGAAGCCGAATTTCGCATCGGTATTCTGAGCAATCCACTCTGCCGCAGCGTGCAGTTTTGCCGCTTGCGGATGCTGCAATACTGCATTACCCAGCAAGACAGCTTTTGGTTCACCGGACAGCAGGCTTGCAGCAATCTGCTTGGCCTCCGCCGATGCTTCAATCTTGTCGAAACCGGCCGGCGCAGCGATGCCGCGTGCCTGAGCAACGGCAGCAATCACTTCACTCAATGCTGCCAGCCAGTCCGATGGCGCCTTGATCATCTTGTTTGCCACCGGCATCAACAGGTCGTCATCGGTCGCGTGCAGAACACTGACACTGGCGCCCTTCTTCACTGCCTGGCGCAAACGGGCTGCCAGCAGCGGATGATCCTTGCGCAGGAATGAACCGATCACAAAGGCACGCTTCAATTCGCCAAATTCCGTAACCGACATGCCCAACCACGGCTTGACGGATGCATCCAGCGAAAAGTCCGATTGGCGCAGACGGAAATCGATGTTTTCCGAACCGATGCCGCGCACCAGTTTCTGCAGCAGCGACAACTCTTCCAGCGTCGAATAAGGTGTCGCCAGTGCAGCGATCGAATTCGCACCGTGTTCATGCTTGATATTGCGCAAACCGTGAGCGACATATTCCAGTGCTGTCTGCCAGTCGGTTTCCTGCCACTTGCCGTCCTGCTTGATCATTGGATTGGTCAAGCGGTCTTCGCTATACAATCCTTCGTAGGCAAAACGATCCTTGTCCGAGATCCAGCATTCGTTGACATCGTCGTTTTCCAATGGCAGAACGCGCATGACCTTGCCTGCCTTGACCTGAACAATCAGGTTGGCACCGAGACTGTCATGCGGGCTGACCGATTTGCGACGCGACAATTCCCAGGTGCGGGCGCTGTAACGGAACGGCTTCGACGTCAATGCACCGACCGGGCACAAATCAATCATGTTGCCGGACAATTCGGAATCGACAGTCTTGCCGACGAACGAAGTGATCTCTGCGTGTTCACCGCGATTCAGCATGCCGAATTCCATCACGCCGGCAACTTCCTGACCGAAACGAACGCAGCGCGTGCAGTGAATGCAACGGCTCATTTCCTGCATCGAGATCAGCGGGCCGACATCCTTCGGAACAACGACGCGCTTCTCTTCTTCATAGCGCGAGGATGAATCGCCATATCCGACAGCGAGATCCTGCAATTGACATTCGCCGCCCTGATCGCAGATTGGGCAATCGAGCGGATGATTGATCAGCAGGAATTCCATCACGCCTTTTTGCGCCTTGACCGCTTTTTCGCTGTTCGAGCGAACGACCATGCCAGGCATCACCGGCGTTGCACATGCCGGCAACGGCTTCGGAGCCTTTTCGACTTCGACAAGGCACATGCGGCAGTTCGCCGCAACGGACAATTTTTTGTGGTAACAAAAGTGCGGGATGTATGTGCCAAGTTTATTGGCCGCATCCATCACCATGCTGCCTTCCTGCACTTCGACTTTTTTACCGTCTATTTCGATTTCAACCATGGCTCTGCTTTTTGCCTTAGGATTCTCAGTTACGTCACTAAGCGATCTGACTTATACGTATGCGGGTACCAAGCAATGCTTATGCTCGATGTGATATTCAAACTCTTCGCGGAACTGCTGGATCATTGCACGCACCGGCATCGCAGCTGCATCACCCAGTGCACAAATCGTGCGTCCCTGGATGTTGTCCGCAATTGAATTGAGCATGTCAAGATCCTCTGCCCGACCTTGACCATTCTCGATACGATGAACCATGCGATACAGCCAGCCGGTGCCTTCACGGCACGGTGTGCACTGACCACAGGACTCTTCAAAATAGAAGTAGGACAGACGCAGCAAGGATTTGACCATGCAGCGCGTTTCATCCATGACGATGACAGCACCTGAACCCAGCATGGAACCCGCCTTGGCGACCGAGTCATAATCCATATCGGTGGCCATCATGACATCGCCGCGCACGACCGGAACCGAAGAACCGCCCGGGATCACTGCCTTGAGCTTTTTGCCGCCGCGCACGCCACCTGCCAGTTCCAGGAGGGTTGCGAATGGCGTCCCCAGAGGAATTTCATAATTGCCCGGATTGGTGACATCGCCGGATACCGAGAAAATCTTGGTGCCGCCATTGTTCGGCTTGCCCAATCCAGCATATGCCTCAGCACCCACCTGGAAAATGAACGGTACGGCTGCGAATGTTTCCGTGTTGTTGATCGTGGTCGGCTTGCCGAACAAACCATAACTTGCAGGGAAAGGCGGCTTGAAGCGCGGCTGCCCTTTTTTTCCTTCGATCGATTCCAGCAAAGCGGTTTCTTCGCCGCAAATGTATGCGCCATAACCGTGGAACGCGTGCAACTGGAAGCTATGCGACGATCCCAGGATATTGTCACCAAGGAAACCGGCAGCACGCGCCTGTTCCAGCGCCTCTTCAAAGCGTTGGTACTCGCCGAAAATCTCACCGTGAATATAGTTGTAACCAACGGTCACACCCATCGCATAGGCAGCAATGGTCATGCCTTCAATCACAGCATGCGGATTGTAGCGAAGAATGTCGCGATCCTTGAATGTGCCTGGCTCGCCCTCATCCGAATTACACACCACGTATTTCTGGCCTTCGTAATTCTTCGGCATGAAGCTCCACTTCAAGCCGCTCGGGAAACCTGCGCCGCCACGACCGCGCAGCGTCGATGCCTTGACTTCGGCAATCACCTGCTCCGGTGTCATGCCTTCTTTCAGGATGCGCTTCAGCGACTCGTAGCCACCACGTTTGACGTAGTCTTCCAGACCCCAGTTATCGCCATTGAGATTCGCGAATATCAATGGTTTGATATGACGATTGTGCAAGCTGGTCATTTCTTCAATTCCTCTACCAGGGCATCGATTTTCTCGTCAGACATGAAGCTGCACATACGATGATTATTGACCAGCATGACTGGGGCATCGCCGCAGGCGCCCATGCATTCGCCTTCTTGCAGAGTGAACTGACCATCCGCCGTCGTTTCACGATAGTCGATCCCGAGCTTTTCCTTCAGATAGTGTGCTGCACGCTCGCCACCGGACAACAGGCAAGGCAAGTTGGTGCAAACCGAAATCTTGGTCTTGCCAACTGGCTTGGTGTTGTACATGTTGTAGAACGTTGCCACTTCCTGCACCGCGATGGCTGGCATGCGCAGGTAGTCCGCGACTTCCTGCATGACTTCCGGCGACAACCAGTTGGTTTCAACTTGTGCAATCGCCAATGTGGCCATCACGGCAGACTGACGCTGCTCTGGCGGAAACTTGGCGATCTCGCGATCGATTTTTTTGTACGCTTGTTCTGATAACAGCATGCTATGCCTCTAATATTGAGCCGCAGTTAGCGGTCAATCTCACCAAACACAATATCTTGCGTGCCGATAATCGTTACCGCATCGGCAATCATGTGACCTTTGGCCATTTCATCCAGACCTTGCAAATGTGCAAAACCTGGCGCGCGAATCTTCATGCGATACGGCTTGTTCGCACCGTCCGAAATCAGATACAAACCGAACTCACCCTTCGGATGCTCCACCGCGGAATACGCTTCGCCTGGCGGCACGTGGAAACCTTCGGTAAAGAGCTTGAAGTGGTGAATCAGGTCTTCCATGTTCGACTTCATGCCGACGCGCGATGGCGGCGCAACCTTGTGGTTGCTCGTCATGACGGGACCTGGATTGTTGCGCAGCCATTCGATGCATTGCTTGATGATGCGATTCGATTGGCGCATTTCTTCAACACGCACCAGATAACGGTCATAGCAATCGCCATTGGTGCCGACAGGAATATCGAAATCCAGCAGGTCGTAGACTTCGTATGGTTGCGTCTTGCGCAGATCCCATTCGATGCCGGAACCACGCAGCATCGCACCGGTGAATCCCATGGCCTTTGCACGCTCCGGCGTTACCACGCCGATACCGACCAGACGTTGTTTCCAGATACGATTATCGGTCAACAGGGTTTCGTATTCATCAACGTAACCCGGGAAGCGATTGGTAAAATCCTCGATGAAGTCGAGTAGCGAACCCTGACGATTTTCGTTCAGTTGCTTGATCGCTTTTGCATTGCGGATAATCGACGCCTTATGCTGCGGCATCACATCCGGCAGATCGCGATAGACACCACCCGGACGATAGTAGGCAGCATGCATACGCGCGCCCGAAACCGCCTCGTAGCAATCCATCAAGTCTTCACGCTCGCGGAACGCATACAGGAACACACCCATTGCACCAACGTCGAGAGCGTGAGCGCCCAGCCACATCAGATGATTCAGGATGCGCGTAATCTCATCGAACATCACGCGAATGTATTGCGCGCGCAACGGCACATCAACGCCGAGCAGCTTCTCGATTGCCATCACATACGCGTGCTCATTACACATCATCGACACATAGTCGAGACGATCCATGTACGGCACGGACTGCAAATAGGTTTTCTGTTCAGCGAGTTTTTCGGTCGCGCGATGCAACAAGCCGATATGCGGATCGGCACGTTGAATAACTTCGCCATCCAGTTCCAGAACCAGACGCAGCACACCGTGTGCCGCCGGGTGCTGAGGGCCGAAGTTAAGGGTGTAGTTCTTGATCTCAGCCATTATTTCATCCCGTACTGTTCTTCACGAATCACGCGAGGCACGTTTTCGCGCGGCTCAATCGTGACGGGTTGATAGATCACCCGCTTTTGTTCTGGGTCGTAACGCATTTCGACGTAACCCGATACTGGGAAGTCTTTGCGGAACGGATGGCCAATGAAGCCATAATCGGTCAGGATGCGGCGCAGATCGTTGTGACCTTCGAACAGAATGCCGTAGAAATCAAACGCTTCGCGCTCATACCAGTTGGCAGATGGCCAGATATCGGTCAGCGAAGCGACAACCGGCATTTCGTCGTCCGATGCGAATACGCGCACACGCAAACGCCAGTTATGCGTGACCGACAACAGGTGCGAAACCACGGCAAAGCGCGGACCTTCCCACACGCCGTCGCCGTATGTCGAATAGTCGACACCGCACAAATCAATCAATTCTTCGAATCGCAAATCGGCGTGGTCGCGCACAACGCGCATTGCCGATGCATAGTCATTCGACTTCACAACAATGGTCACTTCACCGAGCGCCACTGTCAGACTTTGGAGTTGCTCGCCGAGCGCATTGCGCAAGGAAGCTTCGAGGAGTTCTAGTTTGGTCGTCATATTGGCTCGCCGCGATCCTTAGCGTGCAATCGTGTTGGTGCGGCGGATCTTGGTTTGCAGCTGCATGATCCCGTACAACAATGCCTCAGCCGTCGGGGGACAGCCAGGAACGTAAACATCGACCGGCACAATGCGATCGCAACCGCGCACAACCGAATACGAATAATGGTAGTAGCCACCGCCGTTTGCGCAGGAGCCCATCGAAATCACCCAGCGCGGTTCGGCCATCTGGTCATACACCTTGCGCAATGCCGGCGCCATCTTGTTGCACAGCGTTCCGGCCACGATCATCACGTCAGACTGACGCGGAGAAGGACGGAACACCACACCAAAACGATCCAGATCGTAACGTGACGCGCCGGCATGCATCATTTCCACCGCACAGCACGCAAGACCAAATGTCATCGGCCACATCGAGCCGGTGCGGGTCCAGTTGATCAGCTTGTCGGCTGTCGTGGTAACAAAACCCTCGTTCAATACGCCTTCAATTGCCATGACTTCTTACTCCCAATCCAGCGCGCCTTTTTTCCATTCGAATACCAGACCGATGGTCAGCACTCCAAGGAAAATCATCATTGACCAAAATCCCAGCATTCCGACTTCGCGCATCGCCACTGCCCACGGCACGAGGAACGCCACTTCGAGATCGAACAGAATGAACAGGATCGCAACAAGGTAATAGCGCACATCGAACTTCATGCGCGCATCTTCAAATGCCTCGAAACCACACTCATACGGGGAAAGTTTTTGTTCATCCGGCTTATGGGGAGCAAGTACGCGCCCCAAAACTTGCGGAACGACGCCGACACCGATGCCGACCAGGATGAAGAGCAGAACGGGGAAATAATTTTCGAGGTTCACGATTCGCAGCAGTTGGTTAAACGATTAGGTGATTCGAACGTCACTTGTTGCATCGAGCGACAATCTGTCGATAAAACCAGCGAATACTTCTTCTCACTGGCATTGAATTTCCGTTGGTGCCGACGGCGAGACTCGAACTCGCACAGCTTTCGCCACTACCCCCTCAAGATAGCGTGTCTACCAATTTCACCACGTCGGCGCAAGACTTACATTTTAACCTGCTTTGATGCTTTTGTTCAATGCGAATTGCACTGTAACAAGCACAAACTCAGAGGGGAGCGCCTTACTTTGGAACTTGATTCGATTGCCCTGCATCGCCTGCCGGTTTGGCCGGCTCAGCTCCAGGAACGGACGATTCGGCAGGCGCCGCACCCGGAACAGAGGAAGCGGGAATGTTTTCCATCACACCACCACCGACAGCCGCGGGCTTGTTGTTGATGAAAGCGAGGCCCAGCGTCGCAGCAAAAAAAATCGCAGCAGCAACACCCGTCGATTTCGACAGAAAGTTCGACGACCCTGTCGCACCGAACAAGCTGCCGGACGCACCCGAACCGAACGACGCTCCCATGTCAGCGCCCTTGCCGTGCTGCAGCAATACGAGGCCGATGATCGTCAGTGCCGACAGCACCTGGAGAATGACGATAATGGTGTGCAAACTATTCATTTAAATTTCCAGTTGTAATGCGTAATACATACGCCAATAAGTACGAAATTGAATTCAATGCATATTGAATTCGTAAACTTTCAACCTTTGCAGACGATCGACAAAAAGTCTGTCGCCTTCAACGCCGCGCCGCCAATCAATCCACCGTCGATATCCGACATGGCCATCAGCTCTGCTGCGTTGTCCGGCTTCATGCTTCCGCCGTACAAGATTCTGACATTGCTCGCTGCTTCCGCATTTTTTTCTCGCAGACGCCGGCGCAGCATTGCGTGGACTTCCTGTGCCATGTCAGGCGTCGCCGTCTTGCCCGTCCCGATCGCCCAAACCGGCTCGTATGCTACAACAATCCTGCTCAAATCATCAGCACTCAGAAGCGACAGCACCGCCTCGATTTGATTACCGACAACGACTTCGGTCTGCCCTGCTCCTCGTTGCGACAATGTTTCACCAACACACACAATCGGAATCAAGCCGGAATCGATCGCCCGTCTTGTCTTGCGTGAAATGAGATCATCGGTCTCGCCGAAATACGCACGTCGTTCCGAATGGCCGACAATCACATAACGGCAACCGAATTCCATCAGCATGGTTGCCGATACTTCACCGGTATAGGCACCGGACTCGTGCAACGACAGATCCTGCGCGCCCAGCCGAATGGATGTTCCATCAAGCAGTTGCTGACACTGGGCAAGATAGGGATATGGCACACATACCGCTACATCGCATGCACCGTCAGCGAATTCGGCCTTGATCCCCGCCAGCAACTGCGCATTGGCAGCCAGGCTGCCGTTCATTTTCCAGTTGCCTGCGACGAGTTTGCGGCGCATATCCATTCCGTGATTTCAATAACCCGCTATTCTAGCCTGTGGCGTCAAACATGGTCAAACCAAAGCATCCCCTCCCCCATGAAAAAACCGCCCGGAGCTTTCGCTGCGAGCGGCTTTTTTTCGAGACGCCGAACTTAGTCTTGTGGAGCCGGTTCCGGATTTTCATCCGATACCGCGGCTTTCATCGAGAGTTTCAGGCGACCCCGATCGTCGGTTTCCAGTACCTTGACACGAACTTGTTGACCTTCTTTCAGGTAATCGGCCACGGCATTGACGCGTTCATTGGCGATCTGACTGATATGCAACAAGCCATCCTTGCCTGGCATGACTTGAACAATCGCGCCGAAGTCGAGCAGTTTCAGAACGGTGCCTTCGTAGACCTTGCCAACTTCAACCGAAGCCGTCAATTCCTCGATGCGACGTTTTGCTTCCTGACCGGCTGTTGCATCGACGGATGCAATTGTGACCACACCTTCGTCGCTGATATCAATCTGCGTACCGGTTTCTTCCGTCAGTGCGCGAATGACTGCGCCGCCCTTGCCGATGACGTCACGGATTTTCTCCGGATTGATCTTGATCGTGATGAGGCGCGGTGCAAAGTCGGACAACTCGCCAGTCGTGCCACTTGGTACGGCTTTTTCCATTTCGCCGAGGATATGAATACGACCCTCTTTAGCTTGCGCCAGAGCGACTTGCATGATTTCCTTGGTGATACCCTGGATCTTGATATCCATTTGCAGTGCGGTAATACCGTTGGCCGTACCTGCCACCTTGAAATCCATGTCGCCGAGATGATCTTCATCGCCAAGAATGTCTGTCAGAACGGCAAACTTGTTGCCGTCCTTGATCAAGCCCATTGCGATACCGGCAACGTGTGCCTGCATCGGAACGCCAGCATCGGCCAGCGCCAGGCAGCCGCCGCAGACCGAAGCCATCGATGACGAACCGTTGGATTCGGTAATTTCCGAAACCAGACGAACGGAGTAGCTGAATTCTTCCGGTGCCGGCAATGCAGCAACAAGTGCACGTTTTGCCAGACGGCCGTGGCCGATTTCACGGCGCTTTGGCGTACCGACGCGACCGGTTTCACCGGTAGCAAACGGAGGCATGTTGTAGTGCATCATAAAGCGATCCGAGTACTCGCCCATCAAAGCATCGATCTTTTGTTCATCGCGTGCGGTACCCAGCGTTGCGATAACCAGTGCCTGCGTTTCGCCACGGGTGAACAGTGCCGAACCGTGCGTACGCGGCAGTACGCCGGTACGAATCGTGATCGGACGAACGGTACGCGTATCGCGGCCGTCGATGCGTGGTTCGCCTTCGAGAATCTGCGAGCGAACGATCTTCGCTTCCAGATCGAACAGGATGTTGCCAACTTCGGACGAATCAGGCGCTTCGCCACCGATCGATGCGGCTTCTGCAACCAATTCAGCGTTGACTTCAGCGAAAGCATCTTTCAATTTTGCCGTACGAGCCTGCTTGTCTTTGGTTTGGTAAGCAGCGCGCAGTTTAGCTTCAGCGAAATGAGCAACGCGAGCGATCAGCGCCTCGTTCTTCGGAGCCGGGCTCCATTGCACTTCAGGCTTGCCGCCATCGCGCACCAGTTCGTGGATTGCGTCGATGACTGCCTTCATTTGTTCATGACCGTAAACAACTGCGCCCAGCATAACGTCTTCCGACAATTGCTGTGCTTCGGATTCGACCATCAGCACGGCGGTTTCGGTACCGGCAACGACCAGATCCATTTTGGATTGCTTCAGTTGCGATGCGGTCGGATTCAGGATGTATTGACCGTCGATGTAACCCACGCGTGCGGCGCCGAGCGGGCCAGCAAATGGAATACCTGCGACCGACAAGGCAGCCGATGCACCGATCATCGAGGCGATATCCGGGTCGATTTCAGGGTTGACCGACAGCACGTGAATAATGATCTGAACTTCGTTCAGATAGCCTTCCGGGAACAGCGGACGAATCGGGCGATCGATCAGACGCGACGTCAGCGTTTCCTTTTCGGACGGACGGCCTTCGCGCTTGAAGAACCCGCCAGGGATGCGACCTGCCGCATAAGCTTTCTCTACATAGTCAACGGTCAAAGGAAAGAAATCCTGACCCGGCTTCGCATCCTTGCGAGCAACCACAGTCGCGAGCACAACAGTATCTTCGATCGAGACCATGACGGCGCCCGATGCCTGGCGAGCGATTTCGCCTGTTTCGAGCGTGACCTTGTGCTGGCCGTACTGGAAGGTTTTGGTGACTTTATTAAACACGGTGTTCCCTTTCTGATTTGCCGACAGATTTTCAGGCGCTGTCGTTCACCTCACCACAAACGAGACGCCGGCAGGCGCGTCGTTTTCATTCACTGCTTGTTGATGCGAACTTCAGGATGCAAACTGCAAAACATCCAAAAACAAAATGCCCGCATCAGAGTACTGACGCAGGCATTTTTTAAAACGAAAGCTGACTGGAATTTCGCAACGAATTACTTGCGCAGACCGAGTTTCACGATCAGATCGCGATAACGCGTTGCGTCCTTGTTTTTCAGATAGGCCAGCAGGCTTTTGCGACGGTTAACCATCATCAGCAAACCACGGCGGGAATGGTGATCCTTCGTGTGTTCCTTGAAATGGCTATTGAGTTCATTGATACGTGCGGTCAGCAGAGCGACTTGCACTTCCGGCGATCCGGTATCGTTTTGGCCACGCGCGTTATCAGCGACGATGGCTGCCTTGTTTGCTTTTTCGAGAGACATGATTACCTTTCACATGCGATGCACAGAGTCTTGACCCCGTACATCGTGAACAACGATTAATAAGACTGGTCGAACAGACCAGCCCCGCAGTATAGCGGAAATGCCAAGGCGATTCAAACACTTAGCCGATTATTTCGAGGGAAATCATGAGACAACTCCAAAAAACGTTCCTTGCCGGCATGCTTTTACTGACAAGCGCCTGCGCAATGTTTCAGCCAGTGGCACTGAATCCCGGGGAAACGGAAGCCGAAGTAATCACCAAACTGGGGCGCCCGTCTTTTCGCATGCCGGACGGCAACGGATTCATTCTCGAATACAACCGCAATCCCTGGGGTCAAGCCATCAACATGGCTCGCTTTGACAGCGCCGGCAGATTGATCACTTACGAGCAGGTATTGACCGTTGAAAAATTTGCCACGATCAAACCCGGCGTTGCCGATAAATCCTATGTGCTTCGCACCATCGGCCACCCATCGGAAACTTCCTGGCTTTCACGGCAGGAACTGGAAGTTTGGACCTATCCCTACAAAGAACAAGGCGTGTGGAATTCGTTGATGCATGTTCATTTCGACAAGAATGGCGTCGTGAAGAAACTGGAAAACGGACAGGATTTGCGCTTCGACCGTGACGGCAAGTTCGGTTTCTTCGGTCGATAAAGTCGTTTCTTGCAAATCATCGCCACAAAAAAGAAAGGCCGGCGCTTTCACGCCAGCCTTAAACAGGTACAACTCAGGTAAAACTTTTAGATCAGTTAGCAGCGCTTGCGAGGCCAGCGACCTGCTCTCTTCAAACGGGCATCAACGATGCCCGGATCTTCATCAGGCAGCAACCTTGCCGTCAGCTTCCATTGCAGCAGCTTTCGCATCGCCTTCGGCCAGCATGCGCTTGCGCATAGGCGACAGGATCAGCTTGGCGGACAAACCTGCAACGATGGTCATGATTGCAGCAACAACAAACACGCGGCTCCAGCCACCGCTTGCCGACAACAACGATGCCAGCGGAACCAGCAACGAAGCCGTGCCTTTTGCGGTGTACAACGTACCGTTGTTACCGGTTGCGTACTTCGTGCCGAAGGTATCGCCGCAGATCGCTGGGAAGATCGAATAGATTTCGCCCCAGAACAGGAAGATCAGCGCAGCGAACGTCATGAATGCTACTGGCTCGTGACCGAACTTCATCAGACCCAGCAATGCCAGACCTTCACCAACGAACACCAGCAACATCGTGTTTTCACGACCGAGACGATCGGAAATGAAGCCGCACAGTGGACGGGTAAAACCGTTAGCCAGGCTGTCGATCGACAAGGTCATCGTCAGCAATGGCAGCGTTGCGCCGAACAGCGTGACAGGCAACGAAGCCAGACCGAAGTCCTTGGCGATTGGGCCGATTTGCGCAGTAGCCATCAAACCACCGGCAGCCACCATCACGAACAGCACGTACATCACCCAGAACACTGGCGTTTTCAGCATTTGCTTGCCGGTGTAATCAATCTTGCTGGACGAAATGCGCTTAGGAATAACCAGATTCTTCGGCGTAACAGGACGCACCAGCAGCATTGCCAGAATGAAAATGACGATACCCTGGATCAGACCGAAAGTCAGGAACGTATGTTCGTAACCGGAAGCCTTGATCATGTTGGCGATCGGGATGATGGTGACAGCAGCACCCGCACCGAAACCGGCAGCAGTCAGGCCAGCAGCCAGACCGCGACGATCAGGGAACCATTTCAGCGCGTTACCGACGCAGGTACCGTAAACGCAGCCTGCGCCGATACCCGAAACGACAGCGGCAAAATACAGCATGCCGAGCGTATCGGCCTGGCTGTTCAAGATCCAGCCAAGACCTGCGCAGATGCCGCCGAAAGCGACAACTGGACGAGGACCGAATTTATCGACCAGGTAACCTTCGATCGGCACCAACCATGTTTCGGTCAGAACGAAGATCGAGAATGCGACCTGAATGGCGGTCTTGCCCCAGTGATGCGCGTTGTCGATCGGACCGACGAACAGCGTCCAGCCGTATTGCAGGTTGGCCACCAGTGCCATACAGAAAAGGCCGATCACCAGTTGCCACCAGCGATTTTTAAAGCCTGTGGTTGCGCTTTGCGCGTTAATTGCGTTGCTCATTGTCTAACTACCTCTCAAGAAGTCATGAATGACGAAACGACATGGCTCAAGGAACCAATAATCCGTTTCTGGATACAGCGATGAATTGGCAGATATTCGGATAGGGAACGCGACGATCAACCGCAAAGGTCAATGCCATCCGACGCCAAAGGCGTGGTGACGCGTTTTGTGATGATGACGCTGACCTGAAAAGGCTGAACGACGCACGTCAGTCACGTGCCATCACACGAATATCTGTTACAGGAGCGGGGGTGCGCGGGAAGAGTAATAACTCAGGACAACCGGCGACAGACGGATGATGCCCGTCTCTACCGGGACTTCAACGTGACCGGCGATATCCGGTAGCGTGAAAGAGGTAGGAAGTCCGGTGAAGTCGTCGAGCAACAGCTGGCGACCGGCATCGTCCGACGAGGAATCGTCCTCAAAGGTGTACTGGTGGCTGTCGGCGACTGAATTGCACGCATGTTTCAACGTATCGGCGAACGCAATCTGCTGCGAAAACAGCAGAAGCAGCGATAGCCAGATAGTGGATAACAGACGCGATTTCATTTCAGGTGGCGCGGATGGCTGGATGCAACTTTGTCATCCGTCCTTTGATTGCAACGAGGACGCGATTATAAAGGCATTTTTCAGATATTGCAGGCAGGACTAACAGATATTTCATTAGCGCATACCATGCGGCAATTCTGATCCGCGATTTTTCTTGTTCGTTTTTCATGTTATTCCTGCAGAAAATGGAAAACGTAAAACTTGTCTC
>NZ_DATMTD010000084.1:0-14142 GCF_035565035.1 Oxalicibacterium sp. | reverse complement strand
GACGACATCCTGGAAGCCGTAGGCAACCTGACAGTCCTGGAACTGAATGACCTGGTCAAGGCATTCGAAGAAAAATTCGGCGTATCCGCTGCTGCAATGGCTGCTCCAGCAGCTGGCGGCGCAGCTGGCGGCGCTGCTGCTGCTGAAGAGCAAACCGAATTCACGGTTGTCCTGTCCGAAGTTGGCGCAAACAAAGTCGGCGTCATCAAGGCAGTTCGTGAAATCACCGGTCTGGGCCTGAAAGAAGCCAAAGATCTGGTTGATGGTGCACCGAAGCCAGTCAAAGAAGGCATCGCAAAAGCAGACGCAGAAGCAGCGAAGAAAAAACTGGAAGAAGCAGGCGCGAAAGCAGACCTCAAGTAATCCCGGTTGTTCGCGCTACTCGTATAGCAGCGCTCGAGTCAAAGCACGGAACTGCCCGAAAGGGTGGTTCGGCTTTGGCTCCTTTGTCGTTTTTGGATTTTGAAGCGTCTGACGCAGACTTGGTTGACTTCATGTAATCTGGTCGGTCCGGCTTTCCAAGGGCAGAGACTTGAGGTTTCACTGTTTCGAATTGCGTGAAAGCAATTCGGCATTGCAGCCTGAATCCTGAATTCTCTATCCTTTCCCCTGTCACTCACGGAGTGTCCATGCACTACTCATTTACTGAGAAGAAGCGTATTCGCAAGTCATTCGCGAAACGCGCTAACGTCCACAACGTTCCGTTCCTGCTCGCAACGCAGCTCGAGTCTTACCTGAGCTTCCTGCAGGCAGAAAAGATCCCGTCGCAACGTAAGAATGAAGGCCTGCAATCCGCCTTCACATCGATTTTTCCTATCGTTTCGCACAATGGTTTTGCGCGTCTCGAATTCCTGTCGTATGTGCTCGGCGATCCGCCGTTCAACATCAAGGAATGCCAGCAACGTGGATTGACGTACGCGTCGCCTCTGCGTGCCAAAGTTCGCCTTGTGATTCTGGACAAGGAATCGCCGACCAAGCCGGTTGTCAAGGAAATGAAGGAACAGGAAGTCTACATGGGCGAATTGCCGCTCATGACGACCACCGGTTCGTTCGTCATCAACGGTACCGAGCGCGTCATCGTGTCGCAGTTGCACCGTTCGCCAGGCGTGTTCTTTGAACATGATCGCGGCAAGACGCACTCGTCGGGCAAACTGCTGTTTTCGGCACGTATCATTCCTTACCGCGGTTCGTGGCTCGATTACGAGTTCGATCCGAAAGACATTTTGTTCTTCCGTGTCGATCGTCGTCGCAAGATGCCGGTCACGATCCTGCTGAAAGCAATCGGCATGACGCCGGAACAGATTCTCGAGAACTTCTTTGTTTTCGACAATTTCAAGATGCGCGACGAAGGTGCCGAAATGGCATTCGTTGCAGAACGTCTGCGCGGCGAAGTTGCGCGTTTCGATATCGTCGACAAAGCCGGCAAGGTCATCGTTGCCAAAGACAAACGTATCAACAGCAAGCACGTCCGTGACGTGGAAGCTGCCGGCATCAAGCATATTTCCGTGCCGGAAGATTATCTGCTGGGCCGCATTCTGGCAAAAAACATTGTCGATTCAAGCACCGGCGAAGTCATTGCCAGCGCCAACGACGAGTTGACCGAAGATGTCCTGGCCAAACTGCGTGAAGCGGACGTCAAGGAAATCCAGACGTTGTATACCAATGATCTGGACCAGGGCGGTTACATCTCGCAAACGCTGCGTATGGACGACACGGCCGATCAGATGGCCGCAAAGGTTGCGATCTATCGCATGATGCGCCCTGGCGAACCGCCAACCGAAGATTCGGTTGAAGCCTTGTTCAACGGGTTGTTCTACAACCCGGATCGTTACGATCTGTCGGCTGTCGGTCGCATGAAATTCAACCGCCGTATCGGCCGCGATGAATTGACCGGTTCGATGACGCTGTCGAACGATGACGTGCTGGCCGTGATCAAGATTCTGGTCGAGTTGCGCAACGGCCGCGGCGAAGTCGATGATATCGATCACCTGGGTAATCGTCGTGTACGTTGCGTCGGCGAACTGGCCGAGAACCAATTCCGTGCCGGTCTGGTTCGTGTCGAGCGCGCTGTCAAAGAGCGTCTTGGCCAAGCCGAAGCCGACAACCTGATGCCGCACGACCTGATCAACTCGAAGCCGATTTCGGCCGCGATCCGTGAGTTCTTCGGTTCGTCGCAGTTGTCGCAGTTTATGGATCAAACCAACCCATTGTCGGAAATCACGCACAAACGTCGCGTCTCCGCTCTCGGACCTGGCGGCTTGACCCGTGAACGCGCCGGCTTTGAAGTACGTGACGTGCATCCGACCCACTATGGTCGTGTGTGCCCGATCGAAACGCCTGAAGGCCCGAACATCGGCCTGATCAACTCGCTGGCGCTGTATGCCCGCTTGAACGAATACGGTTTCCTCGAAACCCCATATCGCAAAGTCGAAGGCAGCAAGGTCACGAACCAGATCGACTATCTGTCTGCGATCGAAGAAGGCCGATACATCATCGCTCAGGCGAATGCGACGATCGACAAATCCGGCCAGTTGTCCGATGAACTGGTTTCCGCACGTGAAGCCGGCGAAACGATTCTGGTCTCGCCAGAGCGTGTCCAGTACATGGACGTGGCGCCAGGCCAGGTTGTTTCCGTCGCAGCATCGCTGATTCCGTTCCTCGAGCACGATGACGCGAACCGCGCATTGATGGGTGCCAACATGCAGCGCCAGGCAGTTCCTTGCCTGCGTCCTGAAAAAGCATTTGTCGGTACCGGTATTGAACGTACCGTGGCAGTCGACTCGGGCACCACCGTGCAGGCATTGCGTGGCGGTGTGGTTGATTACATCGATGCAGGTCGTGTCGTGATTCGCGTCAATGACGACGAAGCACAGGCCGGCGAAGTCGGTGTCGATATCTACAACCTGATCAAGTACACCCGTTCGAACCAGAACACCAACATCAACCAGCGTCCGATCGTGCAAGTGGGCGATCGCGTGGCTCGCGGCGACGTGATCGCCGACGGCGCATCGACCGATCTGGGTGAATTGGCTCTGGGTCAGAACATGCTGGTCGCGTTCATGCCATGGAACGGCTACAACTTCGAAGATTCGATCCTGATCTCCGAAAAAGTCGTGGCTGACGATCGCTACACCTCGATTCACATCGAAGAGTTGTCGGTCGTTGCGCGTGACACCAAGCTGGGCGCCGAAGAAATCACCCGTGATATCTCGAACCTGGCCGAAAACCAGCTGGCGCGTCTGGACGAGTCCGGTATCGTCTACATCGGTGCAGAAGTCACCGCTGGCGACACGCTGGTCGGTAAAGTGACGCCGAAGGGCGAAACGCAACTGACGCCGGAAGAAAAACTGCTGCGCGCGATTTTCGGCGAAAAAGCATCCGACGTGAAAGATACGTCGTTGCGCGTACCGTCCGGCATGGTCGGCACAGTCATCGACGTGCAAGTGTTTACGCGTGAAGGTATTGCACGCGACAAACGCGCACAGCAGATCATTGACGACGAACTGCAGCGCTATCGTCTGGACCTGAACGATCAGCTGCGTATCGTTGAAGGCGATGCGTTCCAGCGTCTGGAAAAAATGTTGATCGGCAAGGTCGTCAACGGCGGTCCTAAGAAAATCGCCAAGGGCACGAAAATCACCAAGGACTATTTGGACGATCTGGACAAATACCACTGGTTCGATATTCGCCCTGCAGACGATTCATCGGCAAACGCACTGGAAGCGATCAAGGAATCGATCGCCGAAAAACGTCACCAGTTCGACCTGGCTTTTGAAGAGAAGCGCAAGAAGCTCACGCAAGGCGACGAACTGCCGCCAGGCGTGCAGAAGATGGTCAAAGTTTACCTGGCAGTCAAACGTCGCCTGCAGCCAGGCGACAAGATGGCGGGTCGTCACGGTAACAAGGGTGTGGTGTCGCGCATCGTTCCGGTGGAAGACATGCCCTACATGGCAGACGGTACGCCGGCTGACGTTGTACTGAACCCGCTGGGTGTTCCTTCGCGTATGAACGTCGGTCAGGTTCTGGAAGTCCATCTGGGCTGGGCGGCAAAAGGTCTGGGCCTGCGTATCGGCGAAATGCTGAAGGCACAAGCCAAGGCAGCCGAACTGCGCAAGTTCCTGAAAACGATCTACAACGAGTCTGGCAAGACGGAAGACATTGACAGCTTCTCGGACGATGAAGTGCTGTCGCTGGCAAGCAACCTGAAACAGGGCGTGCCGTTTGCGACGCCGGTGTTCGACGGTGCGCACGAAGAAGAAATCCGTCGCATGCTGGATCTGGCTTACCCGGACGCGATTGCCAAGAACCTCGGCATGACGCCTTCGAAGAACCAGGTCACGATGTATGACGGTCGTACCGGTGAGGCGTTCGAACGTACCGTTACTGTCGGCTACATGCACATGCTGAAACTGCACCATCTGGTCGATGACAAGATGCATGCACGCTCGACCGGTCCTTACTCGCTGGTTACGCAGCAGCCACTGGGCGGTAAAGCTCAGTTCGGCGGTCAGCGTTTCGGTGAGATGGAAGTCTGGGCACTGGAAGCATACGGCGCATCGTACGTGTTGCAAGAGATGTTGACCGTCAAGTCCGATGACGTGAATGGCCGTACCAAAGTGTACGAAAACCTCGTCAAGGGCGACCACGTGATCGACGCCGGCATGCCGGAATCCTTCAACGTGCTGGTCAAGGAAATCCGTTCGTTGGGTATCGACATCGATCTGGAACGCGACTGATCGAGTGCGAATGGGATAGCCGAGTAATCGGTTCTCCCATTCGCACCGTTCAATGGTTTCAAGCAAGCGTTACGTCAATAAAGTTTTAGTATCAGTAGCAAAGCAGTTAGGAAGCGTCATCTGTCCCGGTATCTGCGGAACTCGGCCTCAAGGCTCAGCTCTCCCGCAGATGCGAACAGGGTCATCAAGCAGAGCGACGCAACCACTTCGTCTATATCAGCGTTTTTTCACGCCAACTGGAGTGATACATGAAAGCACTGCTCGATTTATTCAAGCAAGTTCAGCAAAACGAACAATTCGACGCGATCAAGATTGGTCTGGCGTCCCCTGAAAAAATCCGTTCGTGGTCCTACGGCGAAGTCAAAAAGCCGGAAACCATCAACTATCGTACGTTCAAGCCTGAACGCGACGGCCTGTTCTGCGCAAAAATCTTTGGCCCGATCAAGGATTACGAATGCCTGTGCGGCAAATACAAACGCCTGAAGCACCGCGGCGTCATCTGCGAAAAATGCGGCGTTGAAGTCACGCTGGCCAAGGTGCGCCGTGAGCGCATGGGCCACATCGAACTGGCATCGCCAACTGCGCACATCTGGTTCCTGAAATCGCTGCCGTCACGTCTGGGCATGGTGCTCGACATGACGTTGCGCGACATCGAACGCGTGCTGTATTTTGAAGCCTACGTCGTGACCGATCCTGGCATGACCCCGCTGAAAAAATGCCAGATCATGTCGGAAGACGATTACGCCGCCAAGTATGAAGAATTCGGCGACGACTTCACCGCGTTCATGGGCGCCGAAGGCATTCGCGAATTGCTGCGTTCGATCGACATCGATCGCGATGCGGAAACGTTGCGTCAGGAACTGAAAGAATCTAAGTCCGAAGCCAAGATCAAGAAATACGCCAAGCGCCTGAAAGTGCTTGAGGCGTTCCAGCGTTCGGGCATCAAGCCTGACTGGATGATCATGGAAGTGCTGCCGGTGCTGCCGCCAGAACTGCGTCCGCTGGTGCCGCTGGACGGCGGTCGTTTTGCGACTTCCGATCTGAACGATCTGTATCGCCGCGTCATCAACCGTAACAACCGTTTGAAGCGTTTGATGGAGCTCCGTGCACCGGAAATCATCACCCGCAACGAAAAACGCATGCTGCAGGAAGCGGTCGATTCGCTGCTGGACAACGGCCGTCGCGGTAAAGCGATGACCGGCGCTAACAAGCGTCCGCTGAAATCGCTGGCCGAAATGATCAAAGGCAAGGGCGGTCGTTTCCGTCAAAACTTGCTGGGCAAACGCGTCGATTACTCGGGTCGTTCCGTCATCGTCGTGGGCCCGCAACTGAAATTGCATCAATGCGGCTTGCCGAAATTGATGGCGCTGGAATTGTTCAAGCCATTCATTTTCAACAAGCTCGAAGTGATGGGTATCGCCAGCACGATCAAGGCTGCGAAAAAAGAAGTTGAAAACCAGACGCCAGTCGTGTGGGACATCCTGGAAGAAGTGATCCGCGAACATCCGGTCATGCTGAACCGTGCGCCTACGCTGCACCGTTTGGGTATCCAGGCGTTCGAGCCGGTCCTGATCGAAGGTAAGGCGATCCAGTTGCATCCACTAGTCTGCGCGGCGTTCAACGCCGACTTCGACGGCGATCAAATGGCGGTTCACGTTCCATTGTCGATCGAAGCACAGATGGAAGCGCGCACGCTGATGCTGGCGTCGAACAACATCCTGTTCCCATCGAACGGCGAACCATCGATCGTTCCTTCGCAAGATATCGTGCTGGGTCTATACTACGCGACCCGCGAGGCGATCAACGCCAAGGGCGAAGGCATGATGTTCCCGGACGTGTCCGAAGTCATCCGTGCCTACGACAACAAGCAAGTCGAACTGGCAACACGTATTACCGTGCGTATCACTGAATATCCGAAGAACGTCGAAACCGGCGAATTCGAAAAAACGGTGACCCGTTACGAAACCACCGTTGGCCGCGCAATCCTGTCGGAAATTCTGCCGAAAGGTCTGCCGTTCAGCGTGCTGAATCGTGCGTTGAAGAAAAAAGAAATCTCGCGTCTGATCAACTTGTCGTTCCGCAAATGCGGCCTGCGCGCCACCGTCGTGTTTGCCGATCAATTGCTGCAATCGGGCTTCCGTCTCGCAACGCGCGCCGGTATCTCGATTTGCGTCGACGACATGTTGGTGCCGCCACAGAAAGTGGACATCATTGCGACCGCTGAAGGCGAAGTCAAACAGATCGAACAGCAATACTCGTCCGGTCTGGTTACCGCTGGCGAACGTTACAACAAAGTGGTTGATATCTGGGGCAAGGCCGGCGACGACGTCGGCAAGGCCATGATGGATCAACTCAAGGTTGAAGACGTCACCAAACGTGATGGCACCAAAACCACGCAAGAATCGTTCAATGCGATTTACATGATGGCCGACTCCGGTGCGCGCGGTTCCGCAGCACAGATTCGTCAGCTGGCCGGTATGCGCGGCCTGATGGCGAAACCGGATGGTTCCATTATCGAAACGCCGATCACCGCGAACTTCCGCGAAGGTCTGAACGTGTTGCAGTACTTCATCTCGACTCACGGTGCGCGTAAAGGTCTGGCCGATACCGCGTTGAAAACCGCGAACTCAGGTTACCTGACCCGTCGTCTGGTCGACGTGACGCAGGATCTGGTTGTGATCGAAGACGATTGCGGCACTTCGAACGGCGCATCGATGAAAGCGCTGGTCGAAGGCGGTGAAGTCATCGAAGCATTGCGTGACCGTATCCTCGGCCGCGTTGCTGCAACCGATGTCGTCAATCCGGAAACGCAAGAGACCCTGTACGCCGCCGGCACGTTGTTGAATGAAGACATGGTCGAAGAAATCGAACGCCTCGGCATTGACGAAGTGAAGATCCGTACGCCATTGACCTGCGACACGCGCTTCGGCCTGTGCGCACAGTGCTACGGCCGTGATCTCGGCCGCGGTACGCTGGTCAATGCCGGTGAAGCCGTCGGTGTGGTAGCAGCGCAGTCGATCGGTGAACCAGGCACGCAGCTGACGATGCGTACGTTCCACATCGGTGGTGCGGCATCGCGTGCAGCAGTGGCATCGTCTGTCGAAGCCAAGTCGAACGGTACCGTTCGCTTCACGGCAACCATGCGTTACGTCACCAATGGCAAAGGCGGTCAGATCGTCATTTCCCGTTCCGGCGAAGTGCTGATCACGGACGACCACGGCCGTGAGCGCGAGCGTCATAAAGTGCCGTACGGCGCAACGCTGATCGTCAAGGACGGCATGGCGATCAAGGCCGGCACCGCATTGGCAACTTGGGATCCGCTGACCCGTCCGATCATTACCGAATACACCGGTACGGTGAAGTTCGAGAACGTCGAAGAAGGCGTTACCGTTGCACGTCAGATCGACGAAGTCACCGGCCTGTCGACACTGGTCGTTATCGATGCGAAGCGTCGTGGTTCGGTTACCAAGTCGGTACGTCCACAGGTCAAACTGCTGAACGAAAACGGCGAAGAAGTAAAGATCGCCGGTACCGAACACGCGGTGACGATCGGGTTCCAGGTTGGTGCGCTGATCACCGTCAAAGACGGTCAGCAAGTGACCGTTGGCGAAGTGTTGGCACGTATCCCGACCGAATCGCAAAAAACACGTGACATCACCGGTGGTCTGCCGCGTGTTGCCGAGTTGTTTGAAGCGCGTTCGCCGAAAGATGCCGGCATGCTGGCAGAAGTCACCGGAACGGTTGCATTCGGCAAGGAAACCAAAGGCAAGCAACGTCTGGAAATCACGGACATGGACGGTAACAAGCACGAGTTCCTGATCACCAAGGACAAGCAAGTGCTGGTACATGACGGCCAGGTCGTGAACAAGGGCGAGATGATTGTCGACGGTCCAGCCGATCCGCAAGACATCCTGCGTTTGTTGGGGATTGAAGCGCTGGCACGTTACATCGTCGATGAAGTGCAGGACGTGTACCGTCTGCAAGGCGTGAAGATCAACGACAAGCATATCGAAGTCATCGTGCGTCAGATGTTGCGTCGCGTGCAGGTTGTGGAACCGGGCGATACCAGCTATATCGTTGGTGAGCAGGTCGAGCGTTCCGAGTTGCTGGACGAAAACGATCGCGTGACTGCCGAAGGCAAGATCCCTGCAACGTATGAAAACGTGTTGCTGGGTATCACCAAGGCATCGCTGTCGACCGATTCGTTCATTTCCGCTGCATCGTTCCAGGAAACCACGCGTGTCCTGACCGAAGCTGCGATCATGGGCAAGAAAGATGGCCTGCGCGGCCTGAAGGAAAACGTCATCGTCGGTCGTCTGATCCCGGCCGGTACGGGTCTGGCATACCACCGTGCCCGCAAGGAAAAGGAATCGTGGGAAGCCGAAGAGCGTACGGCGCTGTTGCAATCCGAAAAAGCGGCGCGTGCCGCCGAAATGGAAGCGCAGTTTGCCGATGTGTCGAATCCACCGGACAGCGATACCGACTCCCATTGATCGGTTGATGTTTTAACAAAAACGGCACCAGATTCTGGTGCCGTTTTTATTTGTCATCCTTGTAAGTTTCCGGACATTTCAAGCCGGCGCAGTAATACTAGGCAGCGATTTTGGCCAAATAGCTGCAATGTGCCGATTCACAACGTATTTCAGTGCGTATCTGCCGACATCGCAGTTGACGCAGAAAATGGGGAGGGATATACTCGCGAGTTCTCGATTTTAAGCTCTGTTTGGCTTAAGCGTTCTTTGGTCTGCCTTTTTTGCACTCCTTTTGCGCGCTTTTTTCCTTCAAGGCTCGATCGAGCCGCGCGTTGAATCCCATTCTTCCGCACGATTTCCTGGTCCCGAGCATCCGTTTTCGGGTTCGTATTATCAATGTTGTATTAGCTGGATTAAGAGCGATGCCAACCATCAATCAATTGATTCGCCAGCCGCGTGTTTCGGCACGCGTCAAGAGCAAATCGCCGGCGCTGGAAAACAGCCCGCAAAAACGCGGCGTCTGCACCCGCGTCTACACGACGACTCCAAAGAAGCCTAACTCGGCTCTGCGTAAAGTCGCCAAAGTTCGCCTGACCAACGGTTTCGAAGTCATTTCGTACATCGGCGGTGAAGGCCATAACCTGCAAGAACACAGTGTCGTGCTGCTGCGCGGCGGTCGTGTGAAGGATTTGCCGGGTGTGCGTTATCACATGGTCCGCGGTGCACTGGATACCCAGGGCGTCAAAGATCGTAAGCAAGCTCGCTCGAAGTACGGCGCGAAGCGTGCAAAAGCTGCCAAGAAGTAATCATCAAATTTTCGCCTAGGCGAAAAAGGTATCGGTCCCGAATGGGCCGAGTAAGTGGATGGTTATGATGACTGTCCGCGAGTGAGCGATAAATCGTATCGCGCGCTCAACTGAAGATTGAAAGGAATCGAAATGCCACGTCGTCGTGAAGTTCCCAAACGGGAAATCCTGCCGGATCCAAAATTCGGCAATGTTGATGTCGCCAAGTTCGTCAACGTTCTGATGCTGTCCGGTAAAAAATCGGTCGCAGAAAACATCATCTACGGTGCGTTTGAGCAGATCCAAAGCAAATCCGGCAAAGATCCGCTGGAAGTGTTTGCTGCAGCAATCAATAACTGCAAGCCAATGGTCGAAGTGAAATCCCGTCGCGTCGGTGGTGCAAACTACCAAGTGCCGGTTGAAGTTCGTCCGGTTCGTCGTATGGCATTGTCCATGCGCTGGTTGCGCGAAGCTGCAAACAAGCGCAGCGAGAAATCCATGCCGTTGCGTTTGGCTGGTGAATTGATGGAAGCGGCTGAAAGCCGTGGCGGTGCGATGAAAAAGCGTGATGAAGTGCACCGCATGGCAGAAGCGAACAAGGCGTTCTCGCACTTCCGCTTCTAATAAATTGATGTGTGTCGTGCGCCTGTGTCATGAAGGCGCCACACATCGCATGTGTAATTTGTTCGAGGCCGGGCACATTTTGGAAAAAATGGCGCTCGGTTTTGTTCATTAAAACGAATTAGGACTACTTATGGCCCGCAAGACCCCTATTGAGCGCTACCGCAATATCGGTATCTCGGCTCACATTGACGCTGGTAAAACAACGACGACCGAGCGCGTCCTGTTCTACACCGGTGTGAACCACAAGATTGGTGAGGTACATGATGGCGCGGCCACCATGGACTGGATGGAGCAGGAACAAGAGCGCGGCATCACGATCACGTCTGCTGCGACGACCTGCTTCTGGAAAGGCATGGCGAACAATTTCCCTGCTCACCACATCAACATCATCGATACCCCGGGCCACGTTGACTTCACGATTGAAGTTGAGCGTTCGATGCGCGTGCTCGACGGTGCCTGCATGGTTTACTGTGCAGTCGGCGGCGTGCAGCCACAATCGGAAACGGTTTGGCGTCAAGCAAACAAATACAAGGTTCCACGTCTGGCATTCGTCAACAAGATGGATCGTACCGGCGCGAACTTCTTCAAGGTCTACGATCAGATGCGTGCGCGTCTGAAAGCGAACCCGGTTCCTATGCAGGTGCCGATCGGTGCCGAAGAAAACTTTGAAGGCGTGATCGATCTGGTCAAGATGAAAGCAATCATCTGGGACGACGCGTCGCAGGGCATGAAGTTCGACTACCGTGATATCCCTGAAAACCTGTTGGCTGAAGCGCAAAAATGGCGCGAAAACATGGTTGAAGCGGCGGCGGAAGCTTCCGAGGAACTGATGAACAAGTACCTCGAAGAGGGCGATCTGACCGAGGAAGAAATCAAGAAGGCAATTCGCCAGCGCACGATCGCCAGTGAAATCGTGCCGATGATGTGCGGCACGGCGTTCAAGAACAAGGGCGTGCAAGCCATGCTGGACGGCGTGGTCGAATACCTGCCGTCGCCAGTCGACATTCCTCCTGTTCCAGGTGTGGATGGCGATGACGAGCCTGTCGTGCGTCAAGCTAAAGACGATGAGAAGTTCTCGGCGCTGGCATTCAAGATCGCAACCGATCCGTTTGTCGGTCAACTGTGCTTCATCCGTTGCTACTCGGGTACCTTGAACTCGGGCGATACCGTTTTCAACTCGGTGAAAGAGAAGAAAGAGCGTATCGGTCGTATCGTTCAGATGCACGCAAACCAGCGCGAAGAAATCAAGGAAATGCTGGCAGGCGATATCGCTGCAGTCGTCGGTTTGAAAGACACGACCACTGGCGACACGCTGTGCGACGACAAGGCTGTCGTTGTGCTCGAACGCATGGTCTTCCCTGAGCCGGTTATCTCGCAGGCAGTTGAGCCAAAAACCAAGGCCGACCAGGAAAAAATGGGTCTGGCACTGAATCGTCTGGCTGCCGAAGATCCATCGTTCCGCGTGCGTACCGACGAAGAATCGGGTCAGACCATCATCGCCGGTATGGGCGAGCTGCATCTGGACATTATCGTTGACCGTATGAAGCGCGAATTCGGCGTCGAAGCGACCGTCGGCAAGCCGCAGGTTGCGTACCGCGAAACGATTCGCAAGACTTGCGAAGAAATCGAAGGCAAGTTCGTCAAGCAATCCGGTGGTCGTGGTCAGTACGGTCACGTGGTGTTGAAGATCGAGCCGCAAGAGCCGGGCAAGGGTTTTGAATTTGTCGACGCGATCAAGGGCGGTACCGTTCCACGCGAATACATCCCTGCGGTTGAAAAGGGCGTGCGTGAAACACTGACGACCGGCGTGTTGGCCGGCTACCCGGTGGTCGACGTCAAGGTCACGCTGTTCTTCGGTTCGTACCACGATGTTGACTCGAACGAAAACGCGTTCCGCATGGCCGGTTCGATGGCGTTCAAGGATGGTTGCCGTAAAGCCAGTCCGGTCATTCTCGAGCCGATGATGGCTGTTGAAGTCGAGACCCCAGAAGATTACGCCGGTACCGTGATGGGCGATCTGTCGTCCCGCCGCGGTATGGTGCAAGGCATGGATGAAATCGCCGGCGGCGGTGGCAAGATCATCAAGGCTGAAGTGCCGCTGTCGGAAATGTTCGGTTACTCGACATCGCTGCGTTCGGCAACACAAGGTCGTGCGACTTACTCGATGGAATTCAAGCACTATTCGGAAGCTCCGAAGAATGTCATCGACGCAATCGTGACTTCCAAGACCAAGTAAGTGTTTTGCCCGCTTCGCAAGGAGCGGGCAGGTTGCAATCATTAATTAATTCATTGTTTTTACAAACAAATCGTTCTTTTTGAAGGAAGAATAAAATGGCAAAAGGCAAATTCGAGCGGACCAAGCCGCACGTGAACGTCGGCACGATTGGTCACGTCGATCATGGTAAAACCACGCTGACGGCAGCGATTGCGACGGTGTTGTCGAAGAAATTCGGCGGCGAAGCAAAAGCGTACGACCAGATTGACGCAGCGCCGGAAGAAAAAGCGCGCGGTATCACGATCAACACCGCGCACGTCGAATACGAAACCGCAAATCGCCACTACGCGCACGTTGACTGCCCAGGCCACGCCGATTATGTCAAAAACATGATCACCGGCGCAGCGCAGATGGACGGCGCAATCCTGGTGTGCTCCGCAGCAGACGGCCCAATGCCGCAAACCCGCGAACACATCCTGTTGTCGCGTCAGGTTGGCGTGCCATACATCATCGTCTTCCTGAACAAGGCAGACATGGTCGATGACGCAGAACTGCTCGAACTGGTCGAAATGGAAGTGCGCGAGCTCCTCTCCAAATACGAATTCCCTGGCGACGACCTGCCAATCATCAAAGGTTCGGCGAAACTCGCACTCGAAGGCGACACCGGTCCACTGGGCGAACAAGCCATCATGGCACTGGCCGAAGCACTCGACAGCTACATCCCAACGCCAGAGCGCGCTGTTGATGGCACGTTCCTGCTGCCAGTCGAAGACGTGTTCTCGATCTCCGGTCGCGGTACCGTTGTCACCGGTCGTGTTGAGCGCGGTATCGTCAAAGTCGGCGAAGAACTCGAAATCGTCGGTATTCGTGATACGCAAAAAACCACCTGCACCGGCGTCGAAATGTTCCGCAAACTGCTCGACCAAGGTCAGGCAGGCGACAACGTCGGCGTGCTGCTGCGCGGCACCAAACGTGAAGACGTGGAGCGTGGTCAAGTGTTGGCAAAACCAGGTTCGATCAAGCCACACAAACACTTCACCGGCGAGATCTATGTCCTGTCGAAAGACGAAGGCGGCCGTCACACCCCGTTCTTCAACAACTACCGTCCACAGTTCTACTTCCGTACCACGGACGTGACTGGTTCGATCGAGTTGCCGAAGGATAAAGAAATGGTCATGCCAGGCGACAACGTCTCGATCACCGTGATGCTGATCAACCCGATCGCGATGGAAGAAGGTCTGCGTTTCGCTATTCGTGAAGGCGGTCGTACCGTCGGCGCCGGCGTCGTGGCTAAAATCATCGAGTAATAA
>NZ_DATMTD010000083.1:0-10061 GCF_035565035.1 Oxalicibacterium sp. | reverse complement strand
GACGATCAGCAATATCATTGCGACCCAATCGACCGCGGTCAGGCCGTGCCTGACCGCACCTGCGCGACGATCAGCGATCTGACGCCGCTCCACCATAGGTGTATCCATTATTGCCATGACGATCTCCTTTATGCGAATTATCGTGTCTTCTCTATCGTGCCTTCATGGTGCTACCCGGAAACAACAATGCAACGGACGATCTGCCCGACCGTCTGCTCCGCATTTTTTCACAACAGCCACAAAGGTCCAGTAGGACAACACCATCAATCGCCGTCAGAATACTGATGAGGAAAAATCGTTCGGATTGGTCGTAATTTTCAGAACAAGACGAGATGAACGATTCTTGGCGCGCATGTTCATACTTTCATCACTTAGAACGGGAGACAATGCATGAACATACTGATCAGCGGACATCATCTGGAACTGACGCCGGGCATTCGGGAATACATCACCACCAAGCTTGAACGCATCACCCGGCATTGCGATCGCATCATCGAAATCGACGTCACCCTTAGCGTGGACACCTTGCCGCAAAAGGAGATGCGCCAACGCGCCGAAGTCAACCTGCGGCTCAAGGGAGAAACATTGCATGCGGAAGATCAGGCGCAGGATCTGTATGCCGCCATCGATGGCTTGATGGAAAAACTGGACAGGCAAGTCGCAAAATCCAAGGGAAGAATCAAGGACCATCGCCAGGAGAGCACAAAACGAATGACTGCCAATTCGACTTTCGATGAAGAAACTGAATTTCAGCCTGAAGAACGGACGGAAACGCAACGCCAATAAGCGAATCCGCGATGCAACCTTCAGCGATGCCGCGACGAAATGACAATGCCGCCGACAATAAGGAGAAAGGCGACAGCGTGATACGCGTGCGGCATCTCTCCCAGAAATGCCGACGACATCAATGCCGCAAACAGCGGCGTCAGGTTGCTGAAGAATCCTGCAATCGTCGGTCCGACACGTTGCACACCGAGTCCCCAGCAGCGCAATGCGATGATCGCCGGGCCAATCGCGACGAACAACAGCGCCGCCGCCAGCGGCCAGCCCCATGACACTTCCTGCGGACCGACGATCTGCTCGCCAACAGTGAACATTGCCGACCACGCGACGCCAAAGGCGACCTGCGCCAACAGAAATGCGGCCCAGTCGTTGCGGATTTCCGGCGGGTCCTTCGGCAGCGTCAATAACCAGCTGTAGAACGACCAGATAATCGCTGCAATGATCATCAACACGTCGCCTGGCACCAATCGGAGTGCCAGCAGGAAACGCAACTCCCCTCGGCTCAGCACCAGCAGTACGCCGGCAATCGACAAGACCGCCCCGATCGTTTGCCGGCGCGAAATCGATACGCCGAAAAACGCCGATCCGATCAGCATCATCCAGACCGGCATGCTCGCAGCCACCAGCGTCACATTGATCGGCGATGACGTATGCAACGCCAGATACTGCAGCGTGTTGTAAAGACCGATGCCGAGAAGACCGAGCAATGAAAATCTGCGCCAGTTGGTCCATAACGCACTGCCGCGCCGAAAAATCCTGCTCGCCAGCGGCAGCAGAATCAGTAGTGCGATCGACCAGCGCAACAGGTTTAGCATGACCGGCGGTACCAGATCGTTGACTGTCCGGCCGACAATGGCATTGCCAGCCCACAACAAGGGCGCGATTGTCAAAAACAGGATGGTGGATGGCGTGAGCTTGTGATTCATCGAGAGATAACGGTGCAGAACATAAACGGATCGCATTATTTGCGGAATGCAGAGAATACCGGATTAACGCCAAGGTAATACGCAGGTGCAAGATTGCCGGTCAGGCAGATGCAATCTTTTCAAGACGCGCATATTGAACTTTCGACTACCACACGCAATCAATCAGCCACGAACACAATGCGCATCGACATGGCAGGTTGCCGATGCAGACGCTAACCCAGATCGATCTCGTTTCGACTTTTCGCAGGCGGCGTTCATGGCAGACAATCATTCCCCCTCCTCCCCTCAACCCGTCTCGACAGAGCAGGAACGGCATCCGGTCCGACCGGCGAGACGCAGCTTTCTCAAATCGATGGGTGCCTCCGGACTGGCGGTCGCCGGCAACAATGCCTGGTCCCAAACGGCTGCCGCGGAGGCCCTTGTGGCAGAAGATAGTGCCGCGCAAGCCGCCGGCAGCCATACTGTTCGGATGAACGTCAACGGCAGGCAGCAGACGCTGCAAGTCGCCGCAAATGCCGTCCTGCTCGACGTCGTGCGAGACCAACTGCACCTGACCGGCACCAAAAAGGGATGCGACCACGGCCAGTGCGGCGCATGCACGCTGCATGTCAACGGCAAGCCGGTGAATTCCTGTCTTTCGCTGGCCGTCATGCATGACGGCGACGAAATCACGACCATCGAAGGGCTGGAACGCAATGGCGAACTGCATCCGATCCAGCAAGCGTTCTGGGAACACGATGCGTTCCAGTGCGGTTATTGCACGTCGGGGCAGATGATGACGGCTGTAGCCATTCTGAAAGACAAGAGCATCGGCACCGACGATGCCAGCGTGCGTGAAGCGATGAGTGGCAACATCTGTCGTTGCGGCGCGTACAAGAACATCCTTGCCGCTATCCAGTCGGCACGCGGCAAGATCGGCGGGGCCGGCTGATGCGCAACTTCGACTACACACGTGCTGCCGATCCGGCTCAAGCGATCAACTTCCACGCACAACTGCCCTCGTCCTATCTGGCCGGCGGCACCACGCTGCTCGATCTGATGAAGATCGATGTCATGCGTCCGCAGCGCGTGGTCGATGTCAATCGCCTGCCCTTGAACAAAATAGAACCGCTGACCGATGGCCGCCTGCGCATCGGTGCGATGGTGACGAATACCGCGCTGGCAAACGACGCAAAAATCATCAGCGACTATCCGGTCCTGTCGCAGGCATTGCTGTCTGGCGCCACCACGCAATTGCGCAACAAGGCGACGACTGCCGGCAATGTCATGCAGCGTGTGCGTTGCGGCTATTTTCGCGATGGCGTGTCGCCCTGCAACAAGCGGGAGCCGCATTCCGGTTGCGCTGCGGTCGGCGGCCAGAATCGCAGCGTGCATGCGGTGCTGGGAACCACCGATCATTGCATCGCCTCGCATCCCTCGGATATGTGCGTGGCGATGGCAGCGATTGGCGCCACCATCCATGTGCAGGGACCGCGTGGTGAACGCGACATCAACTTTCTCGACTTCCACCTGCTGCCCGGCAATACGCCGTGGCAGGAGCACGCGCTGCAAAACGACGAACTGATTACCCACATCGTGCTCGACCGGCCGATCGCCGGCAGCAAATCAGGCTATCTGAAATTGCGCGATCGCGCGTCATACCAGTTTGCGCTGGCGTCCAGCGCCATCATCGTGGCAACGGAAGGCGGCGTGATCAAGGACGCACGCATCGCGCTGGGTGGCGTCGCCACCAAACCGTGGCGCGCAAGCAATGCGGAAGCGGCACTGATCGGCCAGCAACCGACGCTGGAAAATTTTCAGCGCGTTGCAATGATCGCGATGCAAGGCGCGATTCCCTACAAGCACAACGCCTACAAGATTCCGCTCGGCCAGCAGGCAATCGTGCGCAATCTGCAAACGCTGTTCGCATAAAACGTCATGCGCGATACGGACAACAGGAGAACGCAATGAGTGACAACATCATCGGCGCCGCCGTGCGACGGGTGGACGGGCGCCTGAAGGTGACCGGTGCTGCCATGTACGCAGCCGATCATCATCCGGCAAACATCGCGCACGCCTATGGCGTGTTCAGCACCATCGCCAGCGGTCGTGTGCGCCGCATCGATACGGCCGAAGCAGAAAAAGTCCCCGGTGTGATCGGCATCTATCACCACCAGCATTTTTCAAAACTGTTCCACAGTCCGAAAAACGACTTTTCGCCGCAAGACGTTGCGAATGGCAGCAAGGTCGATGAAAGCCGCCTGCCTTTCGAGGACGACCGTGTCTATTACGCCGGCCAGTTCGTCGCGCTGGTTGTTGCCGACACCTTTGAACATGCACGTGAGGCGGCCTATCGCGTCAAGGTCGACTATGTGAAGGACAAAACCGTTGCCAGTCTTGCGCAGAGCGTCAAGGCAATGGAACCGAAGGATGCGTCGAAAACATTCACCAGCGGAAATGCCGACGCTGCTTTTTCCAGCGCACCACGCAAGATCGACGCCGTCTATGTGACGCCGGTGGAAACACACAATCCGATGGAAATGCACGCCACCACCGCCCGCTGGAATAACGGCGAACTGCATGTCTATGAAGCGACACAAGGTGTCGTCATCCATCGCAATACGCTGGCGCGTATCTTCGGCCTGTCGCCGGATCGCGTGACAGTCGAGGCGCCCTTCATCGGTTCCGGCTTTGGCAGCAAACTATGGGCATGGCCGCATTCAATCGCGGCCAGTGCCGCATCGCGCATTACCGGACGGCCGGTGCAACTGGTGGTGCCGCGCGGACAGATGTTCACCACCACCGGTCACCGTCCGGAAACCCGTCAGCATCTGCGTCTGGCCACCGACGATCGCGGCAAGCTGGTTGCGCTCAGTCACGATTCGATCAACACGACCTCGTTCACCGATACCTACACCGAGAACTGCGGCGGCATGACGCAAGGCGGTTACAGCTGTCCGAACATGCGCGTGACGCACAAGACCGCACAGGTCAATCACGGCACGCCGACATCGATGCGTGCGCCTGGTGCGGCACCGGGATTATTCGCACTGGAATCGGCGATTGATGAAATGGCCATCGCCAACGGCATTGATCCGCTGGAATTCCGCAAACTCAATTTTGCGGAAATCGATGAAAGCGAAAAACTGCCGTGGTCCAGCAACCATCTGCGCGACGCTTACGATCAGGGAGCCAAGGCCTTTGGCTGGAGCAAGCGCGATCCGCGCATCGGTGCAATGCGAGAAGGAACCGAAATCATCGGCTATGGCGTTGCCGCCTGCAGCTGGGATGCGATGCGCACGCCGGCTGAAGCGCGTGTGTCGTTGCGCGCCGACGGCACCGCATATGTCACCTGCGCCGTGCAGGATATCGGCACCGGTACCTACACCGTCGCCGCACAGACAGTCAGCAGCGTGACCGGCCTGCCTCTCGAAAAAATCATCGTCAAGCTCGGCGATTCCTCGTTCCCGAGCGGACCGGTCTCCGGCGGCTCATGGGCAACGGCCAGCGTGATGCCGGCCATCGCGCAAGCCAGCCGCAAGGCGCTCGATCAATTGAAAACGTTTGCGACAGCGGAAGGCGGCAGCTTTCACGGCATCAAGCCGGATGAGCTGACAGTTGAAAACGGCACGCTGAAACATGGTTCCCGTGCCCTGTCGTTTTCGCAAATACTGCAGGCACAGAAAGTCGCCAGCGCCGAAGGCCAGGGCAACACCAAACCCGATGCTGCCGGCAAGGTTTCATTCCGCTCGTTCGGCGTCCATTTTGTCGAAGTGCGCTGGGATCCCGGTATTTCGCGCCTGCGCGTCTCGCGTGTTGTCAGCGCCATCGATGTCGGCAAGGTTGTCAATCACAAGATGGCCGGCAATCAGGTCGAAGGCGCCGTCGTGATGGGCATCGGCATGGCGTTGTTCGAGGCCACCGAATACGACGAACGCAATGCGATGCCGGTCAATAACAACTATGCGGAGTACGTGGTCCCGGTCCATGCCGATCAACCGCAAATCGATGTCATCCTGCTCGATTATCCGGATTACAAATTGAATGAATTCGGCGTGCGCGGCATCGGCGAGATCGGCATTACCGGCCTGGCCGCCGCCGTCGCCAACGCCGTCTATCACGCAACCGGCAAGCGGATACGGACGCTGCCGATCACGATGGACAAGTTGATGGACGACGTTCCGGCTGTCCGTATCTAGACTTTCGCTACTCCTTGTCGGCGTCAGTGGTGATACCGGTACTCCTGTGTACGGCCACCGTAGCCGTATGAGGCCGCCCTCACATCCTCGATGTGGATGTAGCTTTCCTCGTGCAAGTTGCCGAGAATGCGCTCGAACCCGGCAAAAGCCTCCTTGATATAGGCCGCCTTTTCATCCTTGGTGTTGGTTTCATCGGTGACCTTGATATCGAAATAGAAGCTGCTCTTTTGCTGTTCGCTTAGCAGCTTTCCTCCAACAACCCAACTGTCAGGATCGACGAAGTCGATGGCGATTGCCGTGACTTCGCGTTTCTTCTTCAGAATGCGTGTGGTCAGATCCAGCAGCAACCCGGAGATTTCCTGTACCAGTTGCGGCGTTTTTACTGCACTTACCTTGACATTAAGAATGGGCATTTCAATACTCCTTTAGTTAGCTATGCAACTATATGAAAAATAAAATTACTCCAGCCCGACACGAACAGCACGAACGTTTGCCACGGTTTCGTCAAACTTCGCCACACTCAACTCCTTCTTCAAGCGTCGTGTAACTTCGGCACTTGCCGCATTGATTCCATCTTTCATCGATTCGGCCAACTCCGTCGGTTCGATCGCCGACTCCCGTCCATCGCGATCTGTCGCTCTGCGCTCAAGCAATTTCAACTGTTGCAACCCGTCCAGCGTCCGCGTCGCCGTGGATCGCGAAATCGACAGTTCCGCCGCCAATTCGCTCTGCAGCAGTCCGGGCTTTGCCAGGACCACACGCAACATGAACGCTTGCGAAGGCGTCAGGCCGAAAGGCTTGAAGGCTTTGGTCCATTCGCGCTCCAGCGTGCGGGCCAGCGCGGTCGTATTGAAGTAAAGGCAGTGTTCGAACATGCATTCATCCTAGGACATTTTAATTCGCTATGCAACTATATTGTTCATATTTCATAAAAATAGCCATTCCCGGCCTGCGTTATATTGACATCCGCTCGAGACGAAACATCCATCAATATCAAAAACAAGGAATGTCCTTGTTGAAGTTGCAAGACGACTATCCTTATCAGGACATGTGCAAGACACATGCGTCGCCCCACCGCCTTGCCTGTTAGACTGCCAGCCTTTCCATCGTAATTGGCGCACCACCATGTCTCCCCTGTCCTTCTCTACGCTCGCCCTGTCGCCTGACATCCAGAAAAATCTGTCCACGCTCGGCTATCACGAGATGACGCCAATCCAGGCGCAAAGCCTGCCGGCGATTCTGCAGTTGCGTGACCTGATCGCACAGGCAAAGACCGGCAGTGGCAAGACGGCAGCGTTCGGTATCGGCCTCCTGCAAAAGCTGAACCCGACATGGTTTGCGGTTCAGGCACTGGTTGTCTGTCCGACGCGCGAACTGGCGGATCAGGTATCGAACGAACTACGCCGTCTTGCGCGCTTTACCGAGAACGTGAAGGTACTGACGCTCTGCGGCGGAACACCGATGCGACCGCAGATTGCCTCACTGGAACACGGCGCGCACATTATCGTCGGCACGCCGGGTCGTATCCGGGATCACATCGGGCGCGCCACGATCGATCTGTCCAAGGTCCAGACACTGGTGCTGGACGAAGCGGATCGCATGGTCGATATGGGCTTTTACGAAGACATCGCCGGCATCGCCAGTGCATGCAACGTTCGCCGCCAGACCTTGCTGTTCTCGGCTACTTACCCGGACGACATCCGCAAGATCAGTGCCGAATTTCTGCGCGATCCGGTGGAGATCAAGGTGGAATCGCAACATGACGATGCGCAGATCGAGCAGCGTTTTTACGAAGTGGGTTACGACGATCGCAATGCGGCGGTTGCACGCATGCTGAATCATTTCCGTCCGACATCGACGCTGGCATTCTGCAATACCAAGATACATTGCCGGGAACTGGCGGAGGAATTGCGCGCACAGGGATTCAGCGCGCTGGCGCTCTACGGCGAACTGGAGCAGCGCGAGCGCGATGAAATCCTGGTGCTGTTTGCCAATCGGAGCTGCTCGGTATTGGTGGCGACCGACGTCGCGGCACGCGGGCTGGATATCCAGTCATTGAATGCCGTCATCAACGTCGACGTGTCGAAAGATACCGAAGTCCACATCCATCGTATCGGCCGCACCGGCCGCAACAATCAGGACAAGGGACTGGCGCTCAGCCTGTGTGCGCCGAACGAAAAAAAATGGGTCAAACTGATCGAGGACTATCAGCAGCGTCCTGCGCAATGGTTTGATCTGGCAGAACTGGAGCCGGCGGATGGTGGCATGCTGGCCGCACCCATGGTGACGCTATGCATCATGGGCGGCAAAAAGGACAAGCTGCGTCCCGGCGATTTGCTGGGCGCACTGACCGGCGAGGCCGGGTTGACCAAGGAACAGGTCGGCAAGATCAACGTGTTCGAATTCATGACCTATGTCGCGCTGGAACGATCGGTCGCACAAAAGGCGTACGCCCGCCTGAACAACGGCAACATCAAGGGCCGCAACTTCAGGATGCGGTTCATCGAAATCTGACAACCGCGGCTGTCGGCTGCGCGTCAGTGATGATGGTGGTGATGATGGATTTCGCCCGTCGCCACAAATGTTTCGACGGCCCCCTTGTCACCGGTGGCATGACGCTTGAGTTCGCCGCAGTTGCAGATTCCCTGGTACGGCTGGATGTGCGAGCAGGCGGAAACCTTTTGCAATTGCACTTGTACCGGCTTGTTGCACTTCGCACATTTGAAGGTCAGAAAACGGGCTGGTTTGTTGGCCATGTTGATTTTCCCTTGATAAAAAACAGGTTGCGATAAGTCGTTGGTCTAGCGCGCCGTCAGACGCCACAGCGAGGTAACTTCCCTGGACCGCGCGTCATGCAACGGATCGTTTTCGTCTGCGGCGCGCGGATGCACAGGTTTGGTGTCCATGCGGGCAATTACCTTTAATCCGGCATCGTCGATCATCTGCTGCAGCTCTTCGCGCGAACGCAGTCCCAGATGTTCGGCCAGATCCGACAGGATCAACCAGCCCTCACCCTTCGCGGTCAGATGCCCGGCAAGCCCGCCCAGAAAACCGCGCAGCATGCGGCTGTCAGGATCGTAGATTGCATATTCGATGGCGGAACTCGGGCGCGCCGGAATCCACGGTGGATTGCAGACGATCAGCGGCGCCTTGCCTTCCGGGAAAAGATCGACGTCGACGATCTCGACCCGATCGGTCAGATCGAGCCGCTTGATGTTCTCCCGTGCGCACGACAGCGCGCGTGCGTCCTGATCGGTGGCGATCACTTCCTTGATGCCGCGTTTGGCCAGCAATGCCGCGATCACTCCTGTGCCGGTACCGATATCGAAAGCAAGCGAAGTCGCAGGCAGCGGCGCTTCTGCAATCAGATCCAGATATTCGCCGCGAACCGGGGAAAACACGCCGTAATACGGGTGAATGCGCGCGCCGAGTGCCGGAATCTCGACACCGGTCTTGCGCCATTCGTGTGCACCGATCAACCCGAGAATTTCACGCAGGGAAACGACGAATGCCCCATTGCTGGCGCCGTAGGCTTCATTGCACGCGAGCTTGATATCCGGCGCGCGACGCAACGGAATCACATAATCGTCCTCAATCTCGATCAGCAGCATGCCCAGCGTACGCGCACGTTGCGATTGCAACTGGCGATGCTGGTTGAAAGCGTCGATGGCAGAAGCCGCGGCCTTGCGCGGCTTGCGGTCGATGCGACGCGCCAGTGCCTGCAAGAGTTGGCGTGCATTCTGATAATCGCCGCGCCACAGCAGTCCGGTGCCCTCACTCGCGAGGCGAAACGCCGAATCGGCATTCAGTGTATCGTCTGCAATGACGACGCGCTTCGGTGCCGCCGCGCCGCGTTCGGACTGCCAGCGGACGGAGCGCTCTTCTCCCGCGTCGTCCCAGGTAATGACTGCTTGCGTACTCATGACAGATGCTCCATTCCGGCAAGGCGGAAAACGGCAAGAAAAAAGGCGGAAAAGGAAAATGACATGCGCGATCCGGTTTGGCAAAGGCAGCATTGTGGGGCAATGTGAACCGGTGTGGGGACGAAGTTTCGGTTTCGTTATGTTTTGTCCGTTTCCGACCGGGCGTTGATGATGGAACGAAGTCGATAAATCGTCTTCCAACCCTGTAGGTATGATTTCATTTTCACAACAAAATGCATCAAACATTGTCT